>NZ_CP151277.1:0-300000 GCF_046736325.1 Paracoccus sp. ME4
GGATTTCAGCCCTGACGCAGCGCCGCGCATGAGCGGCCTCGGCGGCGGTCTGGCCGGGCAGGCAGAAATCCTGTTCCAGCAGCGCAGCAGGCAGGATCCGGTCGATGGGGAAATCCATGATCGCCCAGTCGCGCGCAACGATCTCGTCCTCGAAGAGGATCTGCTCCAGATGCGGGATGTCCTGCTCCGGAAAGGCGCATACCTCCTGCAGGGCGACATGCTCCATCACCTCCCCGGCGGGAAGGCGATGGAGTTCGCCCTCGGCGAGCTGGACGGGGCACAGCATGTTCAGAACCCCGGCGTCGGGCTCTCGATGCGCGCCCTGTAGGCCTCGACGCCCTCGCCTTCGCGGTAGTCGTCGCGCTGCGAGATCTCCCAGGCCTCGAGCTCGATCAGCGCGAAGCCGGGCACTTCGGGCTCGTCATAGCTCATCAGCCCCTTGCCGCCATTGTCGATCGTGATCGACTGGATGGCGACCACTCCAGACTCCACGATCTCGTCCTGGTCGATCCAGGACATCTCCTGACGGAGCCAGGCGTCAACGTAGAACTCGGCGGCCTCCTTCTCATTCTCGGCCCTGACCGAGAATGAGCAGTCCTCGGCGGTGTTCGCGAAGCAGACATTGAAGATCTTCATGGCGGTGCGCTCCCCTTGTGTTCAGGAAGGAAGATACGCCGGACATGCGAAAAAAAAGACCAGAAATAGAACGGAAGCGGTGTTTTCGACGATCCGTGTGGGCGGGGCGCGTCCGGTCTCAGAAGGCGAAGGACACGCCCAATGAGACGTAGGGGATCGGTGTGATGGCGTTGACCTCGGTTCGGATATTGTTCAGTTCAGCTTCGACATCCGCCGGCTCGATGAGCGATCCGGTCTGACCGCCGGTGACCCTGAAGGCGTTCGTGAAAATCCCGCCCATGGCGGCAGAGATTGCGGCAGGGCCGATCATGGCGTCATAACCCAAGGCGAGCATGGGAGACAATTTCTCAGACTGATCGATATTCGCAAAGACCTGGGAGCTTCGGTCGTTGTAGGTGACCGTTTCAGAAAGGGCTGTCGCGCGGTAGTGGGTGTGGATCAGGCCGCCCGAGATCCGCAGCCCGCCAGCAAACGGATGGTAATCGGCAAGAACGCCCACCGCGTCAGACATCAGCGTGCCGGAGAGGTTCCTGTCGCCGATCGAGGCGTCGAAGTAACGGTTGCCTGTGGCAATGGGCATTCTGGCGCCCCAGTGCCCGCTGATCCGGTATGCGGGTTCGACCGTGAAGCCCAAGGTCGAAATGCCGCTCTGAACGGTAAAATCCCCAGCGGAGACTAAGGTCGGCAGGCTCAGGCATGCCGCAGCGACTGCTGCCAGGCGGATGACATGGTGGCGCATCGAGACAATCCATGGGTCGGGGGCACATCTTTGATCGAGGCCTTATAGCATACACGAATTCGTGAACCCAATGATTTTTTCGCATTGCATTGGATCTCTTCGATCCGTGATGCGTTCGGGTGACGATGAGTCCGACCGGCATTTTGGGGCACCGCCGGTCGGACAAGTCAGACCCCCCCCCCGTGAAGCGGACGCCCTACAAGCCGAAAGCCATCAGATGCGGCAGCTGCGGATGCCTGCACTGTCCTCCAAGGGGATGGCGAAACGCGTCTGGTTCGGCAGATCGAGCGTCAGCTCACCGCCGGCCGCGATGGCATCGATGATCTTGTTCACCTGTTCCTTCTGCCAGTCATGGCCGTTCAGGCTCGCCTCGAAGCTCATCCCAGTCGTATCGGCGGCCGATCCGTAACTGACACCGCCCTCGTGGACGACGATGCCATCCACGGCCAGGCGACCATAGCCTTTCGTTGCCTGATTGCCGGGAATGGAGAATGAGAGCGAGGTGGAATGCCCGGTGCAGCCGTAGGCCACCGTCATGCCGTCGGTCTTCATGTATCGGCCTTCGAACTGGCCCATTCCCGCATTGACGTGGTGCCAGGCATCCTGACCGGGTTCAGCCAGTGCCGGGGCGGTTGCGATGGCGGCAGCAAGGGCAACATATGCGAAAAGGCGCTTCATCGTAGTTTCTCCATTATATCCCTACACAATATAGATGAAAGCCCGATGTTGCAAAGAGTATATCCTTCCAATTGAGTGAACGGCATGACCTCTTTGCAGGGGATGCGGGATTGGTGTATCCGTAGATGAGGAACAAAATTTCCTCAAACTTTAGCTTTTTTGCATCATGCAGCAGTTGACTTCAAATGGCACGTCAAGACTGTATGCCTGCGAATTCCCGCGCCCGGAGAGCTGCCATGCGAGATCGGAAACAAGAGCATCTGGACCGGATGAACCGGATCGGAACCACTTACTCCGACGGTTCGGCCGAAGACGACAGAGCCATGGCCGATGCGCAGTCGGATTTCATCATTTATGGACCGAATAGAAAATCCTCGAGCTCCGGTTCCGATGGCATCCCATTTGGTGGCATCGTCATCTTCGGGGGGCTGGTCTGGCTGTATTTCAACCCGTCCGCATTGGTCATCATCGCGCTGATCGCCGTCGGTGGTTTCTTCCTCCTCAGATCCATCAAGGGCTCTAGCGGAGGCGGGTCGTATGACCCGGATTACGGGATGGCCGACATGCGCAGGCGCGCCCAGGAGCAGATGGATCAGGAGCAGGACGACCGCTAGTCGACGTCCTTCTGCCATTCACCAGTCAGGCCGGCTCTCGGCGCATTCCGGCTCTGCCTGCAGCCGCTCCCGGACGAGGGTTGCAAGGTCCTCCGCATCGCGCTCATCCATCCAGCAGGCCGTGCTCTCGTAATCGCCGATCTCTCCGAGGCTGAGCGAGAAGCCGTCCCGGTAGGGCTCTCCGCGGTTCTGCGATGAGATCCGGAATTCCATCCCGCCACCCTCGATGCGGCAGCGGCCGTCCTTCTCACCCAGCGCCTCGACCACCAAGCCCATCTCGTCCGCATCGAGCGTGACGGAGACGGCCTTGCGCCAGTATCCGGCCTCCAGGACGATCTGTGCGGCGGGCGGAGCGCCGATCCCGGAGACCAGGACGGTGATCCTCGCGTCGCTCTCGCCGTAGCGGCCGAGCCTCATGTCGGTGTTGCAATCCATCCTTGGATCTCCTTTTCGATTACCATCCGGCACGGCCGTCATGAACGTCGATGGGAGACAGGCCATCACGGGGAGGGGCTGTCGTCCACGTTCCTGGCCTCCAGCTCCTCGTCCATCACGCAGGCCAGGCTCGACAGGGATCCGATGATCCCGTTCATGTCGCGTATGTTGCGGATGTTGTAGGCGACCTCGACATCATGCGTGAGAGTGCCGGCATAGTCGTGCTGGAGGACGCCCTGACCATCGGCCCGGAACCGACCGACAGCGATATCAGGCGCACCGGGACGCTCCCGGTAGCAGTGCAGCTCCTGCAAAGCGCCATCGCGGAGCAGGATGTCGGTGCGGAACTTCCCATGCTGGGTTTCGTGCCGGATGGTCAGCGTATCGCCGTCATTCTCGGCCCAGGCCTCGTCGCGGCCGTCATTGGCGCTGAAGAGATCCGCACGCCGCGCATTGCCCTGCTCCTCGAGATTGCGGGCAAGCCTGATCCAGTCTCCAACATTCATGCGCACGTCGCAGGCCGCGATCTCTGCAGAGAAATCGCGCATCGCATCGGTGACCTCCGGCGTCCACAGCCCGCCGGCCTGGTGGATGAGGCCATGTCCGACCTCCTGCAGGGCATGGCTGTTGCCGCTTCCAAAGGAGATCCAGCCTCTCGTGGAGAGTTCAGCCTCCCTGGCGCGAACCGTCGGCTCGTAACCGTTGGCGGTGATGAGATTGCTCAGGATCCCCATGAAACGCTCTGGCATGACGCCGTCGCGATCGGAGCTCGGTGTGAGCAGCTCGTCGTCACGATGGTGGCGCGCCGGGATGAGTTGCGCGGAGAGACCGGAGGCCCATCCGTCCCGCTTGGCGTAACTGTCGAAGATATCGATCGAGCTGAAACTCTCTGTATCGGATTGCGCGCCTGCGCGGCCATGCCCGTTGATACCGCCTTCCGGCAAGCGGAGCGCATAGGCGCGCATCGCGCTGAACTCATGCCCCGGTCCGATGGATCTGTAGTTGGTTCGGTCGGCCTTGAAATTCGAGCGCTCCAGTTCCTCGGGGAGCTTTTCGATATCCTTACCGCCGATGCCGATTTCCCGGTAGAAAATCTGCATGTGGTTCAGGCCATGGGCTTCCAGCTTCTCCTTGATGCTCTGATCCAGAACCGACAGGCGCTGCTTGGCGATATCAATCATCTCCTGGTCGACATCGATCGACACGCACCAGCCGCCTGGCGCACCGGGATGTGTCAGGGACAGGCACATTTCCTTGTGGCTCTCGCTCTCGACCCGCAGCTGCCAACCGCCCGGTTCGGTGATGTGGCCCTGCTCACGGGCCTGAACGGCCATGGGGACCAGGACGGGGGCCATGCAGCTGGCCGCGTATTGGACTGCGGCCGTCACCACGCTCTGAGGCTCGTTCATACGGGAATAGTATTTCTCGCCGGCCAGCGCCTCCGCGGTCGATGCGGCCAGGTCGATATCCTTGGCGGCGCGGGACCCCGAATGGATTTCATCGCCGAGGTTCCAGGTGGGTCTTTGAACGGTCATCTCGGTTTCCTGGGTCCAGGTTTCAGGGATACTACTTTGCGGAGGCAGGGAGGATCAGGCGTGGGCCGCTTTCACGCGTGCCGCAATCCTGCTGAGCCGCTCTTCACGCTCGGCCCGCGACGAGACGACAGGAGGTGGCAACTCCGAAATCCGCTTCTTCTCCAGTCGACTTGCGACGACCTTCGCTGCGATCGCGAGCATGCCCAGGGCAAGGAGAACACATTTGGTCGTTACAGGGAAATGGGCGTAGGAAGCGAGGGCGCCAACCGCCATTGCTACAGCTGCAAGCAGGGCTATCCATAGGTCGGTGATCATCGTCATCTTCTCCTCAGTTCATACGAGACTTTTCCCCAATGCGGAGCCATCAAGGCTCCGGCATCTCATCCACGTAAAGCCCCGGCGTCTGCCCGGCCTCGATGATCTCGAGGATCTCGCGGGTCGGCACGACCATCGATTGGCCCGAATTATTCGTGCCGATCCGGTTCAGCGCGTCGCTCCAGCCGCTTCCGGTCGGGATCGAGACGGTCTCGTCGTCATCATAGGTCGGCAGGATGTCCGAGTATTCGACGCCGTCCACGTCCATGTTGATCCACTCCGCGCCGACACCGCGGGCCAGCGCCATGATCAGCACCAGGTCCGGAGCGCGATCGTAGAGGGAAGCCCTGTGCCCGGTGGCCGTCATGTGCTGATCGAGAGCGTTCGGGGAGCCGTGATAGGAATTGACCAGGAACCCGTCGTCGCGGATCGCGATCGACGGCCCATTGTGGAGGTTGCCGCTCATCTCGTTGATGTAGTCCCGCGTGAAGGGGGAAAGATGCGCGGTCGAGATGGTGATGATGCGGGCCTCTTCGATACCGAGGTCGTTCGTCTTTTCCATGCCATATCCTCCATGCTTGTCGACGGTAACGATATCCGGAGGACGAGAAATCGCATATGCGAATCTAACAACACCCCGGGAATGGAGACCGGGCCTATGCCTGAGTCATCAGAGCGAGGATCCGGTCGGCTTCAGCATTCTCGGCCCGTTCCAACGGCTCGGTGAGACCCATGCCATCGACGATAGACTGGCGGTCCAGCTCATTGAGCGGCCTGCCGGCATTCCATTGCCGGGCAGATGCCAGGCAGACGCTCGAGCCGCGCTCATCCGGGAAGGCCGCCATGCGACGCGGCGTCAGGGGCAGGGCGGCGATCTCCTCGCGTCCGACCGCGGTGATCGCGAAGATCCGGGGGCGCCCGGTGCCGGAGGCGGCAAAACCGAGCCTCTCGAGAGCGCGCAGGATCGGCAGGGCCCATTCGGTCCCCCCGGACATCTCGCCTCGGCGTGCCTCCGCGAAATCGGCGCTTGCCATGGGGCCCTGGTCGCGGAGCCTCCCCAGAACGAAGGCGCGAGCATGGGTGAGGCGGGAACGGGTATCTGCGCGACGAGACATGGTCGATGCCCTAGTTCGCCGCTTGGACGTCGGCCTTCCGCGCAGGCAGATCGAGCAAGGCGCGGTTGTCGGCCATCAGCGCGTCGCGAGACGCCAGATAGGCCATACGGAACTGCTCGGACACTTCCCCGTCGAGGCCTCGTGGGCCGACATAGGCAATGGCGCAGTAACGGAAGCAGTTCTCCCGGTCGCTCCAGAGGTCCACGCCATTCCTGGAGACGATGGTTCGGTCCGGCTCCACCCGCTGGTCGAAACCGCGCTCCTCCATGTAGGGAAGAATGTCGGAGGAGATCGGGATCGAGCTGTGGGGTGATCCTTCCTCGGGCGTGCAGGCGGCAAGGCCCAGGCCTGCGATGCAGATGCCCACGAGGACCTGGATTCGGAAAACGTTGAGCGGCCGTCGCATGAAACTCGCCTTTTCGCCACGATACTCTGGGAAGGATGGAAATGAAGATTGATCTTCAATATGCGAATAAGTATTGCATGTTGCTGCGCGCGTCAATCCTTCGAGGCATGATCTGGCGCGGGCGACCTGTCTGTGCAAAACCGGCAGGACATTTCCGGAGGACGAGGACAGATGGCACGGCCGACAGCCAAGAAGAGCGATCCCGAAACGATCCGCGACGCCATCGATGACCTCGAAAGCCTGTTGGGGGCCGGAGTTTCGGCCGCGGATGCCGTCAAACGGGCTGCCGAGGGAAATGGCTGTTCCGAAGCCCTGTTGAGTCGGGCCTTCGAGGCAAGGCACCAGCGCCCCCCGCACGACTGGCAACCTCCCGTCTCGTCGCTCGAGGTGGCGCGGCGCGTGGCGGCGGCCAAGGCGCGCAGATGGGCTGAGGATGCGCGGGAGATCGATCCGCTCCATGGCCGCGCAAGGGTGGGGGCGGCGAGATTCATGGTTCCGCCCGGCGCCGTGATCACCGTTGGCGGGACCGAGATCGCGGTCTGCTACCTCCTTGATCGCGGTCCTGAGCGTCCGCACGCCAGAATCTCGGGCGTGGCGGTGGACCTGCGGGCCTTGGCGGACCTGGCCGGAATGCGGGGTGAGCCCGATGTCCTCGTGCGCCATGCCCTCCTTTTCGGGAGCATGATCCTGCCCGGCCTGGACGGTCTCGGCCTCGAAGAGCTTCGGGAGGAGATCATCGCAAGAACCATCGAGGGGCAGGGCCAACCCTGATGCCGGTTCGCCATTCATCGGGAAGCCGCGCCCTCATTCGAACCGCGGCGTGTCCGCGCGGATCCAGGCGGGTTTGATCATCGGGTTCGCGGCGAGGTTCGTAAGCCTGCGCGCAGTGACGATATCGCCATGCAGGACCGACTGGAGGATGCAGCGTCCGCCGGCCTTCTCGGGGCTGCGCATCGCGCGCCATGCAAAGTTCTCGGGTGAGGTTCCCTGGACCCGTCGGGACCCGGCCAGCTCCTCCTGTGCGAGGCGGCTTGCGGAGGATGCCAAGATCGACAAGGCGTCGGCAAGACGATCGAAAGCCAGAATCCCCGCGTCGGTCTTCACCTGCCTGATCACGTGGCGCACCAGGACGTTCCTGAGGCCCCGCTCGAGCAGTGGCAGCCCCAGGTCATTCACGACCAGGGCAATGGCCGCAAAGGTCCGGATGATGGCCATTTCCCGTCCGGTCGCCTTATCGACAGCTGAGCGGTAAACGATGCCGTGCCTCTTGTAATACTCTCCGGTCGCCACCCAGACGATCTCACGGAGTCCGGCCCTGGACGGAAGTGCGTCGAGAGTGACGGATGACGGCCAGGGTCCTATCGAGGTGAGGGTATCGAGGGCTTTCTCGAGGGGCATCAGGATCCTGTCGACCTCGGCCTCGATAGTCTGCCAGGTTTCTGCGGTGAGGCGGGCATCCCGCTCCAGTCGAAGATCCTGGAGATGGTCGGCCGTGCAGTCCTTACCGGATCGGTGCAGGGCGAGTTCCATCCCGAGAAGCCGCTCCGCAGGCACGCCGGCGGCGGACCGTTCGTTCTCGAGCTCGAAGATCAGCAGCCGGAGCGGCTCTTCCATCGAGCCTATCGAGAGATTGGCCCGGCCCCGTCGCGCCGCAATCCAGTTCGCGGTATCGTCGATCGAGACCATCGCACGCCCGCAGCCCGTCAGCACGATCTCCTGATCCCGCAGCATCGCCTGCAGCCGGGTGACCTTGTCGTGGACCTCCTTGAGGCTGATCCAGTCCCTTCGGATATCCTGAAGGGCGCGATGGATATCGAACTCGCTCCCCCAGGTCCCGATATCCCCGACCATGGTGATCACCGCCTTGAGGTAGGCACGGACCGCGTCAAGTGCCGGGCCGCCGCCCGCCGTGCCCTTGGTCACGAATTCGTTCTTGACCGCCTCCCGGGAGAGCAGGGACCTGACTGCCTGATGCGCCATGGCATCCAGCATGCCGAGCCGGCAATGCGCGCCCCGGTCATTCTGGTTGGCCCATGGCGCGAGGGCGTCGAGGGCGATCGCGCGCCAGTGACGCGGCGGCAGTTCGAAGATCGCGTCATCCGCATCCATGCGGAAGACGCTGTCCCGGCCGATTGCCTGCCAGCGGCGCTGAGCCCGGGAGGTATCCGGGGCGCTTCGGGCCGGTTCACGCAGACGCGCGCGTCGCACTCGTTGCGCGGCCTCATCCCGACACCGCTGCTCCTTTGCATCGGCCTCGGCCTGGATTTGACGCGCCAGTTCCCGGGCGGCGGTGATATTCGACCGGTGGGCGTCGGCACGTCGGTGGTAGAGCCATTTTCTCGGAGCGTCCCGCCTTACGAGGAGGGACAGATCCTCGCGGGTCAGATCACGGTTCAGCCTGGAAAGGTCGATCTCGATCGCGCTGCGACCTCGCGCCTCGATCTTCTCGAGCTTCTCCCGATCTACCACATGGGTGACGTGGATCTCGATGTAGAGCGTCGAGATGACCTCGCTTCCGTCTTCTGTCCCGCGCATCGTGGCCCGGAGGTCGGGCCGAAATCGCCCCTCCCATGTCTCCTCTTCGACGCTGTCCAGCAGCACCTCGCGCTCCTGCTGGCAGATCTCGTCGAGGATGACGAGTTCCGGTAGCATCAACGCACGGTTTTCCCGAAGTATGTCCTTCGCGACCTGATGGAGTGCGGTCTCACCCGCCGAGATGCAGTCGGCATGGCTCTTGTGGGCGAAATGATGGATGTTGCGATCGCCCTTCCTGACGATCAGCGGCGATCCGCAGTCCGGGCAGACGAAATCGGAACTTTGGCGCGGCGCAGCATCGATATGAACCAGACGTCCGTCACGGTCGCTGCCGAACATGGTCTGCCGCCTGTCCTTGCGGAAGACGCAGGCGGTGGCAAGCAGGTTCATGTCGGTGTCGGCACCGTGCGCAGCGTTCATCGATCGGGCCTCAGACCTGTGTCCAGTCATCAGACCCTAAGCGCTGGTCTCCGGTGATCGCAAGGCGTCGCGCGGTTTCTACATGGCCAGCTCGGGCGCATCGACCGGCGTCAGCAGCGGATCGCGCTCGGGGCTCTCGCGAAGCTCCGAGATAGCCTTTGCCCAGGCCTCACCTGCAGCTTCCGGACCGTGCAGATCGGTCGCGCCATCCACGCTCACCCCCGACCAGCTCAGACGATAGCCGCCATCACCCAGTTCGCGAAGCTTCAGATCGACGCCGCGCACCACGGTTTCCCCGACCAGTTTCCCATCGACATTCATGACGCCCCATCCTCCCTGATGTCTCGATCGATCTTTTCACGCGTTAGCGAAAATGAAGAACTGTTTTCGCTGATTTGCATAATCGCTCTGGCCGTGCCCTGCCAAAGTAAATGCGAAAAAATATGTCATGGGAGCTTGTTGGGGCCGGCGCCGAACTGTATGATGTTCTCCTATTTCGCACTTTGGAGAGAGTTCCGCATGAGCAAGACGAACCCGGCCTGCCTGATCCTGGCAGTCCCCACCGACCGGCTGTCGATCACCAGGGAACTCGGCAACGAAAGCGTCTTCGCCAAGCTGGGCAAGGAGGGCTCGATCGCGGCCCTGGCCGAGGCCGGCGCCTGGTTCGGCCCGCGCCCGCATCTGGAACAGGACGAGCGCTTCCGCCAGATCATCCCCTACGTGGTTCTGCGCTGCGACGGCAAGTATCTGGCCTATACCCGCGGCGCGGCCGGGGGCGAGGATCGCCTGCATGCGAAGATCTCGATGGGCTTCGGCGGCCATGTCGACATCCCGGACATGAAGGCGGACGAGGACGGCATGTTCGATCTGGGCGGCACCCTGGAGGGATCTGTCCTGCGCGAGCTGCAGGAGGAAATCCCCGGCATCGAGATCCTGGGCGGACAGTGGGTCGGCCTGCTGGCGGACAACACCGATGCGGTCGGCCGCGTCCATGTCGGCCTGATCGGGGTTTGGGACATCAAGGCCGTTCCGGCCGCCTCGGGCGAGGATGCGATTGCGGAGCTGACCGCGATGACCGTCGAGGAGATGATCGCGGTCAAGGATCGGCTGGAGAACTGGTCGCAGGTCCTGGTCGAGAACCTGACCGGGCTGTGATCCCAACCGCTCTTGCTTCGAAGGCCGCCCTGCAGGGCGGCCTTCTTCGTGCAACGATGTTCTGGACGCGGTTCGCGATATCGGATTAGGCTCAACCCATTCAAATCGAGGAATCCTTCATGATCCGCATTCTTGCCACCGCCTGCCTCTGCCTCATCCCGGCCTTCGTGTCGGCCGCAACGCTGCCGTCCGGCGCCTCATCCGAACAGGCACGCCAGGTGGCCGACTGGCAGAAATATGCGACCGCCTGTCGGGGCGGGCTGATGGACGAGGCCAATGCCGACACCACGCTCGGCTACTGCGGCACCCGTGACTACCTCATGTTCCGTCTGAACGAGGCGGGCCTCTGCACGGAGGACGGCCAGTCTTGGACGGCCTGCGCGCCGGCCGGCGAGGATCCGCTGGCAGGCTTTGAATTCTGACCAGAGACGGTGCCAGGTAGGGATTTTCTCGGCTACAACCTATGATGGCCTCCGAAGGAGACCACCATGTCCGAGATCGTCCCGCCCGACTTCCTCGCCGGAATGCCGGCCTATCTGGAAGCCCATCCGACCGCCAATCCCTACCTGGCCTTCGTCATGACAGCAAACTTGGCGGATGTTGCCGCGCGGGGCCTGATCCAGGCGCGCGACCGCGGCGTGCTGGCCCGTATCGAGGGCAGCGAGGAGCATGGTTTCACCGAGGGTGAGAACTGGAACCGCCTTGCTGCCGGCGAGGCGCTGGACGGCTTCGGGCTGAGCCTTGCCGTGCAACCGCTCCTGGATAGTCTTCATGCGATCGCCCAGAAGGAGTTCCGCAGGCTGGACCCCAAGGGCGGCGAAGAGATCCTGCCGGTCAGGAAGGTCATGACCGCGGCGAACAGGGCGGCACGGGAGATCGAGAAATGGTTGGAGAACCCGGTCCAGAACCTGCGGGAATCCCGTTTCCCTGCATCTACCAACCTGATCAATCGGGAGCGACTTCATGCGGGGGAGCCTTGCATGTGCCTGCTGCAGCTGAACGGCTGGGGTGAAAGCACGCTCTACCAGCGCGGTCACGACATCCGCTGGCGCAAGGCCGCGCCCGAGCCCGTCCATGATGAGCACGCGATGGGCCTCTGAAACATGGAAGGCACGCACCTCTACCATGGAACATCTCTTGAAAACTGGGAGCAGATCCAGGTGTTGGGCGCCGTGGTGCCGGGCGCCTTCGGCCATCAGCACGTTTCCCTGACCACCGACAAGCTGGTCGCCCGCTACTTCGCCGAACTTGCCGTCGGCCTTCAGGAGCATCCCGGAGCGCAACCGGTCATTCTGGCGGTGAGCCGCGAAGATCTCCTCCGCGAGGGGTTGATCCCCGCCCCGTTTGTAGACGGGATCTACGGTGGCGGAGAAGAAGGCTGCGGGTGGGAAATGGAAGAAGCCGTGACGGAGCCGATCCCGGCACGGCTCTTCAGATCGATCGGCCTCGAAGGTTGCAAGAATGCATTGGCCAGAGATGAGATCATCGCTCTGCAACGCAATCGCGCCGATCCGTCATGGGACATGAGCCGTTAAGATCGTCCTGGAATAGATATTGACCATCGTATCCGATTTTGCGAATATCGAAGCATGAACACGGGCTTCAGAACATACAAGGGCGAACACTTCTAGCGCAGCACATCCGCTGCTCTACGGAGTGAACACATGCCCAAGAACTGGAACGGCCCGCTCGGCCCGCTCGGCCCGGTCACCCTGAAGGATGGCCGCCACGAGACCCGTGCCTATGCCGACATCGCGTCCGCCGCGCGGGATATCCGCCGGCTTCGCCTTGAGATGATCGAGCACCCGCTGCCGCCCCGCATCGGGGATGGCTGGCTGGGCATCTTCCCCAGCCGCCATATCCTGATCGACGACTGCGGCCTGATCATCCCGGTCTGGCGCATCATCCGCGAGATCGAAAGCCTCGGCCCGCGTCCGCTGCCCAGCTGGTATCACCGCTTCGGCTCTTACGATCCGTCCCGCGACTTTCGCCGGGCGCCGGTTTCCGGAACCGGCCGCGGCCGCGGTCGGCGCTACGGACGCTACCTGCGCCATATGAAGACCATGGGGGAGCTGCGCGACAATCGCGGGCTCGAGGCGGACCTGCACGATCTCGAGGACTTCCCGATCCGGGTGAAGATCCGGGCCAGGCGGAAGGACCTTCCGACGCTCTGGGATGACGTGCCTCACGCGCGGCGCGGGGATGGGTGGAAGAACTACCGCAGGTCGCAGCACAAGGCATGAAGGAGAAGGGGCCGGGTTGATCCCGGCCCCCTCCAGTCCTTCGTGCTCGCTCCATCAGCTGGGCGACGGATCCTCTTCCGGCTCGCGGAGAGTGTGCTGCCAGTCGTTCGGCAGTTCCGCCAGCGGCTCGCCGTCCTTCACCCCGAAGACCCGAGGCGCATCGCAGTTCGCGTCATAGATCATGAAGCGGGTCGTGTCCGCCTCGCGCTCCACCCGGATGGAGGACTGGCCGGGCAGGGTGCCGTTCGTCTCGGCGCCGCCCATGAAGATGTCGATCGAAGTCCCGAGATCCTTGACCATGAAGGCTACCGGATCCGAAATCGGGGCCTCGGACGTGCCGATGTCTCCCTCGGCACGCCAGTCCGACAGCCGGCCCTGGTGGACGACCCCGGCCCTGTCCGCGAACGGCGTCAGATCGATCTCCGCTCCGAGTTTCCTCATCGCGAGGGCGGCATTCAGGACGACCCGGTCGTCGCCGATCATCAGCGCCACGCCCTCGTCGCCGGGCAGGCCGATCGCCTCGCGCAGGAGGATGGCGGTGCCGTCCCCGTGCATCTTCGCGGATTCCCCGGGGATGCCGGACAGGACCTTTGCCACCTGACCGGTGATCTGGACGATCTTCTCGAGCGTGTCGGGCCTGGCCGCACTCGCATGATCGGTCAGGCGACGAACTGCCTCGGAGGCGGCCTGCTCGACCGCGGTCTTGTGGTGCTCCATCTCGGCCGGATCCCGTGGCGGCAGGCCGGTGATGAGCGCCCAGTTCCGCACCAGGTATTTCTGCACACTTGCCGGGTATCGCTCGCCCTCGATCAGAGTGCGCATCTTCGAGGGCTCGGCCGCCTCGCTCGCCGCGCTCATCGCCAGCATTGGCTCTGCCAGGCTTTCGATCTCCTCGGCGGTGTGCTCGGCCTTTTCATCGACCGCCTTGCGGTGCAGGTTGCCCAACCAGATGAGCATGGTCTGGCGGGGATTCATGCGTTCCGTGATCATGTCGCGTATTCCTTTTCTCGCTTTTGGGTCAGGGTGCCGGGGTCTCGTCGGGGCCGGGCGGAGTCCAGAGCTTCGGCGGCGCCTTGCTGTCGGGATCGAAGAAGGCCAGATCCTTGGCGCGCATCTCCGCCAGGTATGTCTCGGCCTGCTCCCTCCACGGCGAAGACACGCCGGCCTCGTCGATCTCGAGGAGCAGCAGCGGCGTCTCGAGCTTCAGCTGCGCCTGCTGTTGGGCCGCAACGGCCATGATGAAGTCCGAGGGCAGGAACAGGACGCCGTCATCCCCGCCGAAGATGCGGGTCTTGGCGTCGAACTGCTCACCGGGCTGGAGGTTTCGGGTGTCCGTCTCGAAGCACTGCACCGCGTGCTCGATCGGGCCCGGGATCAGGCCCGGCTCCCGCATCGAGACGTTCATCATGATGTAGACGCCCTGGTCGCCCACCAGCCAGACGCCGGACGGGGCCTTCGATGCATCCCGATCCCCATCCTCGATGTCGAAGCAGAACCCGTCCTCCGCCTTGGCCTCCAGCTCGGCCCGGCGCGCCGGGTCCAGATCGGCGCGCAGGAACTCCAGCGAGTAGGCCTGCTCGGTGGCCAACCTGCGATGCCCGGGGTTCTCCTCGGAGAGCTTCGCCAGGGCGATGATCTTCTCCGCATAGAAACTGATGATTGCCATGATGTTCTCCTGGTTTCCTTGAATCAGAGCCGAGGCCCTGCGGGACTGCCATCGGCTTCTGCATCCGCCTCGAAGGGGTCTTCGATCACCGGGTCCGGCGCGAACTTGCCCAGGCCGGCATGGGCGCGGACCTTGAATGCGTCACCGTTCAGCTTCGGTGCGCGTTCGATCGCGGCCATGGCTTCAGCCTGGTAGTCGCGAAGACCATCCCCAGATGCGCCATCCTGATACCGGACGATCCTGACAGGCGCGCCCCCGGGCCGATAGAGGCGGCCCTCGATCTGCGGATGGCCGAACGGATCTCCGGGAAGGGCCACGCGATGGCGGGCCTGCTCGGCCATCTGCGGCTCGATGCCGTCGTCAAGCGTGATGACGGTCCCTTCGGGGGCCCGCCACCCGGTCGTGGTAGCGGGGTTCGCGATCGCCAGCACGTCACGACTGTCCTGCAGCGCCTTGATGGCGAGAGGAATGTCGCGGCCGGTTCGCAGGATCATCGCATCCTCCGGCGCCCGGAGGATGCGAGCGGCAAGGCTATCCTGGCCCTTGCAGTAGTGCAGGTTCATTTCGCATGCCCTTGATCTGTTTCGAACAACCTTACCCCGCAGGCATGAAAATCCGGAGCTCGGACATCGACACGCAGGTTTCGATCAGGGGCCGGCGGGCCCCTCGTCGAGGGAGGGCTCCTGCGCGGCCAGCGCATAGGCCGGGTGGGGCACGTGCAGCGGGCTGTGTCGGCGCCTGCCGGGCGCCTTGATGCTGATGCCGGCCGAGTTCAGGCCGCGGATCACCTCGGCGATCTCGCCGGCGCGGAGCCTTTCATAGGCCTCGCGGCGGGCGTCGTTCTGGAAGGCGCCGATGGGCAGGGCCGCATCCAGGAAGCGACCGTAGTTGCCGCCCATCAGCACCAGCTCATGCCTTCCGGCCGGGACCAGGCCGATCAGGCTCATTCCGTTTCCGACATTACCGAGTGAGAGGTTCATCTCACCCTGCGAGTAGAGCAGGCCCCGGCGCGCCCCGTCCATGTAGCGGTCATGCAGCTGATCGTAACGGCGCGCCGTCTCGCGCATGCGGGCGCCGAGACCGGTGTCCTTTTCCGGCGTATAGAAGCCGTCATGCAGGACAGTGAAGGCCAGGATGCTGCTTGCGGGATCCGCGCGGTGCGCGGCCATGCGGTCCTCCTCGATCGCGAGACGCGCCTGGAGGTCGAAAGCGGCGGGGGCCGGGTCTGCGGCCGCGGCAACCACCCGGCCGGCCAGTTTTGCCTCGTAGCCCGAACAGGCCAGCAACTCCGCCGCGGCCAGCCACTCCTGTCGCCGCGGCTCCGCCGGTTCCATGGCGTAGAGCTGGCCGCCGATCAGTTCCTCGCCGCCAAGGACCGCGGCCGAGAGCCCGGAAGAATGCGTGCAGCAGCTGATGCGGATGTCCCAGTCCGCCGATACACCGGGAATACTGGCGCTCGATGCTGCCTTGGCCTGGGACATGTTGGCGCGCAGCGCGCAGCGCGACAGGACGGAGGCAAACTCCGGCGACTCCGCGATGCGGTCGAGGTCGGAGTAGCGGATCGCAAGAACGGAATTGTAGCCCATGAGGCACCTCAGTTCGTCGGTTTCATTCAATGCGGGCGGCGGCGCGCCATCAACGCTCTGCTGTGCGAATATCATAACGATTTTCGCACATACATCAACGCAAATCAGAACCCCGGCGCGTCGGGCTCGGGCTCCAGCGCGATGACCGGGTGATGGTCCGTGCCGTTCTTCGCCTCCCACGCCTCGCAGAACGCCCGATATTCGTCCTTCTCGAGCTTGATCGTCTTGCGGGTGCTCTGGACGATGTTGCGGTCCTCGATGACAGCGGCGGTCAGGCGCATCCAGGAACGGTCCGGAATCCCACCGTCCATCAGGTAGACCCGGGCGCCGGCGGCCAGGTCGGGGAACTTCTCACGCATGAGGTCGTCCGCGGCCGGCCAGGGGCCGCTGCTGACGACGATGGCCGCCTCGCCGGTGCCGAGCACGGCCTGACCCTCGGCCAGGCGGATGACGTTCCCTTCGACCTCGAGCCGGATCTCGACCGGCTCTTCGGACATGCCGCGCTCGGGAAGGGTTTCCCAGATCGCGCGGGAGAGCCGGTCCTCCGGGCCGATCCATGTCTGCTGCTCAGGCGGCACATCCCTGCCGCATTCACTGCATTCGTCATCGCAGCCGCAGCTCCAGTCGTCCGACCAGGAATTGTCGTCGTCTTCGCAGTGATACTGGTTCGACCAGACGCAGGGCTGGTCCTCGCTGTCACGGTTCAGCGCCGCAAAGGTGGGGATCGAGAACAGGTCGCTGCGGTCTCGCAGAATGATCGTCGTCATGGATGGAGGCCTCCGGCAGATTCCAGGAGATGGAATACGGAAAAGTCGAAAATCCGAAGCAAAATGTCAGATGCTCGGTCCCTCCGGCCCATCCTCCGGGTCGACGATCTCGACCTCCGCTTCATAGGGGAGGTGGACGGCGAAGGCCTCAGGGCCGATCGGATGCGCGATGGTGAACTTCGCCGGCAGACCGGTGCGGGCAGAGATCGCGAACTCCTCCTCCACCGTGTCGCCGGCCCGGTCTTCCGGATCCACCCGCAGGAGATGACGCGGGACCTGCAGTTCCAGCACCATTCCATCCTCCTTGCGCGCCGCGAACCAGGCCGCGTCCTCGGGGAGGGTGGTCAGGTATAGCCTGGCCGGATCGCCGCACTGCGAGCCTGAGGGCACCTGTCCCGGCGCCCAGCCACAGGCCAGCAGCCGCACCGCATTGAGGGCGGAGGTGCCATGGTAGAGCATGACGGTCTCGGTCATCTTCCGGATGCCTCCAGTTGCGGCGCCCACACCCCCCAGTTCCCCGGAAAAGGGTCGTCACGGTGGCGCTCATTGCCGCACAGAATGCACATGGCCACCATGACGCCGGAGCGTTCGTCCTCCTCGTGGACCTCGCACCGGCCGGAGATGTCGCAGCCGGGCCGGTAGTCCGGGTGGTCTACCGGGCGCAGGGTCCGGTCGATCACGGCTCGGGATCCGGTTCGGGCCGATTGCGCCAGTCGTCCAGACGACGTTGCCGAAGGACCTTTGACCACCGCTGCACATGGGCGGCCAGGTAAAGATGGCTCTTCGTCTCACCATAGGTGTCGCCGTTGAAGATGGCGGCCTCGATCTCCTCGATCGATCGCCGGGCATGGACCGGCATGCGGCCGGGCGCCTTGTTCAGATCGATGTCGAAGGGCCATCTCTCCGGATCCTCCGGGAAGCGGTCCGTGGCCTCGATCGCGGCCTGCGCCGCGGCGATGACCGCCTCCTCGGGCAGCCCGGGCGGCAAGGCTGCCGCGATCTTCGAGGCCACGTGCTGAAGCCTTTCGGCCTCGATCTCCTCAAGCCTCGTCATGTCGCTGTCTCGTCCTTCAGGGCCCGGTTCTGGGTGTGGCGCGCGGCATAGTCCTCGGTCCACGGCAGGAAGTGATCCGGGATCATGGGGGTCTTGATCCAGCAGAGGATCTCGCCGTCCCGGTCCGTGGCGTTGTGCCACCTGCGATCGTGATACATGCCTTGGACCTTGTAGACGAACGGACCGAACTTGATCGCCAGCAGAACGTGGGTCCCGTCGGTCGGGGCGGTGTCCATCGGCTGCCAATCGGGCTCCTGCGGCACATCGGAGGGGTCGCGATAGCCGATCAGGGCGGCGTGGTCGAATGCGAGCGCGATATGTGCCTGCGCCGCATCAAGCGTCTCTTTGCGAGCCAGACGGGCACGGAACCGCCAGTCATCGTCGCGCCCCTCTTCCGTGAACGGTCCCGCCCCCTCCATGTCGGCGACCGCTTTCAGGGCGATCTCCCGAGATTTCTGCAGCACATCGCAAGGGGCGGACCGGCCCATGGCAACGACCGAACTCTCGCCCATCGCCGCCTCGGCATGGACCCAGCTCTCCCGCTGCTTGCGCCACATGGCATCCCGCTCCTCGGGCGCCATGGCATCCAGCCTCGCCCGCGCATCCCGCACAGCGGCCTCGATGCCGGCCCGGTCCACCCGATCTGCGGTCCGGGCCGCTGAGGCATCGGTTGGGGCGGGGTGACCGGCAAGGGCCGCGCGGATCGTCGGCAGCGCCTTCAGCGCCCGCGCTTCGAACCAGGAGACAGCCTCACCCTCCCGGACGTCATCCTCGCACATGTCCTCGAGTGCCCTTTCTGCAACGCGGAGAGCATCCACCAAAGCCGTGCCGTCCGAGGCCGCGGCGGCATTCCGGGCGTAGAGGGGCGTGACCCGGTATTCTGCCGGATCGCTGTAGATGCCCTCGACATGCTTGCGCACGCTGGTCGCAAAGACCGGGACGGTCGTCAGCTTCATCAGGTCCTCGACCTGCCAGGCCACGGGCTCCCCGTCTCCGCCTCGCGGCGGGATTCCGGGCTGGATGTCACTCGTGTCGCTCACCTTCGTCACTCCTTCGATCTTTACGGCATTGCCGCACGGCTGCTTGGCATCGCCGATGTCATATTCCGCCAATCCCCACGGGGAGCCTCAGCGGCTCAGCGGCGGGACCTCGGCATCCGGGAGATTCTCGAAATCCTCACGGATCTGTCGGCCCATCTTTTGGGTGTCATGCGCCTTGCGTTCGTATGCAGGACCGGCCTGCTTGATGTCAGGCGCAGGCTTTCCTGACTGCATGGCCTGGGCGCGGGCCGCACTCGACTGGATCTTCATCTCCGATTTCGGCGCCTTGCTGGACAGGGGAATGGCGTAGAGCAGCAGCATCGCCGTGATCATTCCGCGAAGCAGCACCACCGGTGTCAGGAGCCGCGCGATGGTCAGGGCAATTGCGGCGGATGCCATGATGAGAGCGATCATCACGGCTGTCAGGAAAAGTTGCATACCGGCTGCTTCGAGCATATCGGATTCCTTTTTTTCGCAAGTAGGGGCGCGCCACATCGGGCGTGCCGCCGTGGCCTTACCGATCCTGCTCGATCGATGCTTCCGGGGCCTGGGCGCTCAGGGCCTTCTGGACCGAACCGATCATGACCGACGGGTTCGTCAGCGCCTCGGTGGGCAGGAAGATGACGTTGTTGTCCGAAGCGGCCAGCCGGTCCAGGATCTTCAGTCCGCGCTGCGCGACATAAGCCTCCGAGAATCCCTCCCGCAGCTTCTGCTCGACCAGCACCTGGGTTTCGGCCTCCTTCAGATCGACGGTCTGCTGGACCGCGGCCACCTCCAGTGCCGCCCCGGCGCGACGCAGCGCCACTTCCTTTTCGGCATCCGCCTGCAGGATCTCGATCTCGCGGGTCTTGCGGGTGAGTTCGGCCTTCAGCACCACCTCCGGCGGCTGGATGTTGTCGAAGCCGAAGTTCAGCATCTCGACCGGACGGTTCTTCAGCCCGTCGCGGACCGCCTCCGCCAGGCGTGCGCCGACGGCCTCGCGGTTGTCCATCAGGGTCTGGATGTTGTATTCGGAAACGACCGCGCGGACACGGTCGCGGACGATCTGGCGCGCATAGGTGTCGAAGACATGCTCCGAGCTGATCAGCGAGACGCGGTCCCCGTTCGGCCGTGGCGGGACGCGCGAGAAGATGGTCTTCAGCTGCTCGTCGTTGTCGGAGGTGGCGAAGGTGCCGCGCACCTCGAAGCTGATGTTCAGCCGGTCCTTCGGCATGAAGAGTTCCATTTCCTCGAAGATCGGATAGTCCGAGACCTCGGCGACGATCAGGCTGTCGCAGGCAAGGCAGAAGCCTTCGAGACGCAGCTTGGAGGGGGGCAGGATCCGCTCCTCGAGGCCGGCGGAGGTGGAGATGATTCCACGATGCGCGGTCGGGACCTCGACCTGGTTTCCGAAAATCTTGCAGCCGCCCAGGACGCTGGTGGCAACCATGGCGAGCAGGATGGGCTTGATGAGTTGCATGTCTGCTTCCAACATTTCAATTATTCGCACATTCTACCGCGCGCGGCCGTCATGTAAATGCGAAAAAGAATATCAATACATCAGAAGTGCATGTTTGCATCCTCGGCCCAATCCGTCCTGCTCCCTTCGTGATCGTGCCGGACCGTCTCGGCACCCAGCCGCATCTCAGTGGTGAGCATCAGCGGTGAATTCTCCTGGGCGGCGACGCGCATTTCAGGTCCCAGCACGAGCGGCGCGGCCTTGCGCGCGGCAACCGTGGCCATGGCCGCGGTCAGCCAATCCATCAGTGGCACCTTCTGGATCGTGGTCGGCAGGGACCGAAGTGCCTCGATGCGCTCGGCGACCACGTCGCTGATGTCTCTGTATGCGCCGGTCTTCCGATCGATGCTGTAGGAGATCAGCGTGAAGTCCCGCTTCCCATCGATCTTCTGGGGCGACCGGCAGAGCAGCGCGCCCGCTACGTCGCGGCCGTTTCCCGGATCGCTTTCAGCGGTTATCGCGATGCTGGAGCGCTGGACCGCGCGGCGGAGCGCCGCGGCAAGCGGGCTCGGATCCACGAACGGGTTCGGCGCATGACCATGGCCTGCCTGGGTGATGACGGCGTGGTCACCGGCCACTTGCAGGGCAAGGCCGCATCCCTGGGCCGCTCTGCTCAGGCGCACATATTCGTCCCCGGTGAGATCTCCCAGGATGGTGGTGATCGTCTTGCGCATGTTTGATCCTTTCTTTTGATCCGGATACGATCACCTAAAGAAAATTCGCAATACAATCAGGGAGGGCGCGCCGTGAAGCTGACCGACATTCTGTCGCCGGAAGAGCTGTCCGATGAGGACGAGACGCTCTTTCACTTCCTCCCGGAGGAGGATGAGATCGCCGAGATCGACTTCGGAACGAGGGAAATCGAGGCTGCAGACATCCCGCAGCTCCTGATGCCCGACGGCGTCACGCCGGTGATCGAGGCCTTCGATGATTTCGCGGAAGCGGAGCAGCGCGACCTGGTCGCCTGCAAGATGGCCGATTTCGACGAGGACCGCATCCTCGTCGTGAAGGGGATGATCGTCCTTGATGGGCAGCACCACCTGGTCGCGGCCCACCGCCTCGGGCGGGAGGTCACGGTTCTGGATCTGGATGCGCCGCTGCGCTGGCCCTGGTGCGCGCCTGGACCGTGAGCCGCCCCAGCTTGTTGCATAGCCTTGTGTGCGGACCGTTCGGGGAGTCGATCTCAGCGGTCGAACGGCGTTGCGAGCAGAACGTAGTTTTTCCCCTCGATCTCGAGCGTGCGCATCGATCCGGAGCTCGACGGAATATCCAGGTCGTCCTGGTAGTCCCCATCTACGGCATCATCATTCTGGTTCACCTGAATTGCGGTGAGGTGCATGTCGAGCCCGCCGATCCTGATATGCCCGGACAGCACGGCTTCCGGGGGCTGCCCGACCTGCTCGAAGATGACGTCGCCCAATGAAATGCTGGGTGCATCAGGATTCAGTGCCATGTATTTTCCCTTCTTATCACTCCCATGAAGATACCGTAATGGTATGCATCATACAATATGTGAAAAACAGAATTATTGAATATTGCACTGGTGCATTCCATCCTGTTCCGCTGGCGGGTTCATGATCCCGGCGCGGGGCGCCCATCCTCATCCAGGGCCTCGCGGGCGATCCCGGACGGATCCAGGCCGAGCGCGGCATAGAAGCCTACGGTCTGGGACGCTGCAGCCTGCCGATACCAGGCCCGGCCCTGGCGCTCGCACCACGCCTCCATCAGCTCCGCCGCATGCGCGGCGTCATCCGCCCAGACCGCGCAACCGTCCTCATCGGGCAGGGGACGCATCCCGTAGCCGCTGGAATGGTCGAAGAGGTCGTTGTTCAGCGCGCCGGCCGAATATAGGAGCTCGACCTTGTTGGGGCTCACCCATCCGGAATTCGCGGCGAAGAGCACGGCATGCGCGAGCTCATGGAAGGCCGTGGCCGCCTCGGATTCCTCGTATTCCTGCAGATGTTCTTGCCAGGCCTCGCCGTCGGCCAGGATCTCCTCGCGCAGACGGGACCGGATGTCGTCCGGATCAATGACCACCACGCAGCGCATGCGGCGCGCATAGGGGGTCTCATCCCCGAAGGAGTCGCAGCCTGGCGTCTCCACCACATGCAGCCCCAGCGCATCGCTCCCGAGGGCGTATTCCATCGTCTCCGCGGAGCAGAGAAGCAGCTCGATCTCGCGCGGCATGTCCGGGTCGGTGCCGGTCGCCTCGATGGGGAGCACATCCGCATCGATGGCCGCCACCGCCGCGCGGAACCAGGCGATGAGCGGATCGGCCACCGGGGGACGCTCGGCTCCCGCGATCGGGTAGCGATCCTCGAAGACATCCACGATGATGCTGATCGGCTCCGCCATGTCGTCTTCCTCCCTGTGCCGTGCCGGAACAGACTATACCGGTATGCGAAAATATGGAACAGTCTCTTTACAATACATATGCTTCACTATAAAAATTCGCAAAACAGGAGACGCATCATGGCGCAGACCGCGAACATCAACGACAACCGGCGCGCCCGCTTCGACTATTACATCGAGAGCGACCTGGAGGCCGGCATCATCCTCGAGGGATCCGAGGTGAAATCCCTGCGGGCCGGGGGCAGCAACATCACCGACAGCTATGCCTCCGTCGAGGATGGGGAGCTGTGGCTGATCAACGGCTATATCGCGCCCTATGCGCAGGCTGCCAGCTACCAGCGTCACGACGAGCGCCGCCGGCGCAAGCTGCTCGTGTCGAAGCGCGAGCTGTCACGGCTGTGGAACGCCACCCAGCGCGAGGGCATGACCCTGGTGCCGCTGTCGCTCTACTTCAACGAGAAGGGCCGGGTGAAGCTGAAGCTCGGCGTGGCCAAGGGCAAGAACAAGGCCGACAAGCGTGAGACGGCCGCGAAGCGGGACTGGAACCGCGAGAAGTCGCGCCTGATGAAGCAGAGCGGCAGGGAGTGAGCTGTCGATGGGCCGCGGCGCCGCCGCGGCCCCATGCGTTCAGAGCCCCGGGGAGGGCGCCTCGACCACCGCCCAGTCCGGCAGCTCATCGGCCCTCTCCATCGCGTCCTCGTGCTCTGGATCGAGCGCCCAGGGGTTGGCATTCACGAGGCTGTCGGTGACGTCCTCGATCTCGGCCCGGTCCGCCTCCTGCCACTTGTGGCCGCGGCGGATCTCCATCGCCGCGATGCGCTCCTCGGCCCGATCCCAGACGAGGCGCACATCCCGCTCGACCTCGCGGCGACCTTCGGAGAAGATGTGGCCCCAGGCCTCATCGACCATGTAGCGCCCATCGGCAGCATCCTGTATGAGGCTCATGAGCATCTCCTTTTCTCTGATGCTAACATAGCATTTCGCACTCCCGCCATCGACAGACGATACGTAGCAATCGCAGTTTTTCTGCCATTGGATTCACCAGGCTTCCGCACCGGGTGCCGCCGGCGCCTCGATGCCGAGATCCGCGAGCGCCCGGACGAGCGCCTCGCGCGTGATAGCCACGTCGTGACGCCATTCCAGAAGCCGCACGCCCTTGGAGGCGAGGATCCGGCGCTTGCGCTCGTCCCGGGCCAGGGTGTTGGCAAAGCCCTCCTCCCCGCCGAAGAGCTCCACGGGCTGGTAGTGCTGCTGCCCCTGGTATTCGACGGCCAGGTTCAGCTCCGGGACATGGATGTCGATCGACTGGCGGCCGAGAAAGAACGGGCGCCACTGATGGACCGCGCCGGGCCACATGGTCCGGATGAGGTCCAGCAGCGCCAGTTCGGACACCCATCCGCTTGCCCCGATCGCGGGCAGGTCCCGGTCCCGCCGGAAGGCATCCTCGGCCAGGGCGAGAGCGCCTGCGACCAGTTTCTCGATGCTCGCCAGGTCCACCTCCGGATTGACCGCAAAGATCCGGCCCCGCGGCCTGGTCGAGTTCGTCAACCGCGCCAGGTGGGCGCGCCAGGCCCGCCAGTCGGAGAGATGTGGCGGCCTGGGGATCATTCCGTCGCCATAGGACCGGCCGAAGATCGGCAGTGTCTCGAGGGCCGGCGGATCATCCCGGAGCTCCGCATCGAGACAGGCCAGGAAGGCGTCGAACTCGTCGGCCAGGCGCCCGGAGATCCGTGACAGCGCCGCGTGACGCCGCGCCGGCAGGCGCAGATCATCCGCAATGGGCCGGGTTCCGGTCAGGTATCGCAGGTAGACCACCTCGTCGACCAAGATCTCCCGATCCCGACCCGGAACCCGCGAGACCAACTCCATGGCATCCTCCAGCCGCCCGGCCTCGGTGGCGTCCAGGATCTCCTGCCATTTCGGATCCGGATCCCATGGCGGGTTGCCGCGGACATCCGGCAGATCCTCCGGAAGGCCGCGCCCGTCCGCGCCCCGATAATGCTCCCCCATCGCCCTTGCGGTCCAGTGGTAGCCCCGCGCTGTGCGATGGTCCTTCCAGATCAGGTCGAGCGGACTGTCCGGCTCCGGAATGAAGCTGCCCTTCTCGAATCCGACATCGAAGCCGCTCATTGCGGGGTCTCCGAACAGCCCATCCCCGAGGGTCTCGATCATGCGCTCGTAGAACCGGACATCCTCCCGGCGCGAACCGACGGAGACCAGGACGCGGCCGGTTCCGGACACCTGCCTGCTGTAAAACCCCGCCTGCTCCAGCAGCAGGATGGCCCGTTGCCGCCTGAGGGCCGGGCCCTCCAGGAAGTGCAGCCGATAGGGGTGATCCTCCGGAAAATCCGGATAGGTCAGCCGAACCGTCGTCGCGGGTTTCGGGGTGCGCTTTTTCGGCGGCGCCTCCGGACCGTAGGCTTCGAGCAGCTCATCGCAGAGGGCGGAGAGATCCGCGAAGTGGCGGGCGGCCTCGCTGCCGGCCTCGCGCTTCCGGGCGAGCGTGGAATAACGCTTGCTGGCCGTGGCCAAATCCTCGCGGTAGGATCCACGACGATAGCGATTGCTGAGCGAGAGCTCGTAGAGCTTCAGCTGCTCCCGGAACGCGTCCAGGCCGGCCTGGCCCGACCCGACCTTCGGTGGCTTCGGAAGCATCTGTCCTCGCATGCTTGTCCTGAGGTGCAGGGTAGCGTTGCGGGCCGGAGCTGGGAAGACGCCGCGGCGTCCTCCCACACGGGCATGTGCCCCGTGCCGATCAGTTGAAGCGCTCGCCATGCACCCGGATCTCGAGCTGCCCGGAGGCGCAGAGATCGTCGAGCTGCTCGAGCATCTGGCGAAGCCTCTTCGGCTTCAGGGGAACGCTGATCTTGATTGGCCTCCCGCTTTCAGCCCACTCATTCGTCACCCCTGCCGTGGCATCGAAGCGACCTGCACGACAGAGGGCCGGATGGACCTTGTCGCGGACCACCCGCGCGCCAAGACCGGTCGCGTAGCACGCCATCTTCACATCCCAGTAACGGGGCATTCTCGGGACGCTGAACGTGCGTCCGTCGTTCCGCTCCATCTCGTTGCGATCATCACGGTTCTTGTCGGTGTTCTTCTTGGCCATGTCGGCCTCCTTTCCTGATTGATGCTCGAACCTGGAAAGGCGTGGGGCCGTCGGGACCGAGGGCGCAACCAAGCCCGGCGCCGCGATGCGGCGTCCAGGCTCTTCGGGTTGGTCCGGTTGTCCGGTTGCTGGTCCGCGGGGCGAGCATCCCGCGGGGTCTCTTGCGGCGATGCGTCGCCGCGGTCCCGTCTTCCGGTCTGCCGGGCGCAAGGCCCGGTTGCCGCCGCCGCGGGCCGGCGCAGGTTGCGCGCCGCGGACAGGCATGAATGTCGGATCGAACACCCCCCTCGTCAAGGGGGATCAGGCGCGGGCCGGGTGCTCCTCGGCAATGGTGCGGATGACCAGCAGGGCGGGATTGTCCGTGTAGGCCTCGAGCCGGTCGATCTCGACCCAGGCCAGTGCCCGGCTCTCCTGATTCCGGGAGATCGGAAGAGCCGGATCCGCCTCGAAGAGATAGCGCAGGTCGACATGGTGATGGGCCGGTTCGTCCCGTCGCGCCGGGATCAGGTGGCGGTCGATGTCGACGATGGCGCGGGTCACCAGTCTCGCCTGGCTGAGCCCGGTCTCCTCCCGGAGCTCTCGCCGGGCGACCTCGAGGGTATTGGCTGAGCCGTCGCAATGGCCGCCCGGCTGCAGCCAGCGGTCGAGCTTCGCATGGTGCATCAGAAGCACCCGGCGGCGATCAGGGGAGACCACGAAGCCG
This sequence comes from Paracoccus sp. ME4, assembly GCF_046736325.1. Classification (GTDB taxonomy): domain Bacteria; phylum Pseudomonadota; class Alphaproteobacteria; order Rhodobacterales; family Rhodobacteraceae; genus Paracoccus. The sequence continues at coordinate 26,602 of NZ_CP151277.1, forward strand.
GAGGCGGTGATGTGGTCGTGGCGCGGGTCCCGCCCGAAGGCGTCCGTCCCGCGTTTCCCGATCAGCGCCTCGAGCGCGTCGGTGGCGGCGGCGCAGCGCCGGTCGAGCGGTCCCCAGATCCCGAGATGGACCGTGCCAGTGTAGATGATGCGGGTCACGGCCATCAGCATTCTCCGGATTGATGCCTGCCAGAGTATCCCAACTGCAAAGAATTGGACAATGCGAAAACAAGACACGCTTTCCGATAAGGGTGATATGTTGTCCGAGAGTATTACAAGGAGACCTCCATGGGTTATCACCCCCGCGGCCTGATGGCCTTCCCCGACTATACCGGCGCGCGCTGCTACATGATGCCCTTCATCCAGGGGCGTCCGGAAAGCCTGCCTGAGGAATACGCCCCCTATGCCCACATCGTCGAGCATCTGGCGCTTTCCGGCGAGGAGGGCCGGATCGGCCTGATCACGATCGACGAGTCCGTCGTGGCGGCCGGGAGCTCCCAGCGCGGATACGGCCGCGGGGATCGCACCATCCACACCGAGGCCTGCGTCTCCGGGGAACGCCTGAGCTGGGGGCCGACGGATCCCACCTGGGGACCCTCGCCCTGGGTGCGTCTCGAGCGGGATGTCCGGGTGCTGATCGCCAACAGCATCGACGACACCTGCATGCTCTGGGACGCCGAGGTCACCGACACCACCCCGGACGGGGATCTGTCTCATCGGGCGGACGAGTTCCCGCGGCAGACCGGCCGGCTGATGAGGGCCGGAGAGGTGATGGAGATCGGGATCTTCACGCCCCATGAGCCGATCGCGCAGGCGGAGGGCGGCAAGCGCCAGTTCTTCCGGATCGTGGGGCAGGGCGTGCACGGCCGGGAGGACTATTTCACCCGAAACCCGGTTCTCGAGAAGATGGAATACGCGCATGTCTGATCGGACCGCCGACACGGACCAGCCGCGGGAGGACTGGTATGCCCGCCGCGACGAGCTGGAGCACGGGATGGTCTTCCGCGACTACGAGGGCGACCTGGTCAAGCTGGACCGGACCGTGCCCGGGGACGGCTCGAAATGGTATGTGGCAAGCTGGTGGGGAGACAGCTGGGCCTGGATGGATGCCACGATCGAGCCGGGCGACCTGGTGGAGCGGGTCGACGATCCGCAGACGCCACAGGTCATCGAGATCGGCATCGGCATGTGAGATCGGGCAACTTGACGGCGGCGCCCCCCATGGACTATTCCTTTCCGGGATAGGGGCGGGCGCGCTGCGAGAGCAGGTCGGCGCAGCGGGCGCAAGCCGACCCTGCGAACCTGATCCGGGCCCCAAGGATCCTGGTTTGCCGCAATCGGACTTCCTCATCCATGTCGCTTTCATCCTGGCGCATATCGGATTCTGCCAAAGGGCCCACGGCTTCGAATGAATCCCTGCTGCGCATTCGGGAGACGAGCACATGACGAAGACCAGGCAAAACGCCGGACCCGCCCTCAACGTGGCTTTCGACCAGCTCTCCAAGGGCATCGACCGCATCCTGGATCGCTGGCCCTCCGGGCAGAGACCCACGAAGCTCAGGCTGCTGAACGATCTGGCCGCCGCCATCAGGCCCGGGTCGGACTGGGGCGCGTTGAAGGCCGCGACGAACACCGTGTCCGCACCCGCTGCGGGCATGAATACCGGCTTCATCCCGTATCCCCCGAAGGACAGCCTCACGGCCACGGCGAGGCTGACCGCGGTTGAGGCTGATGAGGACAGGCTGTCGTTGTCCGATCTGTCCGAGAACGCACGACCGCTCTTCGGGATGACGCATCAGGGAGAGCGGATCCTCGGCCTCGATCTGACGCTGTCCGACGGCAACGGCTTCTGCCAGGCCTCCATCTATCCCCGGCTGATCCTGTTCCGCGACGGGGCGATCCGTTCGGTCCGGGCCTTTGCGGATGAGCTGGAGGCCGAGGCGGCCAGGCTGATCTTCGGCGCGGTCCAGGATGTCCAATCCGTCCCGCTCTCCCCGATCATGAGCCAGGCGGGAGGATGCGATCTCCGGGTCCTGCTCGGGCCATGCCGCGCGGTGGGCGTGTTTCCGAAGCCCTATCACGGTGTGGAGGATCCGGATCTGTCCGGCATGGGCCTCCGGGTTCTCTTCGATGAGGACGATGTCCCGGATCCGGCCGACCTGGACATCCTGCTCCGGCTGGCCTCGGCGGCGTTGCCGCATCTGGACCTGCAGCAGTATCCGGCGGACCGAAGCATCCATTTCCGCCTGATCCAGCCGATGCAGGATGTCTGGCGGCCGAGCAGGTTCGACAGGCCCTCCACCCTGGAGGATCGACCGGTCTACCTCATCCCGAAGATCGGCCAATGGGTGGAATGGGGTCACAAGCTTCTCGATCCGGGATTCCTGGACCACGGGAGCCTGGGCGAGGCTCTCGATCTTGCGCTGGCCCTGATCGGTATCGACGATCGGGACGTGTTCCTTCGAGCCCGCATGACGCCGGAGCCCAAACGGCATCGGGGCGCGCGGGCGGCCAGGCCCGGTTGGCGTGGGGGCCTCGCTGCCGATTGGGAGGTGCTGCGGCTGCCGGAGGCCGGCGAGGCTCGGACCCTGGTTCTGGACGGTGACACGGCGGGGCGCCTGGCACGGGCGCTGAATGGATGGGCTATCCGCGAGGGTTACGCGGTTCTGGACGAGGCGGGTGATGCGGGGGTCGAGGCGCTGATACCACGCAATGAGCGCAGGGCGACCCACCACCTGGCACAGGTCCGTGCGATCATGGAGGGGGCCGACCCCGGCGATGCGCGGTGAGCCTGGCGGCGCCGGACGACCTCAGGGTTCGGGAAGCGTCGAAGGCTCGGGGTCGGCCATATCCCGGTCCGCCAGCGCGACCAGCGCGCGCATGCCGGCGCCCATATCCCCATCCCCCATGAGATGGACGGCCCGGAGCAGATCACCGAAGGCCTCCGGGTCGCTGTGAATGATCAGGCCCGCCGGGTAGACGCCGGTATCGGTCTGTGGCGCGGCCGTGCGCCGCTGCAGATCCTCGTCGGTGATCGCGCCCTGCAGGCCGATCGCCACGTCCCGGACGAAGACCGGGCGCTTCAGGTCGTCGAAGGCGGCCTGCAGCGCGGCCATGTAGGGCTTCTGGGGATCCGTATCGTCCCAGGTCTTCCAGGACCCGATGCGCTCCCGGAACCCGGGATCCGGCAAGGTTTCGATGTGCCGAGCCACGATCCCGGCCCATTCATCCGCCACGCCGGCCAGCTCGCGCCTGAGGCCCTGTGCCGGAACAGGTATGCCGCGGCTCTCGAACATCGGCAGGGCGCGCGCCAGGGCCCGCCAGTCCTCGCCCCGAACGAAAGGAGAGTCTTTCATGGCCTGAAACAGCGCCGGCATCCACTCCGGGAGTCCCTCCGCCTCGATCGCGTCGAAGATACGGGACTGCCACTCGGCTCTCGGGCGGTCGAGCCACTCCCGGAAGGCCTGCTTCGCTCCCATGGGCACGCTGGCCGTGAAGTTCAGCGCGGTCATGCCCGAGCCCGAGGGCGTGGGCCGGACGGTGAGCAGCAGATCCTCCTTGCCGGTGGCCAGGCGCCAGCCGCCGGTCAGGTCCTTATCCGGATCTCCGGGATGGTTCGGGTATCCGAAGCGGCGGATCATGTAGGCGGTGAGATTGCCGTAATCCGGCTCGAAGCCCAGCATCTCCTTGGCATGGTCGTGGTATCCGGAATCCGTGTAGGTAAACAGATCCAGGGCGCTGTGGCGCTCAACGCCCGCAATCCAATCATTGGTCAGGTAGAGGAGGGAAGGCTTCAACCGCATTTCGGGTCTCGCATTGTCGGGAGAGGGACGATCAGGGCTCGGGCGTGTCGGAGGGGGCCGGGTATTGCGCCTCGTAGTTCGCGCGCATCTTGCGCAGGACGCCCTCGTCCCGGCGCATACTGTCCGTCCGGGCGCTCATCTCGGATCCGAACGACACCGTCGACATCATCCGGAATTCATGGCTCACCTGCGCGAAGCGGCCGTTGCCGGTCGGCACGATCTCCCAGGTCCGGCTGTCCGTCACCCCGAGATCCTCGAGCCAGGGACCGTTCTCCTCGAGCCGGGCCAGGTGATCCGCCGGAGTTGGGGAGGCGATGCCCAGCTCGGTGCGCGCGGAGAGGATGAGACGATCGAAATCCTCCGCCATCTCGAGGAGCAGCGGGTCGACCCTTCCGAAGGAGTTTCCCGCGGCGCGACGCCGGCGGAGCGAGATCTCCTTCGCCAGCTCATCCTCGCCGCCCCGGACCCGGAAACGGCTCTCTGCCATCGCATCGACGATCCGTTCGGCCGAGGTGCGGCTTCCGGCAAGGGCGGTCAGTGTGGCGCTCCCGGGCATGTGCCTCTCCAGTGCTGTGCGTCGGCCGAGCCTAGCACGGAGTCCGGAAATGCGAAATATCGGCCGCCCGCCGTCCCGTATCGAATGCCGGATACAGGCGGAGGCATTCCTCCTTGATCTCGTGCCATCCTTTGGTAACGTCGGCGTGATTACCCTTTCCTGGAGATTACGATGCGCGCTTTATCCTTAGGTCTTTCCGTTCTTGCAGTCCTGGCCTCCAGTGCCGCCCTTCCTGCCCTTGCCCAGAATGCTCCTGCGGCAAACCTCGAGGCCACCGGTCTCGACGCGGATATGGCGGGGATCGACGCGGAGATCGCTGCGGCCGAGGCGGACCTCAAGAACTACGATGGCGGGCTCCTGGTCGCCCTGGTCCAAGCGCGCATCGAGACCCTGAAGCTGACACGCGCGATCCTCCAGAACCGGATCGCTGCGGAGACCGGCGGCGCGGTCACGGAGATCACCGTCCCGGTCGGCGCGCCCGATGCCGGGCGTGCCGCCGAGATCGCTGCGGAGATCGAGGCCCAGAACGGCATCATCGCCCAGGCGGAAGCGGAAAGCGCCGGCGCGGGCGGCCTGGTGGCGGCGTTGGCGCTCTCTCGGGTGATGACCGAGAAGCTGAACCTGGCCAGCCTGCGCGGCGCGCTGATGGAGGCGAAATACGGCAGCATCCTGCCCGTCGATGCGGCTCCGGCTCCCGCGCGACCCACGGCGCAGGCCAGCCAGGCTCCGGCCCCGGCGGCGGCCGAGGGCCAGGCCGAGACGGCCGAGGTGGCCGCACCCGAATGGGCCGATCCGGACCATCCGGAGATCGACTACAATGCGGAGGTCTTCAAGGCGCTGAGCGACGAGGGCTTCGATCTGCACGGGTGGTGGGGCGTTCTGGAAACGAAGGCGGAAATCGACGACAGCCCGCAGGTGCTTGCCATCAACGCCTCCGCCTACGAGGAGAACGGTTTCATGGCGGACTTCCCCAAGCTCCAGGCCGCCTGCCGGGAAGGCCAGGCCGCGCTCATCTACGACACGGACAACTTCATCATGGGGGATTACTCGTCGAGCACGATGCGGACGACGATCCGTATCGACGATGAGACCGCCCGGACCGCGAACTGGTCGAAGCTCGCCAGCAACAAGGGATCGGGCCTGTTCGGAACGCCGGCGCAGGACTTCATGCGCGAGCTGCTGGACAAAGATAAGGTCTTCCTGCGGATCGACGAGCGGGAGACGCATGATGCGAGCTTCAATCTCGCCGGGATCGGTCAGGTTGCGGAGATGATCGCGGCGGCCTGCGGCTTCAGCCTGCTCGAGCTGACCAAGGAGGACTACCGGGCCATCCAGACCATGCTGAACGCCGCCGGCTTCGATGCCGGAACCCCAGACGGCGTCTGGGGCAGCGGTTCGGCCAACGCGCTCCGCAGCTGGCAGGAGCAGAACGACCTGCCTCCGACCGGAGCGCCCGACGAGGCGACCCTGACCGCCATGGGGCTTTGATCGGGAGGGCGTTACCGGCATGGGCCGCCCGCCGGACCCGGTCCGATGCAGGCAGCCCGGACCGGGCCTGGCCGCGATCAATACTTGACGTCGATCGTGCTCACGAGGCGGAACAGGGCGGACGCCCCTTCCCTCGAAAGGGGCGTGTCACGGTCTCGCATGATGTCGAAGGTCGTCTTCTGACCGCTGATGTCCAGCTTCCGCAGGGAAGGCATCCCGACGATGTCCGGGGTGACATTCCGCAGCAGGTTCCCACTCAGATCGATCGAGTGAACATGCACCAGCGCATCGATCCCATCCTGCACCGTGTCGATCAGGTTGTTCTCGAGATCGATCCTCTGGAGCGAGATGGCCTTGTAGAGGCTGCGCGGGACGGTCCTGATCCTGTTGTCGTCGATGCAGATCGCCTGCAGAAGCGGCAGCGAACCCACCTCGTCGGGGATCTCCGTGATGCCATGATCCTCGTTGATCATGAGATGGCGGAGCGCGCCCAGGTCGCGCAGGTTTCTGGGAACGCCCTGCTGCTTGTAGACCATGGAGTGGAAGGGGGTCATGTCCGGGATCTTGTGGTCGTTCGCCCATTCGATGATGCGGCCATAGAGGCGCGCATTGTCGGCCACATGGCCAACGAGCGCCTTCGAGCCGGCCCACAACCTGGCGTTGATCCGGGAGAAGTCCCCGGACTTGGCCGCCCGGGCCAGGTCGTGGCCGGTCGCCCCGGTCATCGAGGTGATCGTGTAGGAGAGCTGGATCGCATCGTTCACCTGCAGTCCGACATCGATCGGAAGGCCGCTGACCGCGCCGCAGGCCGCGTTCGAGAACCATTCGATGGCACGCGGGCTGTCGAGCTTCGATCTGAACTGGGCAACGAGCGGATGGTCCGGCGTCGCGGCCTTGGGTTTCGAGAATGGCCACATGATCTGGATTTTCCCACGCTGATTTCGCCGAGCACTCTCTTCGCGCATGCAAATGGCGGCCGCAACCCGGTCCTCTTGCAGGAGGCCGGATGGAACCGGGTCGATCCCGGCAAACGCCGTCCCTCGCAGCGCCCAGGAGGTTAACCCTTCTCGAAGAATCCGGGATGCGGCGCGTTCTGCCCGACGCGGATCGTCCCGTCTCCGAACCGCTCGTTGATCATGTCCATCGCGCGCGATGCCAGCTCCCCGGCATGGCGTTCCGATGGCTGCAGCCCGAACAGCAGATCGCCGTTGCGCTCCGAGATCGGCGCGGTCTCGTCGAGCTGGATGCCGATGGTGATGAGCTTGCGCCCCCGGATGGCCGGCCAGGCCTCGCGCCACAGCCAGCGGTTCAGCTTCAGGAAATGGTGGGTGTCCTGCCGCGCCTCGGACTTGACGGCGCGCGACCAGCGCCGACCCTCGATCGTCTGGACGGACAGGCCGAACCGGGCCGCGGTCTTGCCGTTGATCCGGAGCCGCACGCAAGCCTTCTCGACCAGCCAGCGAGCCACAAGGTAGGCCTCGGCCGGGGATCGGTATTCGGGCGCCAGGACCTTGGACTGTCCGATGCCGCCCGACTTAGTGTCCTGAAGCGGGATGTTCTCGCATTGCAGCGCCCGCACGAAACGCTCTCCCTCGACGGAATTCCAGATCCGGCGGGCATGCCGCGGATCCAGGGAGCAGAGCTGCTCCATGCACGTGATGCCGGCGCGGTTCAATCGCTCCGACATCCCGGTGGAGATTCCGGGCAGATCATCCAGCGCTAGGTGGGAGATGGCTCCGGGCATGTTCGAGGCATCGAGCCAGCGGAAGCCGTCCGGCTTCTGGAGCTTCCCGGCGATCTTGGCCAGCAGATGGTTCGGTCCGGCCCCGGCGCTGAAGCGAAGGCACTCCCCGACCTCGTCCCGGACCGCCGCCTTCATCCGTCGGACCAGGCGCTCCAGTCCGGGAAGTTCGGTCGCCTCTCCGGACAGCGCGATCTGGAACTCGTCGACGGACCGGATCCGGTAGAGCTCGGCGTGACGGTCGAGCACCTCGGCGACCCGGAGATTGTAGCGCACGTAGAGCCGATGGCGGCTCGGGCGGAAGACGATCCCGGGGCACATGACCCGGGCGTCGCGCACACGCGTCCCGGTCTTCACCCCGAAGGCCTTCGCCTCGTAGGATGCGGCGACGCAGGCCCCGTGATCGCCCTCCGTCGAGGTGATGCCAAGGGGCACCCCGCGAAGCGCAGGATCGACCTGGCTTTCGACCGACGCGTAGAAGCTGTTCATATCTATGTATAAAACCCGGAAACGCATCCGTGCCCCCGAAGAATCAATGACAGACGTTCTTGCTACGTTCTATCCTCTGAGGCTACAAGCCCGCAACGACGTGCAGGTTCCTGGGCGTCTGCGCGAACAGGATGAGGATCGAATGGACCGTGCTTCCCAGCTCAAGAACGTGGCTTTCGGCGGGGCCTGGTCGCAGGACATCCCGCGGCGCGAGCGTTTCGCGGAGGCGGTGCGGTTGCTGAAGGGCTGCCCGGACCGCACCCGCGTCGAGGACCTGCGCGAGGATCGCGCGCTGGCCGACGCGATCGGCGTCCTCTGCGATGCCAACCCGAAGGGCGAGACGATCCGCCACTCCTGGGAGAGGGCCATGACCATTCCGGATGCCGGGGTCCGAAGCCTCGAGCTTTTGCGGCTGGTGAGGGCGATCGAGGTCTGGGTATCGGGCAGGTAGGCGGCGCCGCTACGGCAGGGGGGATGCTTCCGGCTCCGGGGCGATCTGCCGCTGCAGTTCCATCTCGTCGCACCATGCCGAGAACCCGGCCAGGAAAGGACGGATGTTCAGGGCGTCCGCCCAGCCCGCGAATCCCACGAAGCCATCCGGGTTGAAGGTGACCGCCTCGCGGTCGTCGAAATGTTCGGCGCGGCAGCGGATCGAGATGAGACGGCCATCGGCCCTGTCCAGGACGCGGGTCCTGCGGCGATCGATGCGCATCGCGAATTCCGCGTCCTGCATGGCCTCCTGCAGGAGGTTCTCCAGCCTGCGAATGTCGCCGCGATCGAGATCGGCGGCCGCAATGCCGAGCATGGCGAACCTCGCGCGTGCATCGTCCCTCGTCTTCATTCCGATCCCCTCCACGGTTCCTTCCGGCAGATGCAGACCATCCTAGCATATGCGAAAGACACAAACCACTTTCATCGGATCCAGTGCATCCGCACCGCGTTGTGACAGGAGCCGTTCAGCGGGAAGAAGGGAGATGCTTGACTATCGCAAAAAACGCATGAAAGGATTCATGGAAAGATCTGAACCGGTTTCCCTCATGGTCAGGATCGGGACTTGGGTTGGCCCCCGAGCCCGAAGAAGGTGGGCATATGGATCGCATGGAACAGCTGAGAAGCGTCGTGTCAGGCCAGGGTTGGTCTCCATCCAGACGGGATGAATACGACGATGCGATCACCCTCCTGCGACAGGCTCCTGAACTGACCCTTTCCCGCGACCTGCGGGGAGACGAGGACATGGACGGGGCGATCGAACTTCTGTGCGAGGCGAGCCCGAAGGGGGACAGCGTCCGGAAGTCCTGGGACCGCGCCCTCGGCATGCCGGATCCGGTTCAACGCTCCCGTGAGCTTATCCGGATTGTCCGCATCATCGAGATGTGGGTATCTGACTGAAGCGGACGGACACCGGCCATCCCGGCAAGGATGGGCGGGAGATGATTTGCCGCATCATAAGCGGAGATTGACGATGAATGACGTTGTCGAAGCCCTGAGACGCATGAAGCAGAACTTTGGCATGCGCGAGCGGACCGGAGGGCGCGGGCGTCCGTCCGGACAGGCCGATACGCTCGATGCACGATCTCCATCCTTCCGGGCGTGGCTCGAGGCATCCGAGGCCGATGCGCTGCCCGACATCACGGACGAGACGGTCCGCATCAGGCGACTGGCCTGGAATTCGGCATCCTTTCCGGATCTGCCAAAGCTCAACGAGCGGCTTGCGGAGAACGGAATGTCGATCCGTGCCGCACTGCACTTCCCGGCCGGCCTGCTTGATGAGGTCGGCATTTCCGGCGAACGGATCGTCATCAGCTCGGAGGTGCCGCATGAGACGATCGGCATCCTGCTGCGCAATGCCGGCCACTGGCCGGCACCGGAGGAGGCCGCGGCACGCTCGCGCGGAATGCCGACCGAAGACGTCGTTCCGGACATGGCCCAGGCGCTCCAGCGTGCCGGCGGGGACTTCCGGTTTCTGATCGATGGGCCCGCAGGGCTGTCCAGGGTAACCCGCCATTTCGAGACGGTGCGCAAGGCCGCTCATTTCGGAGGCACCCCTCCGCTGGTGGACACCCCCTCGGCGGAACTGCTCCATGACCTGCAGACCGCCGGCACCCGCAAGACGAAACGACTTTCGGATGCAGAGATCGCGACAGCCTTCGGGCAGGATCCCGACAGCATCACCGGTGGATCCGACACCCAGGCCGCATCCATCCGACGGCTGTCGCTGATGCTCGAGCGGGTCGGAATGGACATCCGGATCGCAATGCCGGACCCGGCCTATGGGTGGGTCGTGGCAGACCGGCTCAACCGCTCGAGCACCTTCGCCAGGCTCGCGGGAAGCCTCGACGAGAAGCAGGCCAAGTCCGTCAGGAAGGCGCTTGCCGATCCGGGCAAGTTCGGCCTCAAGGAGATCCGCAAGGCCTTCACCGCCGCGGGTTCCGAGGTCCGGTTCGTCCTCTGCGGTCCGGAGAAAGGCCACGAGGAGGTCTTCGACGGCGGCGCGATCGTGAGCGAACGCACGCTCCGGATCATCAGCCGGCGCGATTGGGAGCGTCGCAAGGCGGCCGGAGAGGAGATGGGAGAGGACCGGGAGGGCCCGGGCGACGAAGATCAGACCCGCGAGGACGGGACCTCGGCCGATGTTCAGACGCCAGAACGCGACGAGGGTCCCGAGCCCTGATCAGGGCTCAGGGGACGCGCCCTCCGGCTGCTCCCCGGGCGCCCTTTCCAGGCGGGAAAGGAACCGGGCCGCGCGCATCACGCCGCGGCCCGCCTTCCATGAGATCTCGACCCCGATGCCGTCCCGGAAGAACGTGGCCGATGATCGCATCAGGGATCCGTCCTCACCGGCCAGGGCCGTCGTGAACCCGGCCTCGTCGAGGCGTTGCGCAGCCTCGGGGCCGGTCCGGGCCCCTTCGACGATCTCCGTGACCTCGACGCGCATGCGGCTCTGGGCGAGGAGCATGTCGCGGTGGCGGGCCAGGTAATCCTTCCGCATCTCCAGAAGCCAGGCGCCGTCCTCTGCCAAGACCGGCGCACGATCCTGGCCCGGGGTCGGCCGGATCATGAGGCTGGCCTGCGAGGCGCTCAGATGCTGCCCGTCCTTCGTGAAGCGCATCCCGGAATAGGTATGGGAGCCGTCCTCCTCCTGCCTGATCTGGGGCAGGACGTCGTAGCCGGCGTCGCGGATCGAGCGCATCATCGCACGGAAGTTGTCACCCGCAAGCGCGGCCTCCCGCAGATCCATGGCCATGCGGTATCCGCTCTCCGACAGCGGGTTGATGAATCTCACCCCTCCGAAGCGGACTTCCTCCCCGGGCTTCGGCAGCGCCTCCAGAGGCCAGGGGGAGGCCTGCTCGCCGCGGCGGGACAGCCGGGCCTCGGCCTCATGGGGGTCCTTGCCCAGGGCCGCGCGCAGCCATCGCCGCTGCTCGACAGTCAGATAGGTCTTCTTCATCCTTTCCGGGTCGTCCTGGGCCCGGACGAGTCCATACTCGCCACGCTCCCATCGTGCGGAGCTTCCATCCGGGAAGACCGCCTCGCCCTTTCGGGGGCGGCCGCTCCTGAACCGGTCGGTGATCGTGAGGTCGGTGGCTCGGGGCATGTCGGATCTCCAGCTTGCAGCAATCCTACCAGGAATCTGCGAAAATGAAAAATGCAGTCATCACTGCGTAAGGCCCGCGAACAGAGGTTCGCGGGCCTGGGCAATGTTTTGCGAGGGAGTTGGCGCCCCGATCAGAATGATCCCGGGAGACGACTCATGCCTTGCGACCCTCAAGTTCCGAAAGAAGCAGATCGCGAGCTCGGCGCGCATTCAAGATGTTCCAGGGAGCGGCAAGGGCGACGCAGAAGCCCACAATGCCGCTCACGAACATAAATACCGGGACGACACTGTCGCTGAATGCGGGGTGTTCAACCGGCAGAAAGAGCTGCTCCGACAGATATGCGGCAGCGATGAAGACGTGGAGACAGGCGCCGACATGCAAAGCGCAGGTCACGACGAAGGTGAGCCTTCCCAGGCTCGCGGTCCTCCGACACGTCGCACGATAGGTCGCCTTGCGTTCTGCCTTCTCTCTATCGGTCAGGTCCGCCGGCATGCCCACGTCGAGGATTTTCTGCAGCTCCTTCTCAAACTTGCCCAGCACACAGGTGCCCGTTGCCAGGCAGGCAGCGCAGAGAAGAGCGATGACAGGCCCGTTCTCGAGGACCGAACCCGGAATGATTGCCGTTCCCAGCGCCGTGAGGATCGAGCAGGTGGCGACGAGGAGCGTCACCAAGACCTCGAGAAGCTCCCCGGACCTGTCTTTGAGGGCGAGAAAGAGCACGGCCAATCCGAACGGAATTGCGAAGCACGAAAATTAGCGTTCGAAGATCGACACGGATCTGGTCCTTGTTGAATGAATGGTCGGCACAAGGCGCATGCGGGAGGCCGCATGCGCCACGGGGGAGGCAGATCGATCAGACGACCGGGATGGCCTCGGCAGGCTCCGCCTCATCCTCGGGATTCGCCTTGTTCCAGCGGATCGAGGACCACAGCGCGATGCCGATCAGGACGGCGCCGAACAGGCCGGTGAAGACCTCCGGGATGTGGACGAAGGAGGCCGAGAACATCACGCCGGACAGGATCAGGATCGACCAGAAGGCGCCGTGCTCCAGGTAGCGGTATTCGCCCAGCGTGCCCTTCTCGACCAGCATGATGGTCATCGAGCGGACATACATGGCGCCGATGCCCAGGCCGATCGCGATAAGGAACAGGTTCTGCGTCAGGGCGAAGGCGCCGATCACGCCGTCGAAGCTGAACGAGGCATCCAGGACCTCCAGGTAGAGGAAGGCGCCGAAGCCGCCCTGAGCCGCCGCTTTCGTGGCCTCCTGCTGCGCGTCGAGCAGATGGCCGACCAGCTCCACGGCCAGGAAGGTGATCATGCCCCACAGCGCCGACATCAGGAAGGTCTGGGCCTCGGCGCCCTCCAGGTAGGAATGGAAGGTGAAGATCACCGCCAGGGTCACCAGCACCTCGAAGCCCTTCGCGCCGCCGGCCTTGGCCAGCAGGGCCTCGATGCCCGGCACCCAGTGGACCTCCTTGTCGCCGTCCAGGAAGAAGCTCAGCGCCACCATCATCAGGAAGGTGCCGCCGAAGGCCGCGATCTGCAGATGGGCCGCGCCCACGATCGCCGCATAGCCTTCGGGGTCGGTAGCAGCCAGGCGCAGCGCCTCGATCGGCCCGATATTCGCGGCCACGACGACGATGAGCACCGGGAACACGATCCGCATGCCGAACACGGCGATCAGGATGCCCCAGGTCAGGAAGCGCTGCTGCCAGACCGGCGTCATGGTCTTCAGCTTGTTGGCGTTGACGATGGCATTGTCGAAGCTCAGCGAGATCTCCAGCACCGACAACACCGCCGCGATGAACAGGAAGGACAGCGCGCCGGCCATCGAGCTTTCGTAGTAGAAGCCGATCGCGGCCGCGAGGACGAGGCCGATCGCGGTGACCGCAAAGGACCATCCGAAGTAGGACAGCGTGGAACGTTGGGACATCAGGGCGTATCTCCGGTGTTTCTGATATTCTTTTTCACATATATCATGGTCGTCGGGCCATGCGAAACAGCAAATCGGCATGAATGCGAAATATTCTACGCACGGAGTGCTTTCGATCATCCGTCACATGTCCGATGCAGGTCGGCACTGTCGGATCGTCCGGCTCCGTGATACATGGAATTTCGCAACCTGTAGATCGAACTCGTTCCGGAGCAAGTCCTTGGCGAAGAAGCATACCGATATCCGCTACATCCCGTTCGCGCTCATGGTGCTCCTGTCGGCGGTCACGGCGCCGCTGGCGATCGCCTGGAGCCCCTGGGTGGCGCCCGTCCTGATGGTGTCCCTGGTCCTGACCTGGGTCGGGTATCGCGACATTCGGCAAAGGCGCCATTCCGTGCTGCGGAACTACCCCATCATCGGGCACATGCGCTACATCTTCGAAAGCGTGCGCGCCGAGCTGCGCCAATACCTCATCGAGGGGGACCGGGAGGAGCTGCCCTTCAGCCGGGAGGAGCGGGGCCTGGTCTACCAGCGCGCCAAGGGCGAGGAGGACAAGCGCCCCTTCGGGACGATGGAGCAGGTCTATGCGCCCGGGTTCAACTGGCTGACCCATTCGATCGCCGCCAAGGTCATCACGGATTTCGACTTCCGCGTCTCGATCGGCGGGCCGGACTGCCGCCAGCCCTACCTGGCATCGATCTACAACATCTCCGGGATGAGCTTCGGCTCGCTCTCCGGCCCGGCCATCGCCGCGCTCAACCGGGGCGCCCGCAAGGGCGGCTTCGCGCATGATACCGGTGAAGGCGGCATCAGCAGCCATCACCGCGAGGGCGGCGGCGACATCATCTATCAGGTGGCCTCGGGGTATTTCGGCTGCCGCAACGAGGATGGCAGCTTCTCCGCGGAGCGTTTCGCGCAGCAGGCGACCGACCCGCAGGTGAAGATGATCGAGGTGAAGCTGAGCCAGGGCGCCAAGCCCGGTCATGGCGGCATGCTGCCTGCCGCCAAGATCACCAAGGAGATCTCGGAAGCCCGCGGCATCCCGATGGGGGTGGACTGCATCTCCCCGCCGTCCCATTCGGCCTTCTCGACGCCGGCCGGGCTTCTGGAGTTCATCGCCCGGCTGCGGGAGCTGTCGGGCGGAAAGCCGGTCGGCTTCAAGCTGTGCATCGGGCACCGCCGGGAGTTCATGTGCATCGTGAAAGCCATGATCGAAACCGGCATCACCCCGGACTTCATCGTGGTCGACGGCAAGGAGGGCGGGACCGGCGCCGCGCCGCTCGAGTTCGCCAACCGCGTGGGCATGCCCATGCTCGACGGGCTGCATTTCGTCCACAACACGCTGCGCGGCGCGGGGCTGCGCGACAGGATCCGCATCGGGGCGGCCGGCAAGGTCGTCTCGGCCTATCACATCTCCCGGGCCATGGCGCTCGGGGCGGATTGGTGCAACTCGGCGCGCGGCTACATGTTCGCCATCGGCTGCATCCAGGCGCAGGCATGCCACACCAACAAGTGCCCGGTCGGGATCGCCACGCAGGATCCGCGCCGCGCGGCCGCGCTCGATGTGGGCGACAAGAGCGACCGGGTGGCGCGCTTCCACCGCAACACCCTCCACGCCCTGGGCGAGCTGGTGGGTGCCGCAGGCCTCTCCCATCCGTCCGAGTTCAGTCCCTACCACTTCATGTTCCGCGCACGCGACAAGGAGTTCCAGGACGGCAACGAGGTCTTCCCGGAGCTTCCGGACCGGTTTCTCCTGGAGGGCTCGGATCACCCGGAGCTGCAGCCCTGGCTGGATCGCTGGGGCAGGGCGGACGCCCGGACATTCGCGCCGTTGAGCATGCCCCGTAGCCGTTTCGCTGCCTGAGCGCCTGGCGATCCGGACTGTGATCGGCCCGGATCACCTGATGCGCCCCCGCGCAGGGCTCGGGCCGCGTCAGGCGTCCGCGGCCGGCGATCGCCGATGTCGTTTCAGCACGCTCGCCTGCTCCGCCCTCGTCATCCAGCGGCAGTTCTCGGGCGTGTAATCCTTTGTCCTGTCCAGGCGCGAGAATACCATGCCGGGTTCGGGCGCCGGGCCCACATCGGCCAGGAAGGCATCGAAACTCCGCCATGCATCGCAGATGGCCACGCCGGGGATGTGGTCCTTCGAGCCCGGATTGAGCGCCCCGTGGATGATGGCGGACCAGGCCTTGTATTCCTTCGTCTTGACCAGGCTCTCTCCGGGCCTCGCCGGGGTCCGGACGTCGACGCGGCCTCTCGCGATGCGTCTCTTCGCGGCATGCTCGCTGATGCCGAGGGCCTTGGCGACGTATGCGATCGCGGCCTTCCGGCTGGGGAAGGGCAGGTCCATGACGACGATCGGCCGCCTGTTCGCGCCGCCAAGCGCCCCGCCGCGATTGCCGTTGAACCCGTCGGGGATCAGGGCCCCCAGCGCCTCGATCCAGTAGATCTCCTTCTGCTCGAGATCGACCTTGGCGACGCCGCGGTCGATGATCGTCATGGCGAAGGCGTCGGGCCCATAGGCCCGGATCGCCGCATGGAGAGATTGCTCCCCGGTGATGGCATTGGATGAGGCGTCCCGGAGATGCTTCTCCCAGCGCCGCGCGGGGTCCTGGATGGTAAGCCCCACGTATTTCTTGCCGGAGGCGCGGTGCTCGATGCTGTAGATGATCCCGTCGCCATGGCCCGGGTTCGGAACGCGGCCGAAGGCGAGATCCGGATCCATGCCCGCGGAGAGCCATCGCTTGATCGTGTTCGTCGAGGCAACGGGCCGCAGGGCCCTCGCGGCGGCCTCGACATTGGGATAGCGCGTGCCGGCGACCGTGACGGTGGTCGTGAGCCGCTCGCCGCGGAGGCTCTCCACGCTGAAAACCCGCTCCTCGGACATGCCCGCCTGCTGCCTCTTCAAAGCGGTGTGGTAGTCGACGCCGCGTTCGGCGCAGAGCGCCTTGAACGTGCCCTGCTTCCTGCGTCCGATGGCGCAGACCGGGCAGCCGCCGCCCCTGATGTGGTTGCCGATCGCGATCCGGAAGTCGCCGTGACTGCGGCAGGTCACCGTCACCTTGCCGGCCCAGGAGGCGAAGACGAAGCGGTCGTAGCCGTAGGTGTCGCCGTGGCGCTCCGCGAAACGCGCGAGGATGCTGGAACGGGTCCGTTCCGCATGGTCCTCGACGGGGTTTCCGGCGGCGTCGATTGCTCCGGACAGTATCTCCGACCGGCAGTGGCTGCAGCCGTGGTGCCCTTTGACATGCGCGTTGTAGGCCTGGGTGAACCACGCATCATGCCGGATGCAGCGGATCTCGAGCTTCAGGTATGATAGCGCCTCGCCCTCGGGGACTCGGCTGTAATCATACCGGTCCCCGAGATTGGCGACGCAGCTCCGGATGAAGTCCTCGCGGGTCTCGGTCGAGCGGGCATCGAAGCACCGCCGGCACCCCACGCCGCGGGCATGGTGGTTCGGGCTCACCAGGAAGACGCCATGATCCGGGCAGATCACCTCGACCTTGGTCTTGGAATCCACGTATGCGACCAAGCCATAATCGTAGCGATCGCCGTGGGCGGCGGCGAAGTCCCGGATGATCTCGTCCTGCGTCTTCTTCCTGGGCATCACGGGCTCTGCAAGAGTGATCCTCTGGGTCTGCAGTCTAGCCGCATTGTCGGCCTTGCCCAGTCCCGGGGCCGGCATCATCGACATGTAAACGGCGCGGGACGTGTGGATGCGAAAGCGCTTGATCATGAACACGCTTCGGAATATTAATTTCGCATATTCATTCTCTCAGCAGGCCATCGTGGGCGGTGGCCAGGGAAACGCAAAGTCAGGTTGCTCGATTGGGGCGACGAGGAGAGCATCATGGCACGTGGCCAGATCAGGCACAGCCCCGGCAAGGGCAAGAAGATCCAGTCCTTCCCCTTCGATGTCGAGCAGGAGGCCGACGGCCGGGTCATCACCCGCAAGGTCATGATCCATGCCTATCTGCAGTCGCGCTACGAGGAGGCCTCGGAGCCGCCGAAGGCGGTTCTGGCCACGCAGTTCTACCTGGAATGCGACACGGATGACGGCGCATCGGAGCAGGAATACGGCACGGATCTCAACGCCTGCCTGAAGGCCATGCGCGCCAAGCTCGATCGTCGCTACATGATCGCCTGGAAGCGCTGGCTGATGGTGAAGGTGGAGCGCGAGCGCATCCATGACGGCACCGGTGCCGGCGTGACGCTGTCCTGGACCGACATCGAGCGCGGCGTGACGCTCGACGGCGACGTGCTGATGCGCAGGTTCAATGCCTGGGGCGACTTCAACAACCGTTGGGAGGTCTCGCCCTGGCCGGAGGTCTTCAAGGACAAGAACGGGCGGGTCGTGGCCTGCATCGAGGCGACCGAGGCGAACGTCAAGGCGCTCGAGGCCTTCGCGGAAAAGCTCAACGAGCTGCGCAAGACGCTGGCCGCCTTCGTGGCTCCGGACCGCATCGAGGAGACGCTGGCCATGATCAGTTCGGGCGATCTGAAGCTTCTGGGCGGCAAATCGTGATGCTGACGGATCTGGGCGGCGCGTGTGGCGGACAGGGTCCGGACGAGGCGCCGGAGGCCGCGCTGATCGAGGCTCTGATCCTCGTGGCGGAGCATTGCGATGACAGCGCGATGCGGGCCATGGCGGAGCGCACCCTGAAGGGATACCGTTCCCGCTGCGAGGCGGATCGCGAGGCTGCGGGGGAAGCGCTGTCCACAGCGCCGGATCCGGCGCGCGATGCCTTCAGGATGAACCTCGGCAAGCTGAACGCCGCGATCGCCGCGCAGGAGCAGGTGGCGCCTCGCGGCAATGGGCCGCTGCCGGTCCCCGAGGAGGTCGCGCGTTTCCTGGATGGGGTGATCGGCGTGGTCGAGGCCAACCGCTTCGAGGCCTCGCGCCTGTGGCGCGAGCATCACGACAAGAGGACCTGGATCGAGCACCGCAGCGGCTTCGGCTGCACGGTCGGTTACCGGCACGGCGATCCGGTCTGCATCAGCCTGCTGACCGCGACGGTCGACGGGCACAGGATCCTCTTCTACCACCCCACCAGCCCAGTGGTGGACTGGGGCCTGATCGATGCCTGGATGGTCGCGAACCTGCCGAAATCCGCGTTCCGGAGCGGTTCCGATGTCGTGAACCGAACCGACTCCATGAACTTCACGATCATCTTTCCCCTTTCGCAGAGAGCGTCGTCCGAATGACGACGCTTGAGCTGAAGGCCTCCGACCTCGCGCGCAAGAGCGGCTTCATCGATGGGGACGCGGTGGCGCTAATGATCTGGCGGCTGGAGGACAGCGGCGCCATTCCGGGCATCGAGGCCCGTGTCGAGGCGCTCGATGCGCCGCGGGACATCCTCGACGAGGAGGGCTGCCCGGGCCATACCGGCGACCACAAGATCTGGTCGCACTGGTGCGCCGGCATCTCGCGCCGCTTCTGCCCGGGCTAGAGATCCTCGATCACTTCTCAGCGCACAACCCGGTGCGCTGCGGAGCGGAGCATGCCGATTTCTGCGTCGCATCCCGACTGAACGTGACGCTGGGGCCCGAGGAACTGCTCCAAGCGCTCGAGGAGCTCGAGGCCGCGCTGGGCGAGGCCGCCCCATCGCGCTGAGCCGGGTGCGCCCGGGCCGAAAGACCGGAGTGCGGATTGTCCTGCAGGAGGACCTTCTCCATAAGCTGGACCAGCACAGTTACGAGGGCGCCATGGCCGGCTACGAGAGATGCGTTACCACCTTCATCGATATCATGGGATTCAAGGCCCTGTTGGCCAGGAAAAAGCCTGATGAGATCGCCCGGGACCTGTCCCGCTTCCGGAAGTTCGCGCAAGGCGACGAGCCGGGTGAGATCCGGGTGATGACGGATTTCACGCTGCAAAGCCGGGTGCATGCGGAGATCGTCTCGGACGCGATCGTCCGGGTCCGGACCACGGATACCGACTACCGAGATGGGGCCCTCCACTGGGAACTGCTCGATCTGCTTCACATCCAGATTCAATGCATCGATGCGGGCATCATCCTGCGTGGCGCCCTGAAGAT
This sequence comes from Paracoccus sp. ME4, assembly GCF_046736325.1. GTDB lineage: Bacteria > Pseudomonadota > Alphaproteobacteria > Rhodobacterales > Rhodobacteraceae > Paracoccus. The sequence goes on from NZ_CP151277.1 coordinate 46,245, forward strand.
CGGCGACATGCATGTCGGGGACCGCTTCTGCGGCCCCATCTTCGGCCCCGCCCTCGCGGATGCCTACCTCATGGAGGAGAACGAGGTGGTCTACCCGATGATCGCCGTCGCAGAGGATTCCCTCATGGAGCAAATGAGAAACCCGGCTCTCTGGCGCGAGGGGAACTCCCAGCGCGATGAAGTGCGCCAGATCGAACGTCTCCTGAAAGAGGATGATCGCGGCATCCTGTTTCTCGATTACCTGCGCGCTGCATATGGCGAGATCGGTCGCAGATCAGCGGACTGGATCCAGTTCATGGAGCGGCACCGCGACCTCATCATCCGCGAGCTGCAGGCCGAGCATCCCGACCCGGTCCGAGTGAAATACGAGTGGCTCCGCAGATACCACAACGACACGGTGTCAACGGCGCCCCAGGACTTTCCGGGGGCTGATGCGCATGACGATGCTCAGGGAGACATCCTGAAATCGCCCGAATGGAGCTGGCTCGAGGATGTCAGGTCCGGGCTGCTCGTGCCCGAGGAAATCTGACGGGGCGGCGATCATCGGGCGGCCGCCGGCGCCGGATCATCGACCCCGGCCGGGCCCATGGCAGGCCGCAGTTCCGGCCTGATCTCGTAGAGCCGGCGCAGGGCGGCCTCCCCGAAGGCCTCGACCTTCGGGTTCCAGGTCACCGTCCAGCCGGCCCTGATCCGGAAGGTCCGGCTCACCCCGCCCGCGAGCGGCACGGTGAAGAGCGCGGAGCCGTCGCCGCGGTGGTCGTAGGCCATCCGGAAGGTCCAGCCTGGGGGGATGAGGTGGCGCCACGGGCGCGGCTGAGCCTGCCGCCCGGTCATGCTCCGGTCTTCTGCTTCCCGAACGCACCCCGAAGACGCGTCGCATGGCTCACCGAAAGATCGCCGAACCGGGCGCCGCGGCGAGCCTCGGGCGGGTCCAGTCTTTCGGCTTCGGCGATCATGGCCTGGATCTGGGCCCGCACCGGCTTGCGGGGATCGAAGGGCTCCCGCAGCACGACCGAATTCGCCCACCGGTCGAAGTCCAGGTCGCTGATGTCGATCAGGGTTCGACGCTCGTCGCCGATGTGCCCATCGAAGGGGTATTTCCGGGCCCACGCCGCGAAGTCCGTGATCCGGATCCGGCGCGCGCCGAGGCGAGCTGTGATCTGCACCGGCTCCACGCCCCCGAGATAGGGCGCCTCGCCATTGCGGCGCAGCCATGCGATGGCCTGGTTCTTGATGTGGCGGCGCGACATGCGTCGGTCCTCCTCGTTGGTCGGGAGCAAGCTGGACGTGACTGCGCCGCATCCGAATTACCGATAATGATATTCGCATATCTGAATGCTCGCAAGATTTACCGGTCCATCATCCGCATTTCTTGAGCAGTTGATGCAATAGGACATTCTTCCGCATTGGCTGAGTAATCGGACGAAGAAAAAGCGAATGTCACTCTTGCGATCCAGCCTGGATCGTCTATCATCGCGACATGGAAAACGCATCGATCAGCCTCGTGCATCTCTGGTGGCCCGCCCTCTGACGGCGGCCACTTCCGGATTCCATCCACTCTCGATCCCGAACATGCCGCCCGCCATTCATGGCGCGGTCCGGCATATGCGCGGGCTCCGATCCGGAACGGCGAGGCGGCTCCCTCATCCCAGCACGGAGCACTTCGATGACCATCCTTCCAAGCCCCCATTCCGGCATCCGCGGCCGGACCATCCTGACCGGCGACCGGCCCACCGGGCAGCTTCACCTGGGCCATTACGCGGGCTCGCTGAAGGCCCGCGTGGACCTGCAGGAGCACAACGAGCAGTTCGTCCTGATCGCCGACCTGCAGGCGCTGACCGACAATGCCGGCAATCCGGGCAAGGTGCGCTCCAGCGTCCGCGAGCTGGTCCTCGACTACTTGGCCGTGGGCATCGATCCCACGAAGAGCCGCATCATCCGCCAGAGCCGGATCCCGGAGCTGGCCGAGCTGACCATGCTCTACATGAATCTGGTCAGCGTCGCGCGCCTCGAGCGCAACCCGACCACCAAGTCCGAGATCGAGCAGCGCGCCTTCACCGGCGGGGTGCCCTCTGGGTTCCTGTGCTACCCGGTCTCCCAGGCCGCGGACATCACCGCCTTCGACGCTGACCTGGTTCCAGCCGGGGCCGACCAGGCCCCGATCCTGGAGATCGCCAACGAGATCGTCGAGCGGATGAACCGGGCCGGCGGAGCCGGAACGCTGCGGCGCGCCGAGCTCATGCTCTCCGCCGGCGCCCGGCTTCCGGGCGTGGATGGCCGCGGCAAGATGTCGAAATCCGCCGGCAATGCGATCCTGCTCTCGGATGACGAGGCCGCCATCCGCAACAAGGTCATGGCCATGTATACGGACCCCGATCACCTGCGGGTCTCGGATCCGGGCCGGGTGGAGGGCAACGTGGTCTTCGCGATGCTGGATGCCTTCGATCCGGATACCGCTGAAGTCGAGGCGCTGAAGCAGCACTACCGGGCCGGCGGGCTGGGCGACATGGCCCTGAAACGCCGGCTTGAGCCGATCCTGCAGGAGCTGATCGCACCCATCCGGGAACGGCGCGCCGAGCTGGCTCTCGATCCGGACGTGTATCATCGGGTCCTCGACGCATCCACGGAGATCGCGCGCGAGCGGGCAGGGCGGGTTCTGGGGCGGGTGCGGGCGGCATTCGGTCTCGACTGAGCCGTCCGATCGAGGAGGCGCAGGCCGGATCGTCCGGACCCCCGGAATGCAAAAGCCCTCCGCGTCCGGCTGGACGCGGAGCTGCACGAGGCTGAGGTCGTGTCCGGTCCGCCTCGCTCCGCTCTGCGCGAGACCGGCATCGAGATCGGCGCGACAGATTTCTATGATGCCTGGGGCGAATACTCGGCCGAGATGTTCGCAGGCTGGACGAGCATTGACACCCGCTACCCCGCCTGGATCCTCTTCAACATCCTGCCCTATTGCGACATCGAAGCGGGCGGCCCGCGCGCGGATGAGCTCATCGGCCAGATGGAAGACATGTCGCGGGAGACCTATGCGCACCGCGGTTTCGACATCGTCTCGAAGCTGCTGGCCGCACGTTGATTCACGCAAAGAGAAGCGTTCCGAAGAGGATCGTTAGCCTGATCGGATGGCAGCCTGATCCGAGGCTAGGGATTTTCTCGTGAATCTCGGATGATGGCCTGAATACTTCGTGGGATACCTCAGCATGAAACTTCAGACCATCAAGCGCTACATCGCAGAGCACCGTGCCGAGCTGTCCGCGGATCCGGAACGGGTCGCGATCCTGCGCCGGATCGTGGTTGCCGAGAAGGCCCGTCTCCATGCCGCAGGCGCCGACCCGCTCCTGTCTCAGGCCTTCCTGCGCATCGAGCGGGTGGCCAGTGGCGTGCCGGTCGCGCTCTTCGGGCAGCCGGTGCCGTCGCGTGCCTTCAACCGGATCGAGCTGATCGCCGGGCGGACCGACCCCCAGACCGGGGACCGGGTTCCGGGTGAGACCCTGATCAGCGTGCTGGCCTCCGAGGAGGCGCTGACCAAGCTGATCCTGCGCAGCAACCGGGGCGATCCGAACATCTGGATGACCGGCGAGGCGCTTGGCGGCTACGACCTGGGCCCCTTCGCCCCGGCCGGCCGCGACGACCGGGCGGTCATCGATGGCAAGATCGAGGATGTGGCGCTCAGGGGACCGGAGGGCGTCGATCGGATCATCGCCTCGATCCGCGCCGCCAAGCTGCCGCTGTCTGCCAAGTTCACAGACCAGGCCATTCGCGACCTTGATGTTGCGGACCAGGCGCGGAACGCCGAATTCTACGTCGGCATGCACCATGAGATCCTGTCCAAGCGGATGGTCGCCATGCAGGTCGAGGCGGCCAACACCGTCATCAACGCCTCGCGGATCATGCAGGCCGCCGAGCAGCTGCGCCTGGCGCCCCCGGAAGAGGCGAAGAGCGTTCCCCATCCGATCGAGGAGGCACGGCTCTCGAACCCGCTCCTGAATGCGGCGGTCGACCATTACAGCCCGCAGGAGGCCGCGGTTCTGCGCGAGGTGCTGGCCTGGTCCCTCAGGACATTGGCCACCGGGATCGGCCTCGAAGACTACGAGCCGCTCGATGATGACGCGCACGCGTCGCGTCTGCGGCGCATGACGGTCGGGCTTCGCAGCCGCGACGGCATCCCGGAGGCGCTCGCGGCGGCGGACGAGCTCTGCCGGATGCTGAACCAGGTTAGCAACCCGCACATCCTGAGCGCCCGGGAGTCCGGAAGCGCCCATATGCTCACCGCCGCCATCAGCCAGGTCTCCGGCAGTCGCGACGGGCTGCACTCCGACTACAGCCGTGCCGGGTCGGATCTCGTCCGGATGACCATCAGCAAGGCCGAGGTCACGGACGACTTCGGCCGCGAACGGGTCCGGGAGCGCAACCAGCTGGTCGAGCTGCACATCTCGCCGGAGGAGTTCATGATCGCGCTGCGCGGTCACCCAACCGGCGAGCCGGTCCGCTGCAAGATCACCTGGATCCATGGCCAGCTGACCCCGGATGCGCCCTATCGCAACCGCTACGACGCGGAGCTGGAAGCGACGGATGCCCGGGCTCCGGATGCGGCCCGTGCGCGGGTCCATGCCGCACGCAAGGCGGCGGCAGATCTCATGTCGGCCGGAATCCGGACGAAGGCGGATCGTGATGGCCTCATCGACGCGTTGAACCGGCTCCGGGATCAGTCGGAACTCCATGGGGAGGATCTGCTCTCGCGCTTCGCGGAGAAGGCCGACCGGGTCGAGGGGCTCGTCGACGAACAGTATCGCGATCAGATCGGACGCATCCTGGCCGCGGCCGGGTTCGACCCGGATATGCTGGCTCTGGATGGCCGGGACCCGGAAGCTCCGGCGATCGGGCTCTAGGGCCTACCTTGCACCCGGTATCTTCCCGAGATCGGCCAGGAAATCTGCCCGGACCTCCGCGATCCGAAGGAGCGCATGGTGTCGCTCCGGGTAGACCGCTCCGGGGCTGTTTCCTGCCAGGAAGTCCGCGATTTCGTGTGGCTGCGATCCTCCGACCATGAGCGCATTGTCGATTGCGATACGCTCGACCACGGGCCATGAGAGGTCTCCGTGCATGTCCCGGCACTCCTCGATGCCATGCAGGAACGCAACGCCTTCTCTCCCCGTGAACTGAAACGGGTCTGCGGGAGGCCCATCGGGATCCGTGCCGGCGGCCAGCGCACGCCTGTCACGCTCGGCGAGCTCCTCCGGCGCGCGGCCGATGTCGACGGCTGCCTGTTCCAGTGTCGCTGTGATTTCGGCCGCCAGGGATGGATCCATGTCGAGGTCGGACAAGGCCTTGCGCATGTAGTCCGGCTCGAGAAGGAGGCCGAGCCCCTTTCGGAAGCTCGCCAGCACCGGATCCCGGTAGACCCCGACAGCCTTCGCGAGCGACTCCGCCGGTATCGACCCCCAGCTCCGGATCATCATGGCCAGATCGATGATGTCACGGCTGTTGGTCGACTTGTCGAGAACCCGATCCGTGCAGGCCAGCAGCTTTTCTGCATAGAGATCCGGGATCGAAAGGCAGGGCAGCCCCAGTTTCGGGTCATGAACCGCGCTCACGGAGATTCGATGCTCGACGAAAACCTCCAGCTTCACGGGAGATCCATCGACATCCAGAAAGCCATGGAAGCGATATGGGTCCATCCGAAGCTCGCGTTTGTAGCTCACGGGTTTCCGAAACAATGCAGAAGGGTCATCGCTCAGAAGGGACCTCAGCTCCGCATATCCCTGAGGGCTCATGCAGATGATATCGAGGTCGTCGGAGCGGCGAAATTCCCCCAGGGACATCGAGATGTATGTTCCGCCCGCAAAGGCGCAGTCGGTGCGCGCCATGACATCGGGATCGAGCAGGGCAAGCAGCTTGGCGATCTTCTGGTGGTGGGGGCGGTCAAACATTGAGGATGCCATGGCCGAAATCGGCCGTGAGCCGAGCGAGCAGGGCCTTCTCACCTGGCCCCATCGCCTCACGGTCGACCAGGTGCCAATTGCGCTCGTAGAGCGCAAAGGCCTCCGCCTCTTCGACCTGGGCGCCCCGGTCCCGGTTCCAGCAGATGAGCGCAAGCTGGGGGTGATCCGCGATCCTGATCATCGTCATGTGTCCGCTTTCTTCACGATCAATATATGATCGACTGGCTGGCCCGGCAATGATCGTGCATCGGCCAGCCACCACCATGGTTGCACGCCGCCACAAGTCCGCCCCCGGCCGACCATCTCTCGATCAGGAGCAGCCGAAGGCGCCGTAGCGTTCTTCATGCTCGCGCATGGCATCTGCTGCGTCGTCGTTCATGTCGCGCATCTGGTCGACGGCATGGCCGAACATCTCCTCCTGGCGATTGTCGATCAGCCAGTCGGCGATCTCGTCGCGCAGCGCCTCGTCGACCGCCACCGGCTCACCCCGGGCATCGGCCGCGAATGGATCGGCCGCCTCGTAGCGCAGGATGTCGCCGATCTCCACCGTGTCCGTCTCCGGCGGGCTGATCCGGCCGGCCGCGCGTCCCGGGATGACGCTGTAGCGCGCCAGGTAGTCTTCCTCCTCGGGGCGGGAACCGACGTCACCACCCCAAGTGAAGCCGTATTCGAACTCGTGGTCGATGTGGAATGTCGTGCGCGTCTTCGCCATGATCGATGCCTTCCAGTGTCGGGACCGGGCGGCCCGATCCAACCTTCTGGAAGATTCCGCCAGATGAGCGAAAAAACCTAATCCTGATCCGCGGCAGGCGGCATGGTGCCGCTGCGACGCGCAGCCTCGCCCCGATCGGTCAGTTCATAAAACGCCGTGAAGGTGAACGGGCTGCCATCATCGAGCGTGATCGGATCCTCGATCGGAAGATAGACCAGTCCCGCCGCGACCATCGCGTTCCATGCCCTGCGACCCGGGATCACATCTCCCCAGAGATCCTCGCCGTTGCGTGCCGGAATATCATCGTCCGAGACCGGCTTGCGGCCCTGACCGAAGCTGGCGAGTTCCAGGACACGCAGCTCCGTCTCGGTGAGCTTGCGGCCGGCGCTCATGGCACTTTGCGCGATGCGAGCCACTCCGCATGAGCATGCGTGAAGCAGCGGTTCTCCAACGCGGAGAGGAAGCCCTTGATCGTGAAAGGCGCCTTTTCCGAAGTGTCGTTCGGGTAGCCGTTGGCCACAGCCCATTCCATGATCCGGTCGCGCGCCTCCACGTTCCAGGGATGCGTCCCATGGTCCTCGCCCGTATCCTCGGTCGGAAGCGGGGGCAAGTCGATGCCGGCCACGCGCAGTCGCAGCCAGCGCTCGCGCTGATGGCGTCGCGGCGCATCCCGATCGGATAGAGCCCGGAAATGCGCAAAGAGATAGGTGCCTCCCAGGATGAAGGTCAGATCTCCCAGGTCGGGCTTGTTCCGCCAGCCGCCCAAGGTGACGATCGGATGGAAGCGGGTCTCGAAGCAGCCGCAGCGCTTGCAGATGGCGCCGCCATTGGCGTATCGACCGCGCTGCCAGTGATGGTCCAGGCAGGCGAGTTTCCTGCGGTATTGCGCAAGCGCGTCTTCTTCCGCCACGGCGATCGTATCGCCCTCGCCGCGGATGAAGCCTCCGCCCGGGAAGGCCTCGAAGAAGGCCGTCATGCGCGACGTCTTCCCGAGCACGATGCCGCTGGAGCCCCATTGCACCGTGCAGTCTTCCGGCCAATCCCCGCTCGGGACGTGCTCGTGATCCTTCCAGCGGTGATGCGAGGCGATGCGCGGCATGACGGAACCTTTGGTATGTATTTGCGAAAATATATATAGCAAACCTAGATGGAGTTCCATATAAAACGACTTGGACCTATGGTTTTTCGTTTGCCACCGCTACGATCAACCCGGGTAGATAACCGTATGTTCGAGAAGGCTGCAGGATGGGCAAGGCAGGGATCGGCATCATCGGCCGCATCGCGAGCATCGCGACCGGCGAGCGCCCGGAGGAGCGGTTCGCCCGCCTGACTGCCGCGCGCGAGCCGGGCCTCGCACGCATGCGAGACGAGCTGGTTCCGGCCATCCTGAAGCACCGGAATGATCTCGACCTGCCCTCCACCCGCCATTTCGACTTCGAAGGCGGGCGCCTCATGGTCCAGACCAGGTATGCCCATGTGGCGGGCCGGGACGTCTGGAAGGTGCAATTCGACATCCGTGGCGCGGATCTGGGTCATGTCGAGTTCCACATGGCCGCACTTCCCAGGCGCGACACCGTCACGATGGTCTCGATCATCCGTCCGCGGGGCGCCTTCGGCGAAGATACGGACCGGATCCGGGAGGTCCTCGCGCGGGCGGGCGGCATCGTCGATCGCTTCGCAAGCCTCTATCTGTCGACCCGCGTCGAGAAATGGCGCGAGATGATCCACGGCGAATACGCGCCTGGCCGGGACGACATCATCCATGATCGCTCCACCTTACCGGAGCGTTGGATCCCGGAGGTGGACGAGGAAATCAAGGACGTCAGCACGGCGCACAGGCATGCGACGGTCGGCCTGAACGAGGGGCGCCTGGACGCTGAAGACATCGAGCGTCTTCGGAGCAGAATGGAGCAGCTCATGGTCGAGAGGCGTGCGATGCTTGAACAGCACTACCGCGACCTGGGTCGCGACATGGACATGAGGCCGCTGCCCCGCCAGCTGCCCGCGGCCGACGTCGGCCCGGACGACGCGCCGAAACCCGGATGAACGGAGAAGTGAAAAATGAAGATCTATACCTGCCCACGTGAGGTCGCGTTCGGCGAGCCGGACTATGCCAACTTCGACATCGACAAGGAGCGGGCCCGCGAGGATACGCATTCCTCGGCCCTGAAGGCCTGGCTCAGGAATGCGGGTTATGACGGCCCGAATACGGGCCGGATCCACTCCGTGCCGGTCGCGGACGGCCATGCCTGCTACATGTTTGCCGACAGGGGGCCGGACAGCGCGCTCATCCACCTGCCTTACGGGGATGCTTACCAGGCGCGCGACATCCAGTTCGTCCCGCAATCCGAAATCATCAAGCGGATGGACGCGGCGGACAGGCTCTCCGAAATCTTCAGGGCGGCTGCGGCAGAACGCAAGGACGACGACAGCCCCTCTCCCTGACCGGACCGGTCCGACAGCACACTAAAGAAAAAACCCATCCGACCGGCCGCCCTGCGGTCGGTCTCAGATCTCATTTTACCTTCACAAAAAACAAGAGAGAAAAAATGTTCGGCTTTGGAAGAAGAGACAGAAACGGAGATCAGGTCCGTCTCGAGCATCGTGGGAGAAATCTGCGCGCCTCCAGGACCGGTGGGTTATCGGCGCGCACCCAGCACAAGATCGGCGGCGTCACCGTCACTGCGAACACGAAGCACGGTCTTCGCGCATCGGCCAAGGTTGCACCGGGCCTGCGCATCGCCAACCAGTCCGGCCGCTGGCAGATGATCGGTCGCTGGAGCAGGGGGCCCTTCCGCTACAACCTCTCGAAACGTGGCGGATCAGTCTCCGTGACCAATCGGGCCGGCGCCCTCAACCTCACCAATCCCGGTCGGTCATCCTTCAAGGCCGGAGGTATCCAGCTGCGCGGCAGAAAGGCCGCCAATCTCCAGCTGATCTACCTGGCCGTAATGGCGGCCGTCGCGCTGGTCCGGATCGGGATCTGGCTCTGCGCCCTCCCGGTGGTGCTGGTCAAGGACCTTCTGGGGCGGCACGGGGATCCGGATCAGCCCGATCCGTGAGGTCGGGCAGGGGCAGGTGGTGCTCCTGCGCGTAACGACGCAGATGCCAGTCCACCTTCTCCTCCGCGGTGCCATCCCGCATCAGCGCCGCCAGCGCCTCCCCGGTGGCCAGCCTTTCGAGATGGACCTTGGCCTCCACCACGCCTGAGCCATGCGCCTCGCGATGGCGTCGCACCTGCTCCGCGGTGGGGATCTCCGGTTCGAAGCGCATCGTAACTTCTTCATATGGTGGCACCTTCACCGCCGTGAACAAACGGGGTTTCCCGGGAGGATTGGTGGGCCGGACATGCCCGCAAGCCGGTGCCGTGGGAAAGAGCCCCCAAACCTGGCGTCACGGCGAGGCGTCCTCCATCATCACGCGTATCGAACCAGCGGCGTGGCATAACCCAGCGTAAGCGGATGACAGGGATCACCGCTCCCGGTCATCCCCCAGCAATGCATCGGCTTGCCCGAGGCCGCGAGGCGCGCCTTCATCCGGTCGAGTTCGGGGCGCAGCGCGCGCGGTATCTTGTCCCGAGCGCCCCAGCAGGGCACCAGGATGTCCGCGTCCCGTATGATGTCGTCCAGGTGGCGCTCGTAGTCCGGGCCGAACAGGTCCGCCGCGCGGGCCAGTTCCCGGACGTTCGCGGCCCGCCAGGCGAAGACATTCCCGACGATCACCCGGCCCCAGCCCAGGCGCTGGCCAAAGCCGCGCCACTTGCGCACGGTGGGATCGTCGCGGAGCGCATCGGCGGTCGAGGGGTTGATGCCGAAGACCGCGGCGACGACACGGCCGTCCCCGATCGGGCGATCGAGACGCCAGCGCCAGCGTCCGCAGTCCGAGAGGGCCGCCGAACGGCCATCACCATGCGTCGGAGTCGCGAATTCCGCCATCCTTTCCTCCTTCAGACCGCCGGACCTTCTCCCTCCCGATCATCGCCGGGCGCAGGGTGGGTGTCGAGCCCCTCCTCGATGGGGCTGATGCCCAGTTCCGACAGCGCCGCGCGCAGCCCCTCCAGCTTGCCCGCCGGCACGCGCAGGGTCAGGATCATGTCGCCGCGGCGCTCCGAAACGAACTCTTCCCATACCGTGTCGAAGTCGCGCGTCTCGTTCGTCCGGTCGTAGTGCAGATATCCGAGTCTGTTCGTCTCCAGGATCGCGTCGAGCGGCAGGATCCATCTGCCCTGCTCGTCCTCGATCTCGTATTCGCTGTCCTCGTGCCAGACCTCGCCGGGCTTCCCGGGCCAATGGTTCTGGTAGAAGTCCTTGAACTGGGCTCCGGTAATTTTTGTCATGGTCTGGGCTTTCTCCTCGTTGCTACAGGCCTGTAGTCGCACCGCGCCATTGCCGTCCGGAGTGTTCAGTCCGGACGGCAATCCTGCAATCACTTTTCGGCGTCGGGGATCTCGATGTTCAGGCGCAGCGCCTTGCCCTTGCCGAAAACGACCTCCGCGCCGCTTCCGGCGTTGATCGCGGTCACCTTGATCACCGCTGAGCCGCCCGGGAACTCGATCATCCCGGCATGGACCTGGATGACCCCGCCGCCGAAGGCGAGCAGCAGGTAGCCGCACAGGCCCGGCTCCAGCAGCCAGTTCAGGTTGGCCTCATCAAGCGTGAAGCGCGCATCTCCGGGACCGGTGACGACCGACGGGGCGGGGGCGTAGAAGCGCTTCTTCGCACTCGCATACTTGCGCTTGCCGATCGTGGGCGAAGCGCCGAACATGCGGGTCCAGTTGGTGATTGCGGCCAGCGCTTCCGGCTTCATGCCGTGACCCGATGCGGGCGCATTGCCTTCGGCATCGACCCAGCCTGACCCGTTGCGGTTCATCCCGGTGACGACCGACATTGCGGCAGTGAACGACTTCACCTTGAAGTCACGATCGAGGCGGCGGATCCCGTCCTCACTCAGGACAGCGGTGCGCAGGATGGTCTCGCGATCCGACAGATACTGCGGCGAGGTGAGGTTGGACGCCTCCGGGACGTGGATCTGGCTGCCCTCGAGGATCACGATGCCGTCACCGGTATCCACGACGGTTGCGGCCAGCCCCTTGATCGCCGAGCTATAGCTCACCCCCGTGACGGCCCTGGACTTCTGGTCGATCAGGGCATCGTTGACCACGACCGCGGTCATGCGGGCATCGGTTTGCTCCCGGGTGACGGGCAGTGACATGGAGATCTGGGGCATGTCACGCATTTCCGGCGACATCGGTGCCTGCGGAGCGAAGGCCTGGGGGGCGGGGGGCTGACCAACGGCCGTCACACTGCCCCCGCGACCGACCAGGCTGGCGACGGAAAGGATGTCCCCGATCGCGCGCTTGAGTTCGTCCCCGGCCCCAAGAGCGGCCATGTAAGCCTCGTGAAGCTTGTGACCATTCAGCGTCAGGGCCATCGGCCCGGTCTTCTTGATGGATTCCTCGGCCCGGATGGCGGCGCTGGAGATGGCTGCATCGATCTGCCGGGCAATGGTCGATCCCAGATCCTGCTCGGACACGGTGTTGATGGTCATGAATGGTAATCCTTTTTCATCATACTTCCAATTTTCGCACAGCGCGCGTCACGCCGAGATCTGTTCCGGCGCTACGCTCAGCCGCTCTGCAAAAGCGGTCATCATCTCGCGGCCACGCTCATTCAGTGCCGGCCAGCGCGCACGCTGGTCGTGAGGCACGCCATGCATGGTGATCAGCGCGGGATGGGTGTTCGGGCCGTTGCGGCCGCGCGGCATGCCGGACAGCCGGGCGATGTGGTTGGGCAGGTTGTTGACCCCCAGCCGCTTGGAGATCTTACTGACCGACTCCGCCCCGCCCTCGAAGCGCTCGGCGTTGTGCGCGATGTCCAGCAGCACGCAGAATGTCGACAGGGCCAGGCCGGCATCGCGATCGATGACCGCATCGAGCGCCGGCAGCAGGCGGGCGCCGATCCAGTCGCGGCCGAGCGATGGGCAGGCGATCCCCGCTGCATTCAGGAAATGCCTGGTCATCGCACGGCCGTCACGCCCGATGACGACCACCTTCTGGCGGCGATCCGCGCCGGGATGCCGTTCACAGAGCCGCAGCCCCGGATAATTCCCGCGGCCGTCGGACAGCTGTGCGATCAGGCTGGCCCCGATCATGTAGTTCAGCTTGGGATTGTCGGAGAAGCGCGAGCACTCCGAAAATTCGGCATAGGTCATGGGACCGGTCTGGGCACTGATAATCAGCATGCCGCGCAGCGCATTCAGTGTGAGGGTCCGGCGCATGACGCGGGCGGCAGAGAAGGCCTCCAGCATGCGGCCGAATTCAGAGCTTCCGGGAGGCGACATGACGGCATCCTCCGGTTTGGTGGGGACGCCTTGTCCGATATCGATTTTCGCAGAATACATCCGTTCCTCACAGATCAGGTTGATGGGCGGCACGGATCGGCAGGGCCATCCGTTCCGAAAGGGCGTCGGCGAGGGCCCGGGTCGCCTTCAGACCATCCTCGCCACCGCGGTGCATCGCCATGGGCAGCAGTTCGACAATCTCCGGGCCCCAGGCCTGCACGACCTCATCGGGAAACATGTCGCGGAGCGGGTTGGGCTTGCGATCCCGGTAGACCGGGAAAGGCCGGTTCTCGTCGAGCCAGCCGCGGACGCCGCTGGCGACCGGATCGGACAGCCCATTCAGCAGGCCGGGCAGGGCACCGATGGAGCGCCGCAGCGCCGCCCGCTCCTCCTGGCGATCGGCCTCCTCGCGAGCCTGACGCAGCTCGTATTCGTGAATGCCATCGAGATGGTTCGAGTGATCGGCCGGACTGGTCATCAGGCGGGCCGCCCCCATGATCGCGTGCCGCGCCGCGCGGAGCTCGGCACGTCCGATCTCGGGCCCCGCCGGGATCATGATGACCTCCTCGCCCATCTTGCGATCGCACTGAACCAGGCACATCGCCCGTGTGCCGTCGAACGCCTGCCGCAGGTGCTCGAAGGCCCGCATGACATCCGCGTCCAGGCTGTCATCCTTCTCGGGCCAGTCGTCATCGTCTGAGGTCAGGATGCCCAGCGTGGAGATGCGCTTCTCCACCACCGCGAGCGCGGCGTCGAAATGCGTCATGTCCGGCTTCTCCGCCGCCATGCGCGGCGCTCCGGTCTCACGGTGGGGCACGCCGTCACGATTGCCGAGGTCGATGATCCGGGTCGCCCTCTCGATGATCTCGACGGCCAGCTGGCGATTTGCCGTGATCCGCGCATCGGACATGCGCATCAGTTCCAGCGCGGAGCTCTCCCTGTCGGGGATGTGGTTCCCGCCGCAGACCACGACGGCCTCATGACGGCGGGGGTCATGGACGATCGACGTGATCCGGCGATCGCGGTCGCAATCCCGGTCGATCACGAGGTCCATGATGAGCCCGACGGCATGCACCAATGCATGAGCCGGAAGAGCCATGAAGCCATCCCCGTCCAGGCCGTCTTCCAGGAAATCCTTCCGGGCATTCGCGAAGGCCTGCAGGTCATCTGCGCCACGGGGGCGATAGACAGGAACGCTCATGCTGCTCTCTTCCCTGTGGTGATTGCTTTTTCACATTTTTACCGAAACACATTGAAGTCTGCAAGCCCGTCTGTTACAAAATATGCGAATAACAAAGGCGTCGGCAGCATGACCCAAGGCGATCTCAGGGACCCCACCGATTACGGCTCGGTCGTGCGCAACAACCTCATGAAGCGGCCCGGCTACGCGCCTTATTGCATGGCGAGCGACTGCTGGTGCCGCATGGAATGGACCGGCTCGCAGTTCCGGCACTGTGGGCAGGAAACCGAATTCCCCCCGGACTTCATCGCCAAATACAAGGAGCGCTGGAAGAAATGACCCGCAAGACAAGCAAAGGCCTCCTCCTGGGGGTTGCGGCAATGGTGGCCCTGGCCGGCTGCAGGTCCGAAGACAACAACTATTACACGGTTTCCCGCCAATACCTGGAGCTCGAATTCGCCTATGACCGGTGTCTCGGCTTTCTCAAGGACGAGCGAAGCGCGGAGAACTTCGAAAAGCGCCTGGCCTGCACCAGGGCCGTCTACGGGGGTGCGGAATGACCGGCACCGACAACCAGCGCCTCCAGGGCACGCCGCTCTTCGAAAGACCTGCAATGACCGCCCAGGCACCCGCGAAATCCGACATCGTCTACCGGGACGGATTCCCGGAAGGCTGGTATGTGGTTCATCGCCCCGACACCACCCTCCTGGTGGACGGGTCGGGCATCTTCCCCCTGGGCTTCGGAAACACGATCTGCGCGGCGCCACGCCTGTGCCAGGGCGAGGCCTTCCTCGACACGGCCCGTGCCATCGCCTGGGCGCTCAGCGGGGTTCGTGCCGCGACACACGCGCACGGCATGGCCGCGTTCTGCGACCGGTGCGGCATCGGCCCGAACTGTGACGAGCACGGGACGGCGCTTCCCAACACCCGCGCAGAGCGCAACTGGACCTGCAGTCACTGCGATCATGCCAACATCAGAGAATCCGCGGAGGGCAGGGGATGTGCAGGCTGAGCGATGCAAAGCTGGCCGAGATCCAGCATGAGCTGGAGGGGACCTGCACGACGCTGACCGCGATCATCGAGCGGCATCAGCTCGACATCGGTGAAGACGAGCTCGAGGATCAGCTCCTCGACGGGGGCATGCCCATCGAGCGCAGCGTCTGCTGCGAATGGTGGTTCGGCGTCTCCGAGCTGGAGTTCGACGAGGAGCGGGGAGGCGGGGTCTGCGCGCAATGCGAGCCGGAAGCCTTCGGGTAAGGCTGCCAACGGCGGCGCAACCTTGCATCCCGCGCCGCATTGCCACACCTTCTCGCCAAAGGGAGCGGATCGTGAAGCAGGCAGACCAATTATCCGAGTTCGTCCGCATGTGCTATGCGAATGGCGACGACGCGAACACGATCCGGCAGCGGCTGGCCGATACGGGCTGGTCGGATCCCGAAATCTGCGAGGCGATGTCGCTCTGGGAGCCGGGCCGGCCGCCGGTGCCGCGGCCGCGACCCTACGCCTCCGCAAGGGAGGCGGTGCTCCACGGCATCCTCTTCATCGCGCTTGGCGCCATCGCCTGGCACCTCTGTCAGCTCGGGATGGCCCTCATCGACCAGGCGATACCGGATCCGGGAGAATATCCGCGGAGCGCCGGCAGCGCCGCTCGATGGTCGATCGCCTCGCTCATCGCCTTCACGCCGGTCTTCCTGCTGATCAACCGGCATGTCGGCGCGATGGGCCGTGGAAATGCGGCGCGCCGGCGATCGCTGGTCCGCAGGTGGTTCGCAACCGTCACGCTCCTGATCACCGCGTTGCTGCTCCTGGGCGGGGCGGTCCATGTCATCCATGCTTTCCTGAACGGAGACCTGACAATGCGCTTCGCGTGCAAGGCCCTGCTGGTTGCGGCCGTCTCCGGCCTGGTCCTCGCCTATTACCGGGACGAACTGCATGACTAGGGGCTGGCCGGCACTCGCCATCGGCGCCTTGTCCGCCGCCGCCATCGCCGCGGGGCTCTTGCTGGCCGGCGGCCCTGGACACGCCCGCAAGCAGGCGCGGGACGCGCAGCGGGAGCAGGATATCTCCGCCATGGCCTTGTGGATCGATTGCCTCGCACGTGCGGAAGGCGCGCTTCCGGCGGCGCCGGCCCCGCTTGAGCAATGCCCATGGGACCAGCGGGTCGCGGATCCCTATACCGGGCAGGCTTATCGCTACGAGGTGACCGGTCCTGCAAGCTACCGGATCTGTGCGGAGTTCGAGCTGCCGCCGCAGCGTCCGATCGATCAATGGACGCGCAATGCGGCGGGCTGTGTGGTGCGGGAATTCAGGCCGGATGGTGGGGCGACGCCGGCTGATCCGTGATCCACGGGCCGCTCAGATGCGTCTGCCAAGCCCTTTCAGGTCCGAGGCGTGGACCAGGATGACCCCGGTCCGGGCCGCGAGCTCCTCAGCGCTCTTCGTGAAGCGGCTGGTGGTCACGACCGCCGCGCGCTGGGTCCGGTGATAGGCCATGCCCGCATAAGCCTCCTGGACCGCCTTGTTGCCCACCGCGGCCTTGTAGCGCTTGCACTGGATCCCGACGGTCCTTCCGGCCACCCGGCCGATGACATCGATACCCTGGTCGCCGCTGCCGCGGGTCACATCCGCCTTCCAGCCGTAGCTCCGAAGCCGGCTGGCAACCCATTGCTCGAATTCGAGGCCGTCCTCGGGGATCCGGTCGTTCCGGATCCTGACCGTCCTCGATTTCGGCCTGGCCTTGTAGCGCCGGAAGGCAGCGCGCAGGATGACCGGCAGCGGCAAGGCCAGCGCCAGGGCCGGGGAGACCCATCCCGGCAGGGCGACCGGGAGGGGGATCGGGCCGGCCCATCCCCGAAGAAGGGATTCCAGGAAAAAGACGCAGAAGACCAGTAGGAAGTAGAGAGACAGCAGGCGGGTCATGCACGAGCCTTCGCAAGCAGAAGGCCGATCTCCAGCATCATGTGGTCCTTCATCGGATCAAGGGGCAGCCAGATGGATGTGCTCTCCAGGATCTCCAGGCGCAGCTCGCGGATCTCGAACTGGGTCATGTCGAGGTCCGCGCGCAGTCGGGTCGTGGGAGCGATCCGTTCTCCGGGCACGCCGAGGAGCGCGGCCAGGTGCCGGCGGACTTCAAGGACAGCCCGGACCTGGGCGTCGGTGAGGGAAACGGCCGGCATGATCAGGACCCCGATCGCCGAACGCCGATCCCGGACGCACCGCGGCGCCCGAGGATCTCCGCAGGCGAGATGAAGCGCCCCTCCGGATCGCATACCCGGTGCTCGTCGCCGGCCAGCATGGACAGCTCAAGCGGATCCGGGGTGACGAGGACGACCAGGCATCCGGCCAGGACCGTGTCGCGGATCACGGCCTCGAGGCCGTCGGCGATCGGAACGCAGTCCAGCAGGATCGCGCCCGCCCCCCGGTCCGGCGCCAGACGCAATGCCTCCGCCGGCCGTTCCAGGGACAGGTGGAGCGAGATCCTCTCAGGCATGCGCAGCACGACGCGGTCGACCAGCTCCGTCACTGGCTCGCGCGGCCAGTCCGGGCTTTCCAGGTATTCGGGCGCGTCGGCGCCATTCACGCAGATCCAGATCGGACCGAGATCACCGAACTCCGCATGGTTGACCAACTGTCCCACCACGCTGGGCCGGGCCGAGGGGGCGACGATCAGCAGGCCGCCACCGGCGCTCATTCGCTCCATGTCATCGGGCTGCGCGTGCAATGAGACCAGTTTCATGAAGCCATCATGTGTGTCGTTTTTCGCACACCCCGAGACAGGACGGCCCACTCCGCCTCGAGTCTCGCGGCCGCCATGTCGAACCATTTCGGATTGAGCTCGCAGCCGATCGCCCGGCGTCCGGTGCGCATCGCGGCGACCAGCGTTGCGGCCGAGCCGGCGAAGGGATCCAGCACCAACTGGCCCGGGTCGGTCGAATTCAGGATATAGTGCTCCATGAGATCGACCGGCTTCTGGGTCCGATGGAACCGGTCCTCGGGGCGATGGCATTCGAAGCGCTGCTTGGAGCCGGGACGGCGGATCGTCTTGGCGCGCCCCTTCCACAGATAGAGCGTGAACTCCAGCTCCTTCATATACCATCGGTTTCGGGTCGGGGTGATCTTGTCCCAGACCAGGAGATTATGGAACTTCCAGCCCGCGGCCAGGAAGGCGTTGTTGGCGTCGAACACGTTCTTGTCGTTCGACATCACGTAACCGTCCGCATCCCGTCCGCAGGCCTCGAACAGGGCGGGTGCCATCTCCTTCCAGGGCACGACCGGCATGAGGATGCCGGAATTGTCGTATTCGGCGCTGGAGAAGATCCCGCCCATGACCTGAGAGTTCCGCCCGCCCGAGGTGAGCTTGTAGGGCGGATCCGTCAGCAGCAGGTCCGCCTTCTCCTGCAGCGCCGGCAAGAGGCGCATCGCGTCACCCCTGAGCAGGGTAACCGGGCCCACGGTGAGGCTCCTGGTCTTCATCATGAGGCATCCAATCGCTATTTTTCGCAAAACTATCCGAGGCTGCATGCGAAATCCATGATCGATGTTTGAGTTTGCCCCGATGTCCACATAGATGAACGGAAGGCGATGCCGCCCTGCTGTGATTTGAAAGACGGATTGAGGAAGCACGATGTTCTACAAGAATGAAGGCCTGGCGCTGTTCATCGACGGTGCAAGCCTGCACAGCGCCGCACGCGCGCTCGGCTTCGAGATCGACTACCGCAAGCTGCGCGACGAATTCGCGACCCGCGGCCGCCTGATCCGGCTGAACTACTACACCTGCATCAACGAGGCGGACGAATACACCCCGCTGCGCCCGCTTACCGACTGGCTCGACTACAACGGCTACAGCGTCACGGCGAAGACCGTTCGTGAATACACGGATGCGCAGGGGCGGCGGAAGCTGAAGGGTTCGATCGGCATCGAGCTTGCGACGGATGCCATGCAGCTTGCCCCCTGCCTGCAGCACGCGATCATCTTCACCGGGGACGGCGACTACAGGCCGCTCGTGGAGGCCCTGCAGCGCGCCGCCGTGCGGGTCACGGTCTGCTCGACGATGCGCTCTGATACCCCGATGGTCTCGGACGACCTCAGGCGACAGGCTGATCACTTCCTCGACCTGGCAGACATCCGCGATGCCATCTCGCGCCCGCCCAGGGATGGCTGATCGGGAAGCGTCGGTCATTCCGAGACACCTGGTGCATCACGCACCCCAAAGAGCGCCCGGACGATGCGCTGGAAGTTATTCGCATTTTAATGGATTTCGCGACCGATTTGTGTTGCATCCATATGTGAATAGAATATACTTATTCGCAAGAGATAACAGTCAACGCCGGAGATGATCATGTTCAAGTCCACCCTCGCCCTCGTCGCAATCCTCGGTCTGGCCGCATGCGGCGGCGGCGGTGGCTCCAATGGCGGGACGACCACGCCTCCGACCCGTCCGGTCGTGGAACGCCCCGCCTCGAACAGCACCGCGGATCTCGTCGCCTTCGCGGCCGGCGGCCGCTCGACCTCGGCCTACTCGGACATCGACGGCGTCTCCGCCAAGACCCGCAGCTACACCCAGGGCGGTGTCGACCGTGACGTCACCTATGCGCGCAACGGCGATACCGGGCTGCTGACCGCGACCGGGAACGGCACCCGCTACGAGGTGGTCGGTGCGGACCCGAACGGCTCGGTCGGCAGCGCCTACTACACCGGCAACATCTCCGGCTCCTACAAGGTCGCGGGGGGCCAGGAGGTGCAGATCGTGAGCGGCGCCAGCGTCGCGGCCATCAATGTCGACGTCGCCACCGGCAAGGCAAACATGGGCGCGGACATGTGGGGCACCCGGACGACCGGCAAGAATGACGTCATGGGCATCGGCCTGGCGGCCAGCGGCGGGGTGGTCAACGGCAACACGGTGGTCTGGAACGACGCCAAGGTCATCGAGATGCGTGATGCGGGCGTCGTGAGGACCGGCAATACCGCCGACATGACCACGGTCTTCTCGGACGATGCGCGGACCGTCTTCGGAACGATCAAGGGCGGCGACATGACCTCCGGCTTCGGCGTGAATGCCGGTTTCATCGCGGACGAGTTCGTCGGAAACTGACGCCGATCCACGACACCATCCCTACGAACCGGCCCTCAGGGCCGGTTTTTTCATGCCCGGATGGACGGAACGACTGTGTCCTCCAGCCATCCCGCGGAGGACGGGAAGGGGTCGGCCGGGCAGGGCGCGCGGATGAACTCCTGCATGTCCTGGTCGTCCGGGCCGCCGAGCGGCTCAAAGCCGAACCGGCGATAGAAGCGCGCCAGCCATCCGCCATCGTCGATGTCGGGTCGCCAGAAGGCTTCGAGGGAAAGCCCCACCCCGTGCTGGTCGGCCGACGTCGTGAGCCGCTCCATCTCGCGACCGCCATGTCCCCGGCCGCGCCCCGCCGGATCCTCGATCACGAGACGCGATACCCAGATCCGGTCCTCCGCCACGATGCGGAAGTCGATCCGTCCGATCCCGTTCTCTCCGAAGCGTGCGCGGAGACCGCCTTGATACGGGATCGCATCCGGGTGCAGCTCCGCGACCAGCCGGTCCGCGCGACGGTCGATCATGGGCCGTCGGGTCCCGCAACCTCCAAGGCGATCTCCGATGCCTGCTCCAGCCGCTCGGCAATCCGGAAGGGAATGCCGTATTTCGCCGCGGGCAGCCGGACCTCGGGTCTGGACAGGCCCTCGTAGGTGAGCTGATGCCGGTAGCGGCCATCCGTCAGAGTCTCGATCACCGCGAGGCCCGCCTCCTCCAGTTCCTGAAAAGCGGCAGCCGCCCGGTCCGAGAGCCTCAGCGCCTGCGGATCGATGATCGCGCCGCGACCGTCGTTGAACCAGCCCTGGTGGACCATGGCCGCATCGTCTCCCAGGGCGGGCAGGCCGCGCATCTCGAAGACCAGCTCCTCGCCAGGAATGTGATGTCCATCACGGGCCGCACCGCCGAACTCGCCCTGCAGCGGGATCATCCGACCGGCCCGATAGAATGAGCTGATCGTCGCGGGGTCCAGTTCCCGTGCCGAGACCGCGGCCTCGTAGACCTCGCGTGCGGACTGGCCCGGCTTCGCGCGGATGCGCAGCGGCGCATCAGAACCATGCCGGCGCAGCACATAGGTTTCGGACATGGACAGGCTCCTCGTGATCGTGCTTCGGATGAAACATTACGAGGACTTCATGAAATGGGAAAATGCAAAGCTGGCTCCATCATCACGGTATCAGCCACGGCTATCCGAGGTGCCCAGGGGGACGAGGCCCGCCTCGACGGCCGAGCGCGCCACAAGACATTTTTGCAAGATATGCGAATTTATTATTGCACATCCCACTCAGGCGTTCTAATCTCTCCTCATCGGGTCGCTGTTCAGGGTGAACTCCCGGGCCCCTAATCTCGGACAAGGCGGGTTCGATCCCCGTGCGACCCTCCAGATACATCGCCCTGAGGGGCAAGGAGATGAAGATGACGCGCATGCAGTAGATCCCGAGTGATCCGATCGCCCACCCGCATGCGGACGAGCTCCGGCTCTATGCGGTCCTGCGCGGCGATCTCATCATGTCGGAAGGCAAGGCCAACGCCCAGTCGGGCCACGCCTATGTCGATGCGCTCCTTCACGCCCTCTCTTCCAGCAACCCTGAGCACCGCATGGCCGCCGAGGCCTATGCCGGACTGTTCCCGGGCACCAAGATCTGCCTCGACGGCGGATCCGAAGCCGATCTCGATCGGCTCTGCGAGGCCTGCACGGATCTCGCCATCCCCCATACCCGCATCCATGACCAGGGTCATGTCGAGCCGCCGCATTTCGACGGCTCCCGCATCCTGACCGCCGTCGGCATCGGGCCCATTCCCCGCGATCTGGCTCCCAGAACCCTGCGCCGCCTCCGGCTCTGGGTCGGCGGGGCACGCGCCAATGCTTCCCCCATCTCTCATTGAATCCAGGAGAACCACCCATGTCCATTTCGCTCAAGCTCGATACCAAGGCAGTCGAACGCCTGATCGGTGACGATCCCGAGACCCTGATCGACCTGCAGCGCGCGGTCGTGGCCAACCTGGTCCGCAAGTCGCTGCCCAAGGACGCGGGCCGCGACATCATGGGAATGATCAGCGATGCAGCTGCCGGTCTCTACCGGGAAATGACCAGCGAGACGCGTCAGCAGCTGGCCGACGATGCGGCGGTTGCCGAGGTGATCCGCCAGATCACCACGACCGAGATCGACGCCGCGATCCGTCAGGGAAAGAACTCCGCCCGCGGCGCATTCGGCCCGAAACTCGTGGAGCATCTGCAGAGCCATGCGCTCGATCTGGCCACGAAGATCATCGACGAGCAGCTGCCCCAGCTCCGCGCCTCGATCGAGGAGCGCCTGCAGGCCCGCTTCGAGCGTCGCCTGGCTGAAATGGAGGCCACCTTCTCCAAGCAGCTGGCCGGCCTGGAAGGCGCCTGGAAGGCCGAGGCGGCCAGCCGGATCCACGCCGATGTGGTCGGCCGTCTGAACCAGGCCCTGGCCGCGAACTGAGGAGCAGGGACCATGCATGACGACTTCGCCACCTGCCCGACCTGCAACGGGACATCGGAAGACGCCGACGGAAACTGGGAGGGCTGCGCGACCTGTTCTGGAAGCGGCCAGCGCCCGCTCACCCCGGAGAACCTGCAGCTGGCCATTACCGGCCGGGACTGGGCAGACCAACGGGTCGCCGAGTTCTTCGGAGAGTGGAGCCGGCTGACCGGCACATTCGCAGCCTATGGCGTCGAGGGCTGGGAGCTCCGCGGGGATGTCCTGCACATCACCCAGGACATCAGCTGTCGCGGTTGCCACGACACCACCGATCACCGCTTTCCGGCCGAGATGCTCTTCGCGGACCCTGCGCGCCGGCGCACCATGATCATGGCGCAGCTCGAGGAAAAGGCCCGCACCGATGCTCGCGCCCGCGAACGCTGGCGGGAGCTGGAAATCGAGAGGCTGCAGCAACGCCTGGCAGAACTCACCTCTCCGCAGAATCCCTGAATGAAAGGCCGACAGGCCCAGGAACCAAAAGATCCGTGAATCTGGCCGGGACGGCCTCCGGGAAACAAGAGACCGAAGATGAAAAAAGAACTCAAAGACCTGATCGAATCCAGCACCGGCATCCATCTGACCGGCACCTTCTCCCGCATCGAGCGGATCCTGAAAGAGGCGGAACGCCATCGCCAGGAGAAGGTGCGGGCCCTCTTCCGTCAATGGGCGGATATCGGCGGCTACAATGCCCGCATGACCAGCTGGAAGCTGGAGGGCAAGGGCGATGATGCCGTGCTGCGGATCTCCTTCGACCACTGGAAGCGCCGCGGCTACGGCCGGAGCGCCGTCACGGCCGTGATCCCGGCCTACTACCTGGATCTCGCCGCGCATCGACGCGCGGTGCTGTTCATCGAGATGCACCGTAAGGCCGCAGAGACCGCGCAGCGGGACTGGTCCCGCAGCCGCGAGGAGCGCATCGACAAGCTGCGCCGCGAGCTGGCCCGCGCCGAGGCCGAGGTCTTCACCCCGGCCGGGTCCGACCCGATCACCACGGAGGAGATCGAGGCGGCCACCGAGAGCCAGCTGCGCGATCCTGCGAGGCTCTTCACCCGTGAAGACTATCCCCGCGGCATCCGTCGCCCGTCGACAGCCGCGCTTCTGGCCGCGGCGATGCGCGATCGCAAGGGCGCCACGCCCATGGTGATCATCCGCAATCGCCTGGTGGAGGTTCGGATCTCGGTGCGCGAGGCCTTCAACATCGCCGGCCGACATTTCGAGGCGATCGGCGTGACGGACCGTGACAGCTACCTGGCGCGGGCCGCGGAGCTGAAGCGGGAGCTGCGCGAGACGAGGGCGGCCATGCCGGGCCTGAAGGATGCCGTGCGGGCGCGCCGCGCCCTCGGCGACAGCGCGAACACCGAGGCGAATGCCCTTGACGCGCTGCGCGACCTCCACACCCGCGCCCATGACGAACGCATCCTGATGAAGGCCTGGGCCGGGATGCGCATGAGCGACATCCGCCGTGCCGATGAGCGCGCCCGGACGCGGGCCGCGGCCGCCTGACCCATGCCGAAGACCTGAAGAATATCCCGTAAAGCACTGATGAAAGGAAAGAGTGCCATGACCGACAAGATCGAACTGACCCATGTCCTCAACCCGCTGCCGGCCGATGCCGACGGCGAGCTGGCTCGCAAGATCTGCAGCGCGCTGAGTGGCCGGATCTACGGCCAGCCCGGCCTGGTCGGGGCCTGGAGGGTCTCGAGCCGCCAGAAGGCGGATCCCGCCGGCCTCTTCGCGGATGTGCTCGGGCTGAAGGACAAGGCCGCCTATCTGGCCTTCCGCGACCTTCTGAAGGCCCATCTGCGCTTCTTTGCCGAGGATCAGAAACGGCTGGCGATCGCCATGCGCCGTCCGGGCGGCAACCCGGAGGCACAGTGCCGGCATGCGCAGCATGCCGATCTGGTCACCACGCTGATCGAGATCCGGCGGGCCGGCAAGACCTGGTCCGCGGCCCAGGCCGCGGCCGGGCGCGCGGCGGCGGCCTGAGGAAGACGGCGCGCCCGGTTCAGGCCGGGCGATCCGGCCTCTGCGTTTCGCATTTTCATTGATCCTGAATATCCTGCCATCCTGAGGGAGAGTCCAGCATGCGCAGGATCGATCGTGACGTCGAACTTTGGGTCCACGGAAACTGCTATGTTGCCGCGCTGGCGCTCCATCGGGCCACCGGCTGGGAGCTGGGCGGCCTCACAGCGGTCCGAAGCACCCGCCGCGGCGCCCAGATGGCCCATGCCTGGGTGAAGGATCCCTCCGGCAGGCTCTGGGATGCGGGCGGGCTCATCGATGCTGCGGAGATCCATGCGGAGTTCATCACCGAACGCGAGAAGCCCGTCACACATGAGACGGCCCGCTTCGAGACCTGGTCCGGTGAGGCCGACTACATGACGCGCCATCTCGAACTGGCCGGTGATTGGGCGGATGAATGCCGCAGCTGGTTCGCCTCCCTCGAGGAGAAGGCGGAGGCCATGGTGCGAGATGTTCTGCTGCCGCGGCATCCGGAACTCGCCGAGGCGGCCCGACGTCATGCCGAAAAGACGGATCCCTGGTGCGCCGAGTCCGAGATCGAGCCCGAGCCCATCCTTTGAGCTTGCTGCCGCGAGAAAGACCCCGACACCAGATATGCGGATAATTCTGTTGCGAAATACTATATGAAGGATGGCATCTCTACGTGAACGCAAGATAACCATTGCGTTTCTGTAAAGAAGGCCTGGCACGCCACCCCGCCTGGCTTCGCCGTGCCCCGTTCTCCACATAAAACGGCAGGGACTGTCCGGTCCGGAGCCGGTATGCCTTTGGCCTCGGGGCAAGCTCGCTGATAGTTTTGTGAAAACGTGAGCTTCACTCGGGAGGCGCGGCAGCGCGCATGGCCATGGCAACCATCACCAAAGATCACTTCGGATCGAACATCATCCTCACCCGCGACAGCGTGAGCGAGAGGTCGCCCTTCACCGAGGTCCTCAAGGAGATCTCCTTCAGCCATTTCCGCTACCCGGGAGGCGGCGTCACGGAGGACCAGACCTGGGAGAACGGCGGCCTCGAGCGCATGTTCGGCGATCCGATGGACCCTGATGGCGAGGACTACGTCCTGACCATCCGCGAGGCGCTGCAGTTCGCACGCGACCATGACACCGAGCTCACGATCGTCATTCCGACCTTCCAGTTCTTCGACAATGCGAGCGAGACCTTCCACCACGACGCGTTCGATGCCTACGTGGCCGAGCTGCGCTCCGCGCTCGGCGAGTATCCGGATGTTCGGATCCGCGACTTCGAGATCGGGAACGAATTCTGGGCGATGGATGAGCCGGCCCTGGAGTCGGCCCGGCATTACGGGATCATCGCGAACAACGAAATTCCGGCCCTCCATGACATGGCCAGGGAGCTGTCGCGAGACCATCCGGAGTGGGATATGCCGGGCATCGGCATTCAGGCCGGTGCCGCCTGGCGGGGAACCGGCATCGAGGAGACACGGCTGATCGCCGGGATGATCGATGCGGAGGCCAGACCCCTCATCGACACCGTCTTCCAGCACTCCTATCCCAATCTCGACAAGGACCATATCGAGTGGCAGCGGGAATGGGCCCTGAACCCGATGAAGACCTACACGGAGATCGAGGGGTTCCGTGACGAGCTCAAGCTCTCGATCAGCGAGTTCAACGTGAACGGTCACCACACGACCGGCCTGTCCCAGGCGGCCGGCTGGATCGAGGAATTCTCCGCGCATGTCGAGATGGGAGTCGATGAGTTCCAGCACTGGGGCATCTCCTACAAATGGCTCTCGAACAAGTTCTACGACACCAAGTTTCCGCCCGCCGAGTCGGATGGCGGCGACATCGTCGTGAAGGCGACCCCGCTCGGACAGGTCTACGATCTCGCCCAGGCGCATCTGGTGGGCAAATCGACCATGGAGGATGGCGAGGCCACCTCGCGCATGACGCTGAAGGGCCAGTTCGGCGTGACCGGTTTCCGTGACCAAGGGCAGCGGGTCGTCTTCCTTCACAACCAGGGCGCCCAGGCCGGAACCGTCGGCCTCGACGATCTGCCGGAGGGCTGGCACGTGACGGTCCATCACCTGACCGACACCGACTCCCCTCACACGCCCTGGTATGACGAGTCCATCTCCACCCCGCTCGACGAGGGCAAGATCGCGGATGCCCGCGCCGACATGAATGTCACGGGCGGCGCGGCGACCCCGGACGTCATCCGTCTCGGGCCCCGGGAGATGGCAGTCGTCATCATCTCCGAGCCGGGCCGGGATCTCATCCTGGAAGGAGCACACAACGTCACCGACGAGCGGACCGGCACGGTCGATGACGAGATTCATGGAGGTGAGGGAAACGACATCCTGCGCGGTCACGTGGGCAACGACATCCTGGTCGGGGGCGGCGGTCGGAACGTGCTGAGCGGGGGCAAGGGTGACGATACGCTGATCGCGGGCGACAACGGGGACGTGCTCATCGCGGATGGCGGGCAGGACCGGGTCATCGCCGGAAAGGGCGGAGACGTGATCCTCGCGACCGGCCGGAATGCCGGCGATCACGCCGACATCACCGCCGGCGAGGGGGATGACATCGTCCACGTGCTGTCCGGCCAGGACGTGGTGATCCGCGACTTCTCGGACAGCGATGCCCTCGGACTGGGCGGGATCTTCCAGGATGCCACCGCCCTGCGCGCCGCCAGCCGCGTGGAGGAAGGGGATCTGCTGGTCGACATGCCCGGCGGGGGGCTCCTGCGCATCGCGGGCGGCGAGGCCCGCCTCGATACGCTTCACGAGAATGTCCTCGACTGGGGCGGGGATGGCGATGAGCCGGGTCCGGTCGCGCTTCCGGATTTCATGAGTGGGCTCAGCTACGAGCAGGTCATCGAGGTCTACGGTGCGGTGGGGCGCGTCGGGGATGGCGGGCTCGCCGAGCGCCTCGGATGGGGAAGCCTCGACCAGGCGATCGAGCAGCTGCAGCTCGAGCCCACCGTCTATCAGCCCTTCGATCCGAATGCGCCGGATGCATGGAACCCGGAGCCCGGTCCGGCGCCGCGGCCGCCCGAGACACCCGATGTCGACGAGGAGGGCGATCAGGATCCGTCCAGCGGCAAGGGCGGGGCCTGCTTCGTCGCCACGGCCGCCTACGGCTGCGGGATGCATCCGGACGTGATCGCTCTCCGTCGCTTCAGGGACCGGCATCTCGTCCGTCACCCGGCCGGTCGCGGCTTCGTGCGCCTCTACTGGATCGTGGGGCCGCGGATGGCGAGGTTCACGAGCCCGAAGAGCCTTCATGGCCGCGCCGCCCGCGCGGTGCTCGGCCGGCTTGTCCGGATCCTGTCGCGCAACGGGCTGACCTGATCGCCGCAGCACTTTCGGGCAGGCCGCGGCGCCGGACCGGGATGCCGTCTCAGGCCGATCCGGGGCCGCGCGCGACATAGCGGCCGCTTCGCAGGAGCGGCCAGGCCTCCTCGTAGGGCATGATGTGGTCGTGGCGCGATTTCCAATGCGCATCTATGCCGCCCCAGGTGCCGCGGAACTCGTGACCGCATTCCGGGCAGAAAGGCCCCTGGGCGACGCCCGTGGCGATGCAGGTCGGTGCTGCGACGACGGGCCGCTCTGCAGCCCAGATCGTTCTGGATATCGCCCGAAATGTCGCGATCCCGAGCTGGCCACGGTCGCGGGCACGGGATCCTGGTCGCGACAGGACCTCGACGACATCGGCATAGCTTGCCTCGAGGATCTCGCGCGCTTCGAGGGTGGCGCTGTCCATCACGACCAGCATGACGACGTCGCAGTCGGCATCCAGCTTGATGCGTCCGAGGCGCTGGCCAGGATTTGCGTTCTCGCCATAGGCGCGACCCTTGATCTGGATCTTCTCGACCAGACCGCCATTTCGACGCAATGCGTCATAGCCCGCTGTTCTGGCCGGCGCGAGTTCGAGGTCCAGGATGGTGGCCGCAAGATACTCGGCGACCTCTCCGGTCACCCCGAGCGGCTTTCCGGTGAGCCTGTAGTATTCGGCTGCAAGAGGCTTCACCTCGGCCAGGATCTGCTCGATGCGGGCGGCGCCAGCCTTTTCGTCTTCCACGTCGGGGTCTTCCTGTGATGGATCCGGACCCAGACTAGGAAGAACCCGGACACCCCGCAACCGCGGTCCACTCGTCGTCGAAGTCCAGTGAGCCGAGGCCTGCGAACCTCATGCCGGTGAGATCGCGATCGTCCACATCGGCCGCCAGCCCGTTTCCATGAAGATGCGCCAGGTAGAGCTGCATCATGATGGGATTGGGCACCGCGACCGGCCGACGCTCCGCCAGCTCATGGCGACAGATCCGAAAGAGCTCGAGGTCGATGGTCGCACCGGCGGCCGCACGCGTATCGAGATCGCCGATCCAGGCCGCCGCCGTGGACCGGGAGATCCCGGCATGGCAGTGAACGAGCACGCGCTCGCCGCCGCGGAGCCCCCGCATGAACTCGAGGATGGCCTGGATATGCCCCTCACTCGGACCGCCCCGACCGCCGGGCTTGCAGAGATCTGCAAACCCGAGCACGAGATGTCGGCTCGCGATGACACCGGGCGGAGTCGGCGGGCACGGCGTGTCCGGATCGCCGATCGAGAGGCAGGCGGTGGCGCCGCTTTCAGCCGCGGCCACCGCCATGTCGCGCAGGGAGGAGACCCGGTAGTCGAGTCCGGTCATCGGGGACCGTCGCCCGAAAGCTCCGCCGTCGGTTGCGGTTCCGGCGTGCAGAACTTGATCGAGAATTCGCAACCCTCCGCTTCGAGGAGAAGCGCGCCATCCGTGCCGCTGCAGTCCAGGCAGATACGCCCCTGGGACAGGGTGGCGGCGCTTGCCGCGATCAGATCCCGGACATCCGCGCAGAGGATCCGCGTGTGACCGTGAACCACGATGACCTCCCGGCCATCGGGGCCGATCTGCGGTCCGGGGTGGTTGAGGAACCGGTTCCGGATCCACGCCCAGCTCTCATCCTCGTCACCGCTTCGCTTGGGCTGGATGTAGGGCAGGGAAATGAAGTGCTCGGTATTCGCATCAGGACGGATCCCCGCATGGACGAAGAGCAGATCACCGGAACGATGCCAGGCCGGCAGCTCTCCGTCGATGCGCTTCTGCACCTGGAGCGGCAGGGAGCCGGCGATGTCCTGGAATGCCGCCTCCATCTCCCATCCCGGATATTCGGACATGACCAGCTGGATGCCACCATTCATCAGCCAGCATTCGGCAGCGCCGTTGTCGCCTTTCTCGACGCCGGCCCACAGCATGCCGTCGTGATTTCCGGGCAGCAGAACGACATTGCGAAAGCCGCCCGACGCCTCGACTTCCTTCAGGCGTTCGAGAACGCCGCGGCTGTCCGGGCCGCGATCGATATAGTCGCCCAGCAGGATCAGTTCAGTGCGCGCAGGATCGTCGATCGCCGCAAGCGCGGCATCGAGCGCATCCAGCCGTCCATGGATATCGCCGATCACGGCGACCCTGCCTTCGGTCTTCATGTCCCCGGGGAACTTGCCCCGCCCAGTCCCGCCGATCATCCTGTTTTTCCTTGTGCGCTTCGCGAATGTTGAATCCAACAGATTAAAGCATTTTTCGCAAATCCGATCAATGCGATCCGGGCGGCAATCCACATGCGATGCCGGAGAGAGTTGTTGCGCAACGAAAGGCTGAGGCCCTAACTGGTCGCATTCCGTCGCGCAGTGCCGTCCAAGGTGCAATTCAATACCCATAGGTCCAGAATGTTTTCCGAGCAGATAGAAACCACGATCACCGTCCTCGCTGCCGGCCTCGCGCTGGTCCTCATCGTCTTCTCGATCCTGAGGAAGGCCGGTCGCGACAAGGCTTCCTGGGTGGCATTGTTTTTCATGGCCTATCCATTGCTGACCGCGCTTCTCCTGGTGATCCAGACGACATGGCCGGCCGAGGCGACGAGCGCAGGCATCATGGGCTATACGGCCGGCAAGGTGGGCGCCCTTTTCGTCATCGCATTCCTCAGCATGGGTGGCTTGCTGCTCACGAAGGGCAGGATCGTCGGCATGGCGCTGGTCCTCGTCTGCCTCAGCTGGATCACCTACGTCACGGGCGACGACCCGTTCCTTCTCGAGCTTCCCAACCAGCTTCCCGCGATCCTGAGCCCGATCCTGCTTGCCCTGTTCTACTGGCTGTGGACCACCTTCGAGGGGGACAGGATCTACGACTGGCTGGACCAGAGTTCACCAGGCGGCTTCGGGAAACTCAAGCCTCGAGGCATGGCGACCTCCGGCAGGCAGACGAATGCGCAGGGCAGTGCGCCCGATGCCGCCCGCATCACCGATGCGTGGAGGGCTGCAGAGAGAACATCGACAGAAGCCGAAGGGGAGCGGGCTCCCAACAGAAGCGCCAAGGCCGAGCACGGTGCGGAGCGCTCGATCTTCCGGATGGCTGTCGGCGCCGCCGTAGGCGCGGCGTCCGTCTATGCGCTGATGATGATCGCGGCGGCCGCCAGCGCCAACAGGTTCTCCTACGCCATGGCCAATGATCCGCAGATGATGCTTTGGCCGGCGATTGCCGGTGCCGTCATCGGGGCGGGGATCACCACGCTCAGGCGGTAGCGTCTCCGGTTCTGCCGACGATCGTCGAGGATCATCCTGCTCGGCCGGCCTTGACCTGGGCTGACCCGGCACTGCGGCCGCACATCCCGCGCCCCCCGCGCACCACAAGATGTGGCGCATCATCTCTACAGGAACGCAAGGTTTTCCTTGCGTTCCTGTAGAGATGGCAACGGCCATCGGCGCCGAAATTATCCTGAGTGTTCGCCGGACGAGGGGGAGGGCTTGGCGCATCTTGACGCCAACGCAAGGCATTCATTGCGTTGGCGTCAAGATGGTCAGTGGCACCCGTTCGGCTTTCGGGTCGTGGCGGTGAAGCGCCGACCCCAGGCGGCGGGTGCGAAACAGCCAACCAGCACCAGGATGTTCATCGGGACCCCACCATAGGCCTCCAGTCCTGGAATGATCCAGCAGGCCAGCGTGGCGGCGCCGATCGTCATGTAGGCGCCCGCCGGAAGGCGGACATCGCGCAGGCGGCGCACCATGAGCGGCAGGTTCAGGCCGATGAGCACCGTGAGGATCATGACGAGCGCGGCCAGCTGCACGGCGAGATGGGACATGATCGGACGGGGAAGCAGATCCGCCGTGTGATAGTTCACGACCAGAAGTGGACCGATCGTCACGAGAAGCAGCAGAAGGTTGAGAAGGGACTTCGTCCAGAAGTCTCCGCGCGCCTCACTGCCGCGGAAACGGAACAGATCGCGGTGGATGCCGCGAAATGCTGCCGACATGGCGATCAGGAAGGTCTTCATGATCTCTCCGCTGAAATCGAGGGCGTGCGCCTCTTATATGGATTTTCGCATAACCGGGCAATAATGAGAATGACGCACAGAGGGAAAAATCATGCTTGCCTTCACTCCCGAACAGAGAATCCAGGTTTCCGATGCGGATTTTCTGGTCAATACGGTCAATTGCGTGGGCGTGATGGGGAAGGGGGTGGCCTTGGCCATCAAGACCGAGTTCCCGCAGGTCATGCCGCCATACCTTTCCGCCTGCTCGCGCGGGTATCTTGAGCCGGGGGTCTTCCAGACCGTGAAGGTCAATGACAGGCAGTCGGTGATCAACCTGGCCACCAAGGACCACTGGCGCGACAATTCCAGATACGAGTGGGTCGGGGCCGGTCTGGTCTATCTGAACCGCTACTTCCAGGATCCGGCCCGATCCGGCCGGTCGATCTGCATGCCTCTGCCGGGCTGCGGAAATGGCGGGCTCGACCCCGCTCGCGTGGTCCAGATGATCAGGACCCTCATGCACAAGGCGCTCGAGGGCGGCACGGAGCTCAGCCTGGTGTCGGCCGAGACCGATCCAATCGCGGATCCGGTCTTCTATGCCGGCATCGGCGCGCGCAAGACCCCGGCGGATGTGCTTGCCCTGATGCGGGAGGTGGGCGCCTTGGCGGCCGATGCCGGACTGGGGCTCCGCTCGGGCGGGGCGATCGGCGCGGACAGCGCCTTCCAGGACGGGGCAACCGATGCCGGCTCCGGGCTGCAGCAGATCTTCCTGACAAAGCCGCGGCGAGGCATGGCCCATGGGATCGTCAACCTCGATCCGGTCTTCAAGCGCCTCGCGCGCAACTTTCACCCGGCGCCGGCCGCCATTACACCGGATCCGGACGATCCGGACGACCGGCGGCATTGGATGCTGAACCTGATGTCGCGCAACGGCTGCCAGCTCTTCGGCGCGGATTTCACCAACCCCTCGAACGCGGTGATCTGCTGGACCGAGGGAGGCCTGATCGACGGTGGCACCGGCCAGGCGATCCGCATGGCGAACTCGGTCGGAATGCCGGTCATCAATCTGGGCAGCCCTGATCTCCGCGGGGTCCGGGCATCCGATGTCCTTGACCTGACGATCGAGCGGATCGCAGAATTCAGGGCCGCCCGACATCTTCCCGAGATGGCTGGATCGCGCGAGGCCACCCCCGTCCCGTGACCCTGACGGGGGGGATGATCCCGGTAACGGATGAGCCGGCCCTGCAGATTCGTTGAACGGAGGAACGGCACCGCAGCCCGAAATTTGCGAATATTGAATTGCAAAGATACCGGCCCGGTGCCATCATCCTCCCGCTGCGCACAGGAAGATTGCACATGTCCAGAACCGCGATCCTCGTAAAAAGGGGCGGCCTTGGAAAGGCGCTTGTCGCGGCCAGCCTGGCCTCGGTCCATCCGGGGCGCCTCGACGGCGCGCTCGACACCAGCTTTGAGGAGCCCATCACATGAAGATGCACACGATCGACAGCGCCCCGCGCGACGGCACCGAGATCCTGGTCTACCGTCCTTTGGCGCGTCTCACGGGTGAGCGGCCGTTTTGTGTCGTGCTCACGCGCGCGACCCCGCGGATTTCGCCTCAGGGCGTCGAGCACTACACCGAGTCCTTGAGCCATCCCACGCATTGGGCGCCCCTGGTCATTCCGGACGAGCGCGGCTGGCGCCTCATCGCGCAGGAGAGCCAACCGCTCCTCCACGATGGCTACAAGGCCATCGCCGCCGGTCCGCGTCATGGGACCTGGTGGGTTCTGGGCGAGAGCAGGGTCGCGATCGCCCATGGGGGAGAGGCTGTTGCGGAGATCGGCCCATCGGACCTGCCGCCCGGCCCCGCCATCCCCATGTTCGAGGCGGCTTCAGCATGAATCGTTTCGACCGTGCGGAGCTGCTGGCAATGCGGGACCGCTGCCGCAAGGCCTTCGACACCATCAACTCGAAGACGGTGCAGCTGACGCTGATCGACGCCGCGGACATGCTGCATGAAATCGCGCGCGAAGGCGCCGGCTCCGGGAGTGACGCCGCGACCGCGCGGCGCGTGGCCACGGCCGAACTGGACGACATGCGCACCCGCTGCCGCAAGGCCTCGAGCATGACCAACGTCAAGACGGCACAGGATGCGCTACTCGATGCGGCCAAGATGTTGCGCACCCTCGCCCAGGATGTGGTCGGTGAACCGGACAGGGAGCCGGCGAGCGAAGAGCCGAGCGGCGGTCCGGCCTAGCGGCGGCCCGACGGGAGAGGCTCGCCTCGCCTTACATCGAGCAGCCCGCGCACCGCGCCGGACCAACGAGAAAAGCCGCCCCCATCGGGGCGGCTTTCGCCTGGAAGCGGGCGGGATGGTTCACGTCGGATCCATGACCGCTCGTCGCGCGGCCTCCACCTTGCCATTCTGGTCGTCCCCGTCGATCACCTCGCGCGCGCCGACATAGAACCAGGCCACATAGAGGGCCAGGAGCGGGACCTGCACGACCGGGGGCATCGTGAAGACCAGGATATGCCCGATGAAGACCGCCGCCATGACCCTGACATAGGCCGCGATGTCGCGCGTCCTCATCGCCCAGGCATTCGCGCGCAGAGCCTGACCATCCATGCCACGCAGGACCACGCCGCCCAAGGCGAAGGGGTGCAGGATCAGCCCCATGGCGATGGCGGTGCTCACCTCCGTCGCACCGCGAACCAGGATGACCGCCAGGATACCCCGTCCGGGCGCGTCCAGGGGCATGCCATCCCGCAACGACCCGGCCATCTCGGCAGGCAGGACGAAGAGCATGGTGATCCCGGCAAGGACGGCCACGAAACCCGTGACGCTCATGATGGCCGGCAGTCCGGCAGCAATCAGGACCTCGGGTCTGCTGCGTTCGCCACGGTCGGCGTGGCGCAGCGCATTCAGGCTCAGCATGATGCCGATCATGCCCACCGGAACGGTGACGATGTTGCTCACGGTGATGCCGAGGATCTTCAGGCCGGTCAGCTCTGAAGCTGCCACGATCACGGTGCGGCTGACATAGCCGGTGACGAGAACCGTGGCCACCACCAGGAGGATCGCCTCGGGCGAGCGCGACAGCACCTGGGCTCCCTGGATCGCCCAGCGCTTCACCCAGCCGCTCCTGGGCATGTAGGGTCCGTCTGCCTTTGCCATGATGATCTCCAGGGCTAATGACGCCCGCAGGGGGCAGTTTGGGTATGGGTCGCAGGGCGGGCCTGCGCGGTGAGGATCAGCTTTCGGCAACGAATTCCGGAAGCAGTCGGTCCGACCATTTCCGCACCATCCGGGCGCCGCAAGCCTAGTGGGGCCGCCGATGCCCGCAGCCCGAGAACCTGTGAGGCAGGTCAGCGAAGAATGCGACGCTGGCCGGAAATGGGCGGCCGTCGAACCCTATCATGAGATCTGCATCCGTTGCGGGCCGGGTCGGGATCACGACGGTCTCCAATGCGTTGCGTTTGCCGAAATAATTTTTCTCAGATTATCGCAGCATTCGCACTTGTTCCACTTCTTTTTTCGCAATCGGTTTGCTAGGCTGGCCGGGTGATTATCGGGAGAGAGACCATGAAGATCCATTGCGTCACCATCGGGAGATACATGACCGCCCAGGGCACGCTCGTCGCGATGCTGCCCGGCGGCCGCGCCATCGTCGACACCGGCAAGAGCCAGGTCACCGGGGACCTGGTTCGCGGGTAAGCGAACCATCGGCGAAATGATGAACGGGCCGCGGCATCTGCGGCCCGTTCTCTTTTGGGAGGGCCGCATCCGGCAGCGACCTTCCGAACCCGATGCGCCATGGCCTCAGGGCGCCGGTGGCTTGATCTCTGGCTGCAGTTCACTTTCCTTGATGCTGCTTGCCGTAACGGCCATCATGGTTCTCGCAACCTCTCCCGCGCCACGGATGTGCGGACGGCGATAGGTTATCTGGCCATTGCGGGCCAGGAACATGTGACCGCGGACATGGTGCGCCCGTCGACCCACCCCACCAGATCCATAATTGTCGTCGGAATCCGCCTCCCCAAGCACACGGGTGGAATATTCTTTCAACCCAGAAGTGGAAAGATCGATCCGGCTCATGGCGCTTCGCACCGTCGGCGCGCCAGCCTCCCTGTATCTTTGCCTCCAAATGCGCGATGGAGGGACCTCCTCTGGCATCCTCAGAATATCCGAAGACGCATCAAGGACTGCAGTCATGGCGCTCGCGATCATCAGCAGGTTCATAGCGCGGACTACTTCCTCCTCCGCTCCGACCGGAACTTCGGATTCGTATTCAGCATAAACCCCACGTCGTGCCTCCGCAGCCTCCCCGAATGCGCTGAGCTCCTGTTGGAAAGATCGCGTCTCCTGATCAATGGCAATCCGGGTCAACGGCGGAATGAATACCGCACCCCCCGAATGATCGCCGGGCCCCCAAGAAGATACATTGAGTGTCCGGCCATTCTGGACGACATGGATGGCAACAGTAACGACGTCCGCATCCTCTCCGCGCCCCGAAGACTCCAACCACATTTCAGGCCATGGGGATCTGAAACTCCCGATCATCTCATCAGCGTCCATCTTTCCCAGGGCGTGAAGATCCTCGAGATAGCTGATTAGCAGTTCCCCCGCTTTTTCATCAAGGCGAACACCGCGCGCCCGAGCAATTCCATTCTGCATTTCGCGGATCTGCTTCTGTTCCGCGCCACACGCCTTTCCCAAGTTCTTGAGTTGAACTAGAAGTTTGTCCCGCGACACCTGGTAACCCTCCATGATGCCTGAAAGGTAAAATGCTATCGAGAAAATCCGAACTGACGATTGGCCGTCTCATGAGCTATTCTTTAACAGCACGAGGAGCTGTGGAGGCGTATCAGGCTATGGAGCCGGGCTCTCACCATCGACCTCGCCCAACTGCTTGCGCAGATCCTCGATTACATGCCGGGCTCCGTTGAGACGTTGCGCGTATTCCGGCGAGAAGCCCTCCCTGGAGCCGTTGGCATAGATGTCGAAGAAGGGCTTCTCGAGCCCATGCTCCCGGATGAGCCTGATGATCTCGACGTCGCGCGCGGCCTGCCGGTCGTAGTGCCGTTCGACCGATGCCCTCAGGTCCTCGCTCTCCAGCTGCCGGAGCGCCTCGGAGAGGGCAAGAACCGCCTCACCGTGAAGCTGGGCCTCGGTGACCGCCACCGGGCCGCTGTCGGCCTCCCTGCGCAGCAGGGCGAGTGCCATGCCGGCGTCCCGGACGACCGGCAAGCCGCAGGCATTCGGCGAGAGCGCGCGATCGGCGACGACCGCGGGGATCCGGGCGCCCGCGGCGAGGCCGGCCATGAACAAGGCCCGCCCTTCCAGGACGCAAGGCAGGATGATGCCACGGCAGCGGCGCAGCTCATCCGGATCGGTGACCACCCGGACGCGGACCCGGGCATCCCGTTGCAGCTCGCGGGCAACGGAGTTGGCCTCCAGGACCGCATCCTCAGGGCGGTCGCTCCAGCTGACACGGTCCGCGGGCACCAGCCCCCAGTCGTTGCGCACGGATCCGAGCCGGCGCTGTCCGGCCAGCGCGAGACGCAGATCGCGGATGAAGAGAAGCGCCTCCGGCACGTCGGCGCCATCGCGCGCGATGCGCTCGGACACCGGCCGCAGGGCCTGATCGAGGAATTCGTCGAGTGAGCGACGCTCGACGTCCCGGCCTATGGTCGATGAGCCGCAGCTGTCGATCGCGCGCGAGGCGCGGTATGCCGTGTCCCGCAGGAGTTCGGGATCCTCCTCGCGCAGCGCAAGCTCGACCAGCTCGAGCGCCGGTCCGAGCGCCTCGTGCAGCCCTTGGCCGTCCGTGCGGGCAAGGGCCCTGATGAGCCGCCCGAGCCGTTCCTCGACGCGATCGACGACGTCCTGATCCATCACCATTTCACCGCATCCCTCCGTGCGTCGGCCGTGAAGTCGTAATCGCGCAGTTCGCGGACGACCTGATCGATGTCCGCCTGCGACCGGCCGCCGCCTTCGCAGCGCGAGACCTGATCCAAGGCCCGCAACAGCATGGCGCGTCGCGCGGCCTCGGTCTCGACGAATGCCGGAAGCCTTTCCAGGATCATGAATTCGGCATGGCAGTAACGGATTTCCTC
The DNA here is from genome assembly GCF_046736325.1 of Paracoccus sp. ME4. GTDB lineage: Bacteria > Pseudomonadota > Alphaproteobacteria > Rhodobacterales > Rhodobacteraceae > Paracoccus. The sequence continues at coordinate 84,395 of NZ_CP151277.1, forward strand.
GATGCTCATCGGGTCGTCGTTGCCATGCGGCGGCCGGCGCAGCTGCAGTCGGCGCGGAATGCGCGGGGCAGGGGCCAGATGATCCAGAGGAGTCGCCTCAGGATGCGCCGATGCCGGCGGCGGGCCGGATCCTGACGACATCGCCTCCGCCCGGACGCCAGGGGAGGCAGCATCGACGACCGGGGGTGCCGGATCGGTATTCAGCGAGGCCGAGAGGGCCAGATCGGTCCGGGGTGCCGTTTGGACCACATCGGCCTGAGATGCCTCCACCCCAGGCCCGGACCCATCGGTGCCGGTGGCCTGAAGCTCCCACGGCATGAGCGTCGGCTGGACGGTGCCCCGCGCCTGGTCCTGAGGATTCTCGTTCTCCGAGAAAAGGAAGGAGCCGAGGATGGCCACGCCCAGCAGCATGAATGCGGCAACGGCCGGCAGTCGTCGCGATCTGCGGTGCTCTCCAGGCACGGCCATCGGCTGCCCGCAGCGCGTCTCCCCGTCATCTGGGCGATCATCCCGCTGCTCCATGATCGCCGAGATGACGGCCTCGTCCTGATAACCGTCCTGTGGATCATGGATTTGGTCCGCGTCCGAAGAGGCATCCTCAAGGGGATCCCCTTCGAAGATGCCGAAGCCGTCGCCATCCGCAGGCACGTGGTCCGCAGCGAACGGATCGCCCTGGGGCACAGGCCGCTCATCGGCACCTGCGGGCGCATCCGTCTCCGGGGGCAGGACATTCCGAAGCCTCCCGGATTCACCGAGGATGAATGACATCGCGGCCGCGTTCAGGTCCTTGTCCCCCGTGCCTCCGCCCCGCATCATCAGTTCCTCGATGAAGGAGGCCTGGGTCGCGCGCAGCTGTGCGAGCCCGTTGGAAAATCCCGCCGCATCGAGCGTGGCCTCTCCGGCTGATGCGCGCATCTCGTTGATGCGATCCATATAGGGTCCGGGGTCGAGACGGTCCCAGCCCGAGACGAGCCATGGCAGCGGCGCGAGGCCGATGTCAGGCCTGCGGCCGGCGATCATGTCCATGGCGATCGTGATCCGGTCCAGAGGCCCGAGATCTCCGCATTTTTCGATGATCTCCCCGAGGGACCGCTCCTCGATACCGATCAGGAGCCCGCCCACAAGATCTTCAGGAACGTCATGGACCCATCCCAACTCCGCATCGAGCCTGGAGCGAGGATCGAGAAGCTGCTCCACAGCCCATGCCGCAAGGGCCGGCCCATGGCTCAGCTGGATGGCCGCCTCTCGTGCCCGGATCGCCCCGATACCGTGGCCGGGGGAGACGCCCAGGATATGGAACGGGTTCTCCATGAGGCGGCGGTAGTAGAGATCATCGGTCATCTGGACGGGCAATTCGCTGAGATCGTGTTGCTCGAAGCCTATCAGTCACGAGAGACATCGTGAAGATTTGTATTTCGCAAATGGTGACGATCCCTGTGGATGGCCGGCACCATCGCCAACCCCCGTTACACCAGCACCAGGGCCTGAAGAGGCCCCGTGACGGCGATTTCGCCCGCAATTGCTAGGTAAATCCACATTCGTAACACCGTCACGGGCGTAACGGAGGGGATGAATGTCCTTGCGTGCGTGTGCGTGCATATGCGTATGTGTATATATAAATCTATTTATTGTAACATACAAACAAACACTCCTTTCCTTTCATAGAATCAGCCACTTGCGGATGTCACGGGCAGCGTGACACGGCCGTTACTTCGTGACGCCCCGACAAGGCGACGTCTTATCGGGGCATTCCGGTTTTCGGGTCGATGAAATACCGTCGACCCGACAGGATCGGAGAGGACATCAGACATGCATCGAAACGCACAATGTCGCGCAGCGAGCGACCCTGTCGCGCAGAGCCCCTGCCCGGATCCGGCCCGGGATGCCCAGGGAGCGGAAACCTGGCTCCTGCGGTTCTGGCGGTTGGATGAACGGGTCGATGAGCGGCCCGCCGAAGAGGTTCCGTGCTTCGTCGACTGGATCGATGCCAAAGCCGCGGATCCGGATCATCCGGCCAGTCCGGCCGCGCGCGCATTCCTGGACTGGCAACAGCCCGCCTTCGATTTCGTCCCGTGATGCGCCCTTACAGGCCCAGCGCGGAAAGCCAGGCGATCGCCAGAAAGAGCAGCGCAAAGCCCGCCTCGGCCCAGGGTGCGCTGAGATCGAGCCGATGGGCGAACCGCACCCGGAGTATCACCACCGAACGCAGGGCAAGCCCGATCGCGAGCCAGGCGAAGGTTACAGATGCCATGACGTTCGCAGGGCGCAGGCCCTGAGAGCCGAAGGCGGCCGCGAGCAGGATCCCCAGCACCAGTGCCGGGCCGATGCTGAAGACTAAGCGCAGCCATCCGTTGGCTGCGCACCAATAGTCTAGATCCCGGACGGGGATGAACTTGTTTACCATGAGGACGGCATCCTTTCTTTTGCAGGGGCGACCTCGAGGCCTATGGCTTACCCATCGTGACACCTGTATGTTTTTCGCATACTGCATTCCGTTTTTCCACCCCGGAATCTAGACTGCCACCAACCATCTGGAGATACCACGAGCAGGAAACATGCGCAAAGATCTGAATGACAGGTTCACGGATCTGACCGGTCTGACGACCCTGGGTGCGGAAACCAGCTGGGATCCGGATCAGGGCCTGATCCATATCGAGGCGGACGGTGGCACCGACCGCGCGTTCACGGTCAGCTACATCACGCGGGACCGGACGCCGGACATCGACTTCTGGAAGGATGACGAGGCCCGCGGCAGGCTTGACCTGTTCCGCAGCGCCGCCGACCGCGATGCGACCATGACCATCGAGCGCCGCGCGAAGCGCCTGGCACTGGTCGTGGATCATCATCGGCACGGCGACGAGCACTTCTCGGTCTCCAACACCCGCAGCTACCTCCATGGCCAATGGGACACCGCGCCGCGCGGGGTCTTCGTGCCCTGCGACGACGCCCAGAAGGCCTATTGGAGGGATGTCCGTGCCGCGAACAGGATCGGGGAACCCGTGGCCCGGGACGCGGCGCTCTTTAGCGCCATGGCCAAGGTGGTCGAGGACAGCAACGCCATCCTGAACGCGTATTCGGACTTCGTTAACGGCGAGGTCTACGGGCTCATCAAGGAGTCCTGGATCGTCGATGAGCATGGCCGTGCCCGGATGACGGATGCCGAGGAATGCTGGGGCATCATCGGCCATGCCGCAGCGATGGAGCGGCTGCAGTCCGGACTTCGTCCCGAAGCCGAACCCGAGCGCGAAGCTCTCACCTCCGGATTCTGAAACGGAAAGACGATCATGACGCACCAGCGCAGGCCCCTGTCCTATGAGATTTCTCTGAAGCAGATCGATCAACTCAAGAATGCGTTCACCCCGGTGCTCTTCGACATGGCCAGGGTGGGGATCAGCAATCAGGATGCGAACGAAAGCATCGCACGTCGCGCCAGCGATTGGGTATTGTTCAACGGGCCGAGATTGGCCGGCGGCGGCGGGCCTGCTGTGGCGATCAGCGCGTCTCTGGGACTGGTCAGGCCTCAACTCGCGGCCGAGAAGCTGTGCCTGCGCGAACGCGACAAGTCCAAGGGCCAGACGGTGCTGCAGGGCTTCCTGCCGCCCGATGAACCGGGCGCCGAACGGCGCTTTCACGTGCGGGTCACCCATTCGACGATCGGAACTTCCCCGGAGGATGCAGTGCGCACCTTCTTCGACGCCGTGAAGACCCCCGCGGCGATGTTCGCGGAGATCCACGAGGACGGTGTCGAGGGCGTGGTCGAGATCGACGACGCGGAACTGGCGCGCATTGTCGCGGGAGATGGGGCCGGGACCTCTCTTGCAGAACCGGACGACACTCCGACCCCCTGAATGAGAAAACGAAAGACGATGGGAAACGTGATGGACAAGAAGGCCCTCAAGGCGCTCGAAATGAAGCTCTCGGACAACTGGACCGCGCTTGCAGTGCCCGGGCGTCTCGAGGCCGGCTGTGCGCCGCCCTTCAGCCTGGACACCTCATTCTACTACGATGGCGGCACCATCAGGTTGAATGTCGACGGGACCGAGCTGCTCTGCATCGAGCGCGAGGTCGAGTTCACGCGCATGGACATCACCATCCCGGAGAGCATGCAGGGGCGTTCCGCGAAGATCCTCGGCATCATGGACCAGCTTCTGGACCGTGCCATCCAGCGCGGCGTCGATGAGGCGGCCCTGGCCAGCAAGGCGAAGGCAGACAAGGTCTTCGACATTCTCGACGCGATGCCCGACCAGGTCGACACGCGGGACACGAAATGGGCCATCGCAGCGATCGGACATGTCGGTGAGGGCTTCAAGGCGGGTCCGTTCGACACGATCGACCAGGCCATGGGCCACGTCGGCTGCGACGTTGCGGTCGAGATCGATACCCGTGGCAGCAAGCCGCTCAGGGGCTTCACGATGCGCGATGGTGTTCTGACCTGGCACGATGCCGAAGCATGCCTCAGGCTCAGGCCCGAAGAGCCGTGCGGCGGCGACACGCAGGAGCCTTGCTGGTGAGCCGGGAGGAGTTCTCGCATCTCGACGGCCTGGTCCGGGACTGGCTGCAGGCCTCGACCGACCGGATCCGCCGGGACTGGAAAGATGGAAAGCATCAGCGTCGGGAGTGGGGCACCACCTCGATCGATCTGGCCATTGGCGAACGCGCGGTGTCCTTCCGCATCCGCAAGGGCCGATCCGATGGGGAGGATCCGGGTTTTTCGATGGATTCCTTCAAGGGTGAGCATCTCGACGCGCTGTGCGACGCGCTGCGCCGTGTCGCTCTGCAGCCGGTCTGGCCGATCAGGCTTCGCTTCGACCTCGACCAGGGCAGAAGCTGGCATCCGCTCGAGCTGAACGCGGCCGGACTGGCCGGCATTCTGCCACGCGGCGGCAGCTTCGGTCATATCGAGCGCGCCGGCCTAGACGAGATCGTCGAATCCGGACGCCTCATCTCGGGCCTCTGCCGCCCGAGCAACCGGCCCGTGCGGGCCTGGTCGACCCAGGACGACCTGGTCGGCGCGGCGCATGTCCACATCATGGGCATCCATGCCCGGACGGAGGCCGAGGCGCTCCTGAAGAAGCTCTGGTCCCATGACGGTGTCCAGGCGTTGCGCGACATCGCCGCCGGCAAGCCGCTGCCCGAGGGGCGCTGGATAACGGACCTGCACTTCATCGCAACGGATCTCGAGGATCTCGACACCCATCCGATGGGCCGGGTCATGACAGGCCGCGATGCGCTCGCCGAAATCGCCGAGGCGGTCCGGTTTCTGGACCCTGCGCCGGATGACGGGGACACGGGAATGTCTCCCTGATAAAATGGAATGGAGCCCCACGAGATGAGCGATGATGCGCGCGCGGCCCTGCAGTCCATCGTGGACATGTTCCACGAGGAGTTCCGGGGGCCATCCCCGGACGAGCTCCGGGAAGCGATCTCCACGGCCCATTGGGGCTTGAAGGGGATCGATCGGAAGTCGAATGCCTGGAACCCGTCGACGATCGAGTTCACGGATGACGAGGTCCGGGGCAGCCTCAGCACGCTCTGCGACTTCTTCACCGGCCCGCTCATGGGCGGCGCGCCGCGGCGGATCCTCGACATCGTCGAGAACGGGCGTCGCCACATCCAGCCCGAGCCGTCCGGGGATGAGGATGCAGGCCCCGCCCCGAACTGAGGCCGGGCACGTCCGACAATCTGACGCGGGCCGCCGGCCCGCGCACCAATCCTACCCGACCGCCTCGCGGCCGCAGACCAGGCGGATGACCAAATTCGTCGCGACAAGCCCCTTCCAAGCTGCCGCATTGGTGGGGGAGCCGGAGGCGAGCGACGTCTTCAGTCCGGGCGCGCCTGCGCCCGGACGTAATCCTTGACCGTCTCCAGGCTGGCCCCGCCGCAGCTGGTGACGAAGTAGCTGGGCGACCAGAGCGCCGGCCCGATCCGGCGCAGCGTCGGGAAGTCCCGCCGAAGGGAGCGGGAGATGTTCGTCTTGACCGCATTGGCCAGATCCGACACCGGCACGGAGGGCGGCAGCCGCAGCAGCAGGTGGATGTGGTCCGCCTCCGCCCCGAACTCGACCAGCGCGCCGCCGCGCGCCGCGCAGCGGGCCCGCGCCAGGGCCTCGGCCACCTCCAGCATCGGCCCGGTCAGAACCGGCCGGCGGCGCGTCGTCACCAGAACCATGTGGTAGCTGAGGCTGAACACGCAGTTTGCGGTATGGGAATATTCTTGCAATCTCATGCCAGAACCAATACCATTTTCGCATAATGCCCACAACCCGCACCATCAGCTTCCGCCTCTACCCCTCCAGGGCGCAGATCGCGCTCCTGGAGGCGAAGCATCGCATGCTGCGCGATCTGTGGAACGCCGCGCTCGAGGAGCGCATCGGCGCCTGGGCGCGGGGCGTGCGCATCGGCCGGTCCGATCAGGAGAAGAGCCTGCCGGCGATCCGCGCGGATGTGGGCGGATGGCGCGGCCTCGTCCACACCCATGAGGCGCAGCTGGTGCTCAAGCGGCTGGACCTGGCCTTCCAGGCCTTCTTCCGCCGCCTGGCCGCCGGCCAGCGCCCGGGCTTCCCGCGCTTCAGGAGCGCGGACCGCTTCCGCGGCTGGGGCTACAAGGAGCACGGCAACGGGTTCAGGGTCGAGATGCGCGAGGGCTGGCGCCATGGCCGGGTGCGGCTCTTCGGGGTGGGCGAGATGCGCATGCGCGGCCTGGCCCGCACGCCGGGCCGGATCCTCAAGGCGGATGTCGTCCGGGACGTGCGCGGCTGGCAGCTGAGCGTCGTGGTCGAGACGGATTGCGCGGTGCGCGCGCCGGCCACCGGCCCGGCGATCGGTCTCGACTGGGGCGTGGCGGAGTTCGCGACCATCGCGCAGGAGACGGAGGCCGGACCCCGCTTCGAGGCGGTGGCGAACCCGCGCCACCTGGATGCGGAGACGGAGGCGCTGCGCGAGCGGCAGCGCGGCCTCTCGGCGCTGGCCCGGTCGCGCAAGGTCAGCCGGGGCGCGCTGAGGAAGCGGCGCCGGGCTCTGGCCCGCCGGCACGCCAAGGTGGCCGCGCGGCGCAAGGACTTCCTGCATCAGCTGACCGCCCGCATCGCGGGCCGGCACCGGCTGATCGCGACCGAGACGCTCACCGTGCGGAACATGACCGCCTCGGCGCGCGGCACGCTCGAGGCGCCGGGCCGCAACGTGGCCCAGAAGGCCGGGCTGAACAGATCGATCCTGGACGCGGCCCCGGCCGCGTTCCTGAACATGCTCCGATACAAAGCGGCAGAGGCTGGTTCGGAGTTTCTCGAGGCGGACACGAGACGGCTGAAGCCGTCGCAGCGCTGTCCGGACTGCGGTGCGGTCCGGAAGAAGGCGCTGTCGGTCCGCCGTCATGACTGCGACGCCTGCGGGTGCAGCCATGGCCGCGACGAGGCGGCCGCGCTCACCCTGCTGCGTTGGGGGCTGGCCGAGGTGGCGGCGCGCATTGATGCACCCGACCTCGGCCCGCCTGGCAACGGTCACCCGGCCGGGACGGTCGGGGTCTCAGACGCGCAAGCGGCCTGAGACCGAAACCCCCTCCAAGCCACGGCATTGGTGGGGGAGGTTCATGTGGACCTCTTGAGGCTTCCGGACCTGCGGCTGCAGGCGCAGCATCACCCGGGCCGTTCCACCAGGTGTCGGGCATGTTCCCGATTGGCGCCCGTTCGCATCAGCATCGGGTGGAAGCTGCCCGGTGCGGCGCCGGACCGGCCCTCGAGCACGCCCGCAGCACGTCGCAGATCGCGGCGCGGTCGCCATCCACCCTGCCCACACCGTTCAGATTGTCCGGTCAGATCCTGCGCGGGTCCGAATGAGCGGCGAGCGATCCGGGAGCCGCGTCGAGGGCGTCCAGGAACGGCCGCAGAGCCGTAGAATAGCCGCCGGGCCGCCAACTCCATCTTCGGCCTTCCCGATGGCATCCAGGAGGCTCCTGCGGGCCGCTGCATGCGTTCACATTCTCGAGGCGGGCCGCCGCAAGCCCAAGATGGAAACACCGCTTTGAATGAGCAACGCAAGAGGTTATTGTATGCGAAAAACAAAGGTAAAATCATGGCAAACTGGTTCACGGCCGACACGCATTTCGGCCACGAGCGGATCATCGAGGCCTGCGCCAGGCCGCATGCCTCCCTTCTGGATATGGAGCGCGACCTTCTCGAGCGGATCAGGGCCCGGGTCGGCCCGGACGACGACCTCTGGGTCATCGGCGACTTCTCGATCGGCAAGCTTGCTCACCAGCACAGGGCGCGGGTGGCCGGGCTCTTTGCGGAAATCCCCGGACGCCGGCACCTGATCGTGGGAAACCACGATCGCGAATGGGTGCAGGAGCTGGCCTGGGACAGCAAGGCGGACCTGGCCGACATCCAGACCGAGGAGGGCAGGGCCTTCCTTTGCCATTATCCGCTGATCACCTTCCCCGGCGCGCGCCGCAGCACGCTGCACCTCTTCGGGCACGTGCATCACAATTGGGCCGGCAGCCGTCACGCGGTCAATGTCGGGGTCGATCAATTCGGCTTTCGACCGGTCTCGATTTCGGAGGCGAGAGCGCGGGCGCTGGAATTGCCGGTAAATGCGCATTGGCACCAGGTCGAGCCATGGGACCGGCCGTCCGGAATTGCGGATTGATATGTCGAAGCCCGCATTTCGAAATTCATAAAGAATCGATTTTGCCGTGATTATTGCCGTGCCCTGATATTCGGGCATGAAAATTAACCCGTCCTTTTGCGAAATGAAAATACCGACTGCTTAAATCAGCAATATGGAATCCCTCGAAATGAATAAAGAACTCCTTGTCATGTCGGACCTTCACATGGACCTCTGGGGCGCCGCGCGGCGTGACCCGTTCGACAGCGAGGCGGGCGAAAGGCTTGCGGATCTCGAGGCGCTGGTCATTGCCGGAGATCTCACCAACAAGCCGAAGGTGCGGTGGCCACATGCGCTGGAGGCAATCGGCCGGCGGATCGACCTGTCGCGCGTCTGGGTCATGCCCGGCAATCACGACTACTACGACTTCCGCATCGATGGAGAGGACCGGCTCGCGCAGATCGCCGAGAAGGCCGGCGCCCACTTCGCTCAGCAGGCCGAGCTTCGCTTCGGCGACACCCGCCTCCTCTGCTGCACGCTCTGGACCGATCTTGCACTTCATGGCGACCAGGCGCAGGGCATGGCGATGGCACGCCGCCGGATGAACGACTACCGCTACATCCGCATGGCCGGCAACGGCTACGGCAGAATGGACCCGAAAGATACGGTCCGCATTCATGATGCCCATCGGGACTGGCTCGCGGCGCGGCTGGCGGAGCCCTTCGACGGACGCAGCATCGCGGTCACGCATCACGCTCCCCACCCGGGCTCCGTTGCGCAGGTGACCGGCGATGACAGTGACGACGAGGACGAGACCGCACCGGCCTATGCCTCCGATCTGCGCGGCCTGATCGAGGCCGGCGCGCCGGACGTCTGGTTTCACGGTCACACGCATGCCGGGCCCGCGCTCGACCATGGGCGCACCCGGATCAGAAATGTGGCGCTCGGATACCCGGATCAGGTCGAGCCCGGTCGTGAGGCGGAGCGACTGCTTCGGGGGCTCGTCGAGATCCGGCCAGAGCCGGCGCTCCCGTATCCGACCATGTGAAAAGGATGGCCGATGATCGGCGCCGGGGAAACGAAGAACAGAGAAGGCGGCGTCCAAAATCGAGAGGCAGGAACTCCTTTCCCCCGAAGACAGAAGAGGCCTGTCCGGCGGCTGCCGACCCGGCCCCTCGGGGCCTCGTCGGATCATTTCAGCAACCTCGGGATGGTCGTGACAGAGCCATGGTGGATGTCGTTTTTTGACCATGGAGATCGCGGCGGTCCGGGGCAGATCAAGGGCTCATCCCGAGCCGGACCACCGACCGTCAGTCTGAACATCTCAGGCCGGAGAGTTGCTCCGCACACCGGTTGTGCGGATCGGATCGCCCGTCGATTTCGCTCGGATCGCGACGGGCCATTATCTCCGAATGGGGCAGGTCTCCGGCCCATGTCAGATGCGCGACCGTGATGGAGGAGAATGCCGCGGCGATCGATTTCAAAGCCGCCGTAGGCGACCACCGCAACGAACGGCGGGGCACGGCCGGCTCTCTGGATGAGCGGATCGGATGCCGGATCTCCCCGAGCACATGAAGCTTTCCCTCGCCACAGAGGAGACGTCGCGCATTCGACCGACGGACGCGCGGGTCGGAATCCCGTGCCTGTCCTTAGGGTCGCTGCCCACGCCTGGAAGGACGCGTCTCATTGCGGGGGGACGAACCATTCGAGGGAAGGGCGGTCGAAGCGAAAGGACCAATGAGAGGCATGTTCTTGGTGTCGGATGGCATGTGCGTCTTGGATGATCCCGGTCGTCTGGATGGACGTGAACCTGGTGGGCTGAGGGGCCGTGAACGGGTGGGTTAAACGGTGAAATTGTCGATCATGGAGACGGGTCGATGCTGGTGGGCGATCATAGAACCGGGATGCCGCGTGGATGAAAGAAGGCATGGACGGTGGCGGGATGTCATCATCTCGGGTGCTGCTCGAACCGGTCCGATCGGTCCTGGCATGAGCATCGCCCATCTGATGCATTCCTGCAGATGATCACAGGCCTTGGGTCTTACATGGCGGGACATGAGTGGCGGGTTTGGGCTCTGTCATGGGGTCTGACTGAGGGTATGGATCTCGCGCAGCATCATTTTAGTATTTCCGAGCTGGTTCTGGATGCTCGTCATGGGCGGGAAATCCGACAGGATGTAGGCGGCCTCGAATAAGTATGTAGCATCTCCTCGCCCCATATTATCGAAAGGAGTAGCATGGGAGGGCAGGGCGGTCCGGCGCGGGCGGCAGCCCCCTTGTGGACGCGAATGCTGTCGGTCTGCGGGACATCCGCGTGACCATTTCCGGGTCTCCCGACCGGTCAGGACGCGCACCGACAGACCGGGCCCGCCGCGCCACGATCCGCCGGCACGCGGCCAGGCCCGATAAGAACCGGGGTCACGCGGAGCTTCGTGGCACCTCCGATGGAGGACCGGCCGGCATGTCCTGCTATCAGGCAATGCGGAAAACTCGTTATATTTAATGAGTATTGCGTATCATTGCGCCACGATTACCATGAAATAAAAGGAAAACGGCATGCAGGCCCATCGTCTGCCTGCGGTCGGGCCGGCATGTCGCCAAGCAGGGGCCGGGCCTGATCCATCACCCAATACGATTTTGCTGAGCCCCGCGGAGCGTCGCCTGGAGGGCAGACGCCCGATAAGGGTGACCTCGCCTCGGCGCGAGGGGTGCCAGGTCGCGTCGCTTCCGACGGGTGGGTCATGGCGATGCTCCAGCCCGGTAACCATCGCGCCTCGGGTCTTGTCCGCACCCGGCTGTGCGGGCAGCCCGTTGCGCGACCACGGACCGGTCCACCCCTCGTTCTCGCAGCGGGCATGACATCGGGATGCGGATAAACTATTGCGGCCCCTGAAAGCGCCAAGGCCGGCACGCGGGCGGCCGAGGGCTCGGCAAGCGGGATTGACCGACGCGGCTCAGGCCGCCACCGGCACCTCCTGGAGGCGCACGATCGTTCCGTCCGCGACCGGCGGGATCTGTCCTTCGGGGCGAAGGTTGAGGGCAAGGGCCACGTCCCAGGCAGGCAGAAGGACGCCGCCCAGGCACGACATCTGCATGCCACCGGACATGCGCGGATTGATCTCGAGGACGAACTGGTTGCCCTCCGCATCCTCGCGCGTCTGCATGTTGCAGATGCCGTTCAGGCCGAACTGCGACACCAGGGTCTCGGCATGGTCGAGCGCCGCACCGTCCGCTTCCAGGAGCTGGAAGCCATCATGCTTGACCCGGGAGATCCCGGTGATCAGCCGGCCGTCACGGGCCAGGAAATCGACCGACCGCTCCACGCCGGGCAGGTAACGCATGACCATCATGTCCCGGCTGAAAGGGGCACGCGAGAGCATTCCCCTGAGCTGTTCGAGACCCATCTCGTAGAAGCGGTTGCCGAGGATCAGCTCCTCTTCGCGGGCATCCTCGACCAGCTGACGGAAACCGGATCCGAAGATTCCGGTGACCGGCTTGATGCACAGTCCGTCCGGCGCATTGCCGTCCCGGCGCAGGATCTCAGCTGCCTCTTCGAACTCCTCGAGGGTCCTGAAAGCCTCGAAAGCAGGGGTCGGAATGTCGAGCTTCTCGAGCTTCAGTCCGAACAGGTCCTTGCGGTCCAAGAGCTTTGACACCTCCGGCGAGGCGCTCATGTGGAGGCGAATGCCGGCCGCCTCGAAGGCGTCCCTTTCCGGCCAGAGCTGCATCAGTCCCCGCTGCACGATGATCAGGTCGATGTCGTTTTCAGACGCCTTTTCCATGACCCATTCCGCGTAGTTCGCGGTGCTGGGCGGCTCCTGCAGGAAGATGTCCGAGACGCCACGGACCGGGCTGTCGGGGGAGCTGTGCGAGCCGACGAGAGTGATGTCCTCACCGTAGGCGCGGCGGAGGATCCGCATCGCATCAGCCGTGTTGGAGAGGCCCTTCGTATACCAGACTTTCATGTTGACCTTCGAGAAATGGGGTTAGGGCGCCCGATATCGGGCGAGCGCCGAGGCCGTTGCGGCCGGTTTGAAATCTGCGTTGGCGCCCTGTCGGACGGCCCTGCCGTCCTGGGAGGGCATGTCGGACCACCGCTTCATGTCGACCAGCGCGCGACGGTATCCGAGGCTCATGGCGGCATGCACCAGGCACCATACCAGCGCCGCGAGAACAGCGAGCCTGGCGGCGGTCAGCAGGACGCTCAGCATGCGCCGCAGCATGCGGGATGGTCGGGGCGCTCGAGGCCGCGCTTCCGCCATGGCCGACTGGCGGCCTTCGAGAAAGCCGAGGCGCCACATGATCTCCTCGGATCGTTCGGTCACGTAGTGCGGGACGAGCACTGTCGGCTGTCCGCGGGTGGAGGATCGATCAGCCTCAACGGGTCTCAATTTGAGCATGAATTTGCATTTCGCATTTGCATCGCAACGGTGACCATGGAGCACAGATGGCGCATGTCATCGGGGCGCAATGCAGGCATCCCCGGCCATGGCGGGGCGGCCCGTTCGACACCTGCCTCCATGAGTGCCGACCAGCCGCGCCGCTGCGCTCCATTCAGTTCCGTGGCCGCACAGAAGGTGACGATCCTCGACACGGGACCGCAGATGTCCCGCCCGGCCTGATCAGGTAGCGGCTCCCTGCGGCAGAACCACAGACCTGCCCGCGTCGCGACGACGAAACGGGCCTCGATACCGGCCAGGTTTGCCGCAGCGCACCATCCGATCGCGGGCATGCACAACCGGATCTGCTCCGGAAGATCCCTCACCCCAGCGCGCTGGCTCAATCTCTTGAGGATGTGAAGGTCGATCATGGATTCGAGGCGCTCATCGACCCCGATACGGGGAGCGGAGGGATCGAGATCGAACTGCGCGCTCACGACGCCCACGCCCTTGTAGAGCGATGCCGACCGCATCGTGCTGATGTATCCGACGAGACCTGAGCGGCATTCTTCGTCATGGGCGTAACCGATCGCGTTCTTGCCGAACGCCGCGTGGATGCGGCGCATGGCGTCCTGCCGCGACATGCGGCTTCCGGTATGGGCCCGAAGCCCCTGGATGCTATGCAGCGACTGCCGCTCAATGCGTTCGATACCGTCCCGCGCCAATTGCGTGGCCGCGGCGTGGCCCATGGTTCCTGACTGTTTGACGGCGGACTGGCGCATGACATAATCTCCTTGGCTCACCCCTCCAGACAGTGAAATGCCAAGGTTCGGTGCGCAACGGGACCTGCTGCGACCTCTGCATGCCTTGGCTTCAATCCGGAAGACGGGAACTCCACGCAGTCAGAATAGGCATTCTCTGATGGGGTGGTCAATAATGTTTTTCGCATATCTTTGTTAGAATTGCGGTCCACTCAATCGCTGACGATCGGGCCGGCCAGAGGCATCGGCAGTGCGCAGACTATCTGAGGATGCCATCGAGCAGTCCGGCATGGCGCCGCTTGCCTCGGCGCGCAACGCGCTGCCCTGACCGCCGGATCTCGACGAAGCTCGGTTTTCCGATCAAACGGCGCCCGTTTCCGCAGCCCGGGAAAGAGCAAGCTGCAAGGTGATTTTCGTCTCAAGCCTTCGGATCACCGGGGTAGATCCTCCGCGATTTCGCCGTAATGTGACGCGCATGCTGATGGCGACGGGCCAGGCCTTTGTGGATGAGCTTGCCACGGGGAAGCACCTGGAACTTTCAATATTCGCACATCAAGGTCGTCATATGGTTTCCCACCAGATGGGCGCAATGGCGGGGGGTTACCCCGCCAGCCGTTCAATCCTTGATGAGCATGTCATTCTTGTCCAGACCGTCTTCGATGGCCTGGGTGAACCAGGCCGGCTTGCGACCCCTTCCGGTCCAGATCTGCGAGGCATCCTTCGGGTTGCGGTATCGACTTGCGACGGGCCGCGGTTTACGGACCTTGGTGAACTTCCGTGCATTGGTGATATCGTCGAGCGTCATGCCGTGCTTCTTGGCGACCGCCTCGATCTCCTCCAGTGCAATGCGCATCTGGCGCTTGGCGTATCCATCAATGGCGGCATCGACCTGACGCCTGATCTTTTTTAGATCGGCGACATCCAATGCATCCAACTCGACGTCAGAAATAGTCATCCCCACACCTCATATGTTTGGCCCGTAAATAATGGCAGCTTGATATGGCCATGGCAATGAATCATCAAGACGAATAATGACCCATCAATTATCGATGCGTCATCGCCCTGAATATCGGAAAAATATGTGGAGCGGTTGCGATCATTATCGCCGTATGATGCAGTTCAGTAACACGCTTGGATTTGCGAATTAAAGTCAGATTTTAATGGCGTGGAGAATTCGCGCCGGGGCGATCCTTGAGTATCCGCATCTGGACAAGCCGGTGGCCCGCGCCTGGCGGGCCACCTGGCATCAGGATTCGATGAGATCGAAGAACTCCTGCTCCGAGATGACCCGGATGCCGAGGTCCCTGGCCTTGGCCAGCTTCGATCCCGCGCCCGGGCCGGCAACGACCAGGCTGGTCTTTGCGGAGACGGATCCCGAGGCCTTCGCGCCATGGCGCTCGGCGATTTCCTTGACCTCGTTTCGTCCGATGCGTTCGAGACCCCCGGTGAAGACGATGGTCATGCCGGCGACAGCCCCGACGGTCTTCGGGGCCTCCATGGCCGTGACCGTCATTTCGGATGCCAGCGCCTCGATGCGCGAGAGATCCCCTTTGCGGCTGAAGGCCAATGCGAGGTAGCGGGCGGCTTCGGGCCCGATCCCCTCAACCCCGATGGTTTCGCGCGCCACGATCGACCAGGCCTCGGTCTCCATCTTCTGCGCGCTTGCACCGGATGCGGCCATGGCCTTGGCCACGCGGATGCCTGCCAGGGAATGATCGAGGCACAGCCCCTCCATCACCCCTGCGAAGCGCTCCCAGGTCAGGAACGCATTGGCCAGGTCCCGCGCGGTGTTCTGCCCGACACGGCGGATGCCCAGCGCGCAGATCACCCGCGACAGCGGCCGGGTGCGGGCCGCCTCGATCGAGGTCAGCAGTCGTGCCGCGCTCTGCACGCCCCAGCCCTCGCGGGCCGCAAGACCGTCGACTCCCAAACTGTCCTTCAGGCGGAAGATGTCGGCCGGCTCGGAGATCAGGCCGGCCTCGCAAAGCTCGATGACCGCCTCCGCGCCCATGCCGTCGATATCCAATGCGGGTTTCGAAACCAGGTGCTTGAGGCGCTCGACGATCTGGTCGGGGCAGGTCAGCCCTCCCGAGCAATAGGTCACGGACTTGTCCGTGATGGCCAAGGCGCCGCAGCTGGGGCAGCGGTCGGGGAACTCGTAGGCACGGCTCGTCCCGGGGCGTTTGGTGATATCGACCGCGCCGACCTTCGGGATCACGTCGCCCGCCCGATAGATCTCCACCCAGTCGCCCTCGCGCAGATCGACCCCGCCGCGGATCTCGCTCCCATCGGAACTGCGGCCACGGATGTAGTCGAGGTTGTGCAGTGTCGCGTTGGATACGAGCACCCCGCCCACCGTGACCGGCTGGAGGCGGGCGACCGGCGACAATGCACCGGTGCGGCCCACCTGGATCTCGATGGCCTCGAGCCTGGTCCAGGCCTTCTCGGCCGGAAACTTGTGTGCCACCGCCCACCGGGGCGTGGTCGAACGGAAGCCGAGCCGCTCCTGGACAGCCAGATCGTCCACCTTGTAGACGACCCCATCGATATCATAGCCCAGTCCCGCACGAGCCTGCTGGATGACCTGGTAATGGGCATCGAGATCCGCTGCGCCCTTGCAGATCTTCAGGAGTGGGTTCACCTTGAACCCCAGCATCTCGATCAGCTTCATCGCGCCGAACTGCGTCTCCGATAGCGAGCTTTCCACCTCACCCCAGCCATAGGCGAAGAAGGAGAGGCTGCGCGCTCGAGTGATCGACGGATCGAGCTGGCGCATCGAGCCAGCGGCCGCGTTGCGGGGGTTTGCGAAGGCCCGGCCCTTGCCGGCTGCGGCATCCGCATTCAGGTCGGCAAAGACCGCATGGGACATGTAGACCTCGCCGCGGACCTCGATGAGATCCGGAGCCCAGGAAGGCAGCTTCTGAGGAATATCCGTGATCTCTCGCGCATTGAGGGTGACATCCTCACCGACCGCCCCGTCGCCCCGGGTGGCCGCATGGACCAGAAGCCCGTTCACGTAACGCAGGCTCAGCGCCAGACCGTCGATCTTCGGCTCCGCCAGGATGTCCTGCTCCGCGCCGACGCTCGCGACGAACTCCGTGACATCCACCGTGTCGAAGGCATTGGCCAGCGAGAGCATGGGGAGAGCATGTGTGATCCGGCCGAAGCCCTCCGCCAGCGGGCCGCCGACCTTGTCGAGCGGACTGCCGTCCCCGGAGGCAAGATCCGGGCGGGCGTCCAGGAGCCTCGCCAGCTCACCACGCATCGCGTCGTAATCCGCATCCGAGATGGTCGGCGCATCGTCGCGGTGATAGTCGATGTTCGCCTGTGTGATGCGGGAGACGAGCTCATCGTAGCGGGACTGTTCGGTCATGCGGAAATCCTGGAATGATTATGCGAATAATTATATATCACACAGCATTTCAGAGCAAGATCGCGTTTCCTTTTTGCACAGTCAGGGCCTGCAATGTCGGGGGCTATCAGCCCGGAGAAGGTCCGTCGCCTGCGGGATCGTTCCGAGAAGAGAGGGCGGCCACGTCATGACCGATCTTCGCGACCTCCCGCCGGAGTGACGCGATCAGTTCTTCCTGTGCTTCCAGGCGGCGCCTCTGCTCCGCGATATGCTCGTCCTGGTCGCGAAGCCTTTCGTCCTTCTCGGCGATCTGCGCCTTGAGGTCCGTTCCTGCATCCTTCAGCGCGATGAAATGGGCCATGAGCGTATCCGCCATTCCCTGCGCCACGTGCTTCGGCATCGAGCCCTCCTGGAATCCATCGGTGAGCTTTTCATGCAGGGCATGATGCTTCTTCGGATCACCCGTCAGCGCATCCGGGACCCCGTCCCGCAGGACATCGTAGACCGGGGGGATGGCAGGCTCCGGCATGCCGCGGATCCTGCGGATGGCCCCGGCGATGCCGCCGTTGATCCTGGCGAAGGCGCTCGCTGCAGCATTTGCGCAGGTGCTCAGAGCCTTGATCGTCTTCTTGGCCGCGAAACCGGTCACGGCCAGCGGCACGATCGTCGTGCCGATGAAGGAGAGAGCGGCGGAAGAGTATTTCTCGATGAAGGAGCCTGCGCTTCCGAAAGGAGCGCCGAGCTTCTTGCCGAAGTAATCGGCCCACTGCTGGATCGTGTCGCCGCCAGGCAGGCCGCTGAAGAAATCGCTCAGGGCCTTGAAAGGATGCATCCGGTCCTCCGCGAATGCCTGCCACTCGGTTCGGGCGATCTCCTTCGCCATCTCGAAGAACTCATTCGTCGCACGGGACAGCTCGTCGATGCCGTCTGCCGTGAAGCGCAGAAACTCGATCATCGCCGCCCTGCTGTCTCCTGACATGGCGAGGTCGATGGACCGACTGGCGGTGTCCCAGTCCCCGAAGGCGGACATGGCCACGCCGAACATGCCGGTGCCCACGATGGTCCCGTGCATCCCGTAGTGGAACAGGTTCTGCATCAGGGTCCGGGTCCGGAAATCGTTTCTGGTCTTTCGCCAGTCCAAGGCGAGTGGTGATGCGCGCTCCATCCAAGACCTCCCGTGTGGTAGGGGTCAAGATAACGCGGACCGAAGAAAATCCATACCGAACGCGCCCGCCCAGAAAACCCCGATGCCCGCACCCAGGGTAATGACGCAGCGCTGAAAGACGGGTCCTGTCCGTCCGTCATGTCCGATGATCCGGACCAGGTAGAGGGTCAGCGCCGGAATGCAGTAGAACAGGGCCAGGCCGAGTGGCCTGCCGAGGAGGTTGACCCCGACCTGGGCCAGGCTGAGCGAAAAGATCAGGGCAGGGACCAGTGCGGCCGCCGAATGGGTCGTTGCCATGATCCGGGCGCGATCCGAATGCGCCCCAGGCGCTTCGCCCGGGGGCGGGAGGGACATGAACATTTCACGGAACCTGCAGCGGAAGATGCCCAGGCAATCGCCGATCGCAAGCGGGAGCGGGAACAGCAGGAGCAGGATCATCAAGCCGCCGAAGATGCGATGAGCCATGGAACTGCTGTCCAGGATATCGGGAAGATGGAGCTCGAGGATCGCCGCATAAATCAGCGAGAGCATGGCGCCCGCGGCAAGAATGGACGCAAGGGCCCGTTTGTCGTGGAGAGCAGTCATCGCGCATTCCGTCTATTGTTATTCGCTTATTACTATTTCCATGTCCCCATGGCAAGTCTACCGCATCGTTGCCTGCCGGTCGCATCGCGAGGGGGGATTTTCACTCTCAGCGATTAGGATGGTCGTGACGCAAACGAGAGACGCCGACATGTATCCGAAAACACAACATATACTTCCGCCCCACCAGATGAGGCTGATCGAGTATCTCGGCGTGGCCAACCTCATCTCGGAGGAGCAGGAGGCCCGTGTCAGCCGCTACTTCAAGGGCTCGATCGAGGAACTGCTTTCGCGCAGCGTCGATGAGCACGCCAACTGGGCTGAGTTGCCCGGTCATCCCGGAATCGAATTCTCCATTGACGGGCATCACAATGCCGGCCTGCGGGAGGCCGGGGGAGACAGGCTTATCGGAGGCTACATCTACATCCTTCCCTATCTGGATCCGGACTATCGCGGCCGCGGCCTGATGGCCGCGCTCCATAAGGAGGCGGACCTGGTCAGCCAGCGCTTCACCACCGCAAATTACACGATGGACGGGCTGCAGGCCCGTGCCCGCACCCATGCGCTCCATGTCGAGGATGCGATCGACGAGGGCCTGCATGTCCCCGACGAGGTTATGGCGGACTACACCATCGTTTCCGGGCGGGCGCTGCTTACGAACGAGCTTACCCGCGAACGGTTCTGGGAGGAGCGCGTCCGCGACGGTGAAATCCTCAGATCGCGGCTGGAGGCACGTGCCGAACGGCTCGGCATCCTGTCGGCCCAACCCGATCCCGGGCCCGCGCCGGCATGACCCTGCGTCACGTGCGAGGGCGACCACTGGACACCCATGAGGATCGTGATAAAATGCGAAAATATTTATGACAGGATTTGCCTCATGTCTGTTCAGGGTCTCGTTCTTCGTGATGGTCGTCAAGGCGGCCCCTATGAGGGTCGCATCTTCGTCTCTGTCCGTCCGGCTTCACGGATGGCGCGGCTGGTGCTCAGGGAGCTGGGCGCGGAACAGCGTGGCACATCCTACATGCTTCCGCCCGCAACGGACAGCCGGGCGGTGGAGCGCCTGCGCGAAGCGGCGGCCGCGGATCTCCGCGCTCTGTCCGGTCTGGACCGGGATGAGTGGGAGGTCGGCTGCACGATGATCGAAATCCGTCTCCTCCTGGCCAGCGGACGGAGCGGCGCGCGCGACGCGGCCCGCAAACGGATCGATCAGATGAGCCTGCCTCAACGCCTGATCCTGGCCCGTCGCATGCACAAGGTTCATTCCGGCGATGGACGACCCCGGGAGGCGGAGACGATCGCTGCCTGATTTCGCTGGCATCCGCAGTGGGAGGCCCTGACGCTGATCGACGACGCATGTGACGACCAGATATTCATCATCATATGGTCGCATATTCACATCGGTCCTTCAGCAGGGAGCCGGGCCGTTCCTGCCGGTCGTCGCCACCCGGGAAAGGCAGGCCGCCCCGTCGAAGTCACCGGCCAGGTAGGTTTCGGCGAACTGGATCCTGCGGCTGAGATTGGCCGTCCTGGCGGACGGCCGAAGGAACTCCTTCATGAAGATCAACGTGCTCCCGTCGACCTCCGCCTCGCGACGGATCCTCTCCAGCATCGCCTCGTATTCGGCGCTGCTGAGCTCGCGGGCGAGAAAGCCGTAGTTTGCCGCATAACTCGTCGGCCCGCCATTCCGGCTTGCAAAGCGATCGAATGCCTTCTTGCGGGAACCACACCACTGGGAATAGCCGAAACAGCTGCCGCCGATCTGCTTGAGCATCGTGAAGTTGCCGGATTCATGCGCCAGATTGCCGGCGATGCCCGCGGCCTGATGTTCGGTCAGGCCGAAGTCCTGCTGCAGATCCACGATGAGCCGTTCAGGCACAGTGACGGCTTTGGGCACGGTGACGGTTTCGGGCTCGTAGGAGGTCTCGGAGCGTGCCTGGCAGCCCATCAACAAAAGTGATGCCGCAAGCGCGGCCGTAACGAATTTCAAACGCATATGTCAATTCGGGCGTTTGCTAAATCCGCCCTTGCCTCGTGGTTGTCTGGTCGGCCGGATAATGACCGACGACGGCACGAATTTCCATATATGCGAAAATACATGGGCAAATTTCCGCCCAAGCCTTCGTCCGAGGGGAACCCTGATGGCCGAGAAACGGATCAGGGGTTGGGGCTGGGGTCCTGCGCCGGCTCCAGAGCGCCGAGCGCCAGGCGCGCGAGATCATGCGCGGCCTCCCGTGTCGTCGCTGCCGCGAAGAACAGGGCGCTGTGGCAGAAGGTGGCACCCTCGACGCCGGTCGCCTCCCGGAGATCGGCGCCGGACAGTCCGCCCCATGCGGCGGGCAGGTCGACCAGGTTGTCGTAGCTGCCCGCGCATCTGCGACCGACGGTGAGGCCGTAACCACCCGAGGAGCTCGGCTGCACGATCATCAGCACGTGGCGGGCCTCAAGGGCGTCGATGACGGCCTGCGCATCACCGGGCGATTTCAGGACCAGGATCGGATCGCCCCAGTTCTGTCTGATTTCCGTTTCGATCTCGGCCCGCGACCGGATAGCCGCCTCGAGATCGACGACACGCGCCGAGAGCATCGCATCGACGAGAGAGACCGCCGAGCTGAACGCATCGCGGGCCCTGCGTTCGGCTTGTTCCTCGCCGACATCCGGATCGAAGGGCGGGTTCATTGTGTCGATCAGCTCCGGAAGGGAGATGCCCGCAACGGACCCCATCTGCGCAGGCGAGAGCCTGCCGGTATCGACCATGTCGATCGGCCGGACCATCCGCTCGTCGATGCGCTCGTGGATGTCTCGCAACACGGTCTGGTCCGCATCAGCGATGAGGCAGCGAAGATAATCCTGGCCGAGATGCTTCCAGACAAGGCCGAAAGAGGAGTAGGGGGTGCCGTCCTCGCGCTCCGGAGCGTCCCGCATGTGGTGATCGAAGCGTCCGCGCGTGGGTTCGTATCGGCGCCCGACATCGAAGATGATCGCCTCGTCCTGCAGGCGATCCATCAGCCCGTCGTCCCGTGTCCGGATGAGCGTTGCGTCGCGGTGGATGCAGGACAGGACGGCGGCCGCGCAGACATCGTCCGCGTGAAAGCGGCCGGAGTGGGTGATGATGAACCTGATCATGGACCGCCTCAGATCGGAAATTGACGAGATGCGAGATAGGCGATGATCTCCGCTCCGGTCTCGCGGCGGGTCAGCAGCCGTGCCGGGATCCCGCCCAGCGCGGTGTTCGGGTTGTGCAGCCACCGGACCGCGGTCCCGAGGTCGTGGCCCAGGCCGGTCCAGAGCGCCCGAATGATCTGCAGCAGCTCGCGGTCAGGGCAGATCGCCTCCCGCAGGCCGGCCTCGCTGCGCAGTAACGAGGCGGCGGTCTCCTCCGGCAGCTCGCCGATCAGCGCGGAATGCACCAGCAGACGATGCCCGCCAAGGCCGGTGGCGTCCAGGCCGTGAGCGTCGCAGCCGCGCAGCGGGCAAAGCAGCCAGCTGGCCGGCGGTGACCACCATTTATGGCGACAGCGACGGCAGACATGAAGATGCGCGAGACGGCCTCCACCGCTGCAGGGCTCCTCGTGGACCACACTGGCCCGGGCCCAGCAGCGCGGGCAGGTCTCGAAGCTGTCGGGCGCCATGTCCATCAGATCGACACCGATCCCGTCATCCGAACTCTTTGCCATGCCGTCCTCCACGAAATCCCCGGCAATTGTAGATTCGTAGTAATTTTTTCGCAACTTCATATCTCTGGGAAGATTGCGGTTTCCCTGCTCAAATCGAAGCCCCTTTCGGCCATGAGCGCCAGGAAATCGGCCTCGAGATTTTCTCGCCCATCCTTGTAGTTGACCAGGATGACATCCGGGACGATCCGCGCCACGTGCCGATCGCTGGTCTCTGCCTGGATTCCGGAATTGCTTAACCCCTCCGCGAGGTCGAGCCGCATGATGACCGCGTTGGGATAGGTCCGGATATAGGCATCCTCGTAGACGACAGAGTCCACGAGGACCCGCTCAGCGCCCAGATGGGACCAGTGCGCGAGTTCGCGGCCGATGGTGCTGTCGAGACCCAACCTTCTTGCCATGAACTGTCCAAGACGCTCCATGAGGAACCGGGAGGTGTGCGGCCTTCCCGTCTCGATGTCGACGGGGAGGACGCCCTCCGGGGCTGGCAGATCCTTCAGGGCCCCGTCCGTCATGGCCATGGCCTGTTCCTCGGTGGCGCCGCGGGAGACGTAGTAGCCGCGCAGCATCGCCTTGCCCGGATTGAAGGGATGGACGCGGGTGAACTCCATCTCCTCAAGGATCTCGCACAGGAAGGACTTTCCCGCGCCGCGCCCGCCGGTCAGTCCGAGGACGAGCGTGTCGGATGCCTCGGCCGGACCTGCCTGGGACGCAAAGCCATCACCATCCGATCCGAAGACGGCGTAGGGGTCGGTGCTGCCCCAGCCCCAGGCATCGAATCCGCCCGGCAGCTCACGGGTGAACTCGGCAAGATGCTCGTGCAGCTCCCAGCTGGTGTAGCGCAGGCCGCAGGCCTCGTTCATCGGCATCCAGTCGGGACGGTCCCTCTCGATGTCGTAGCTCCCCGCATCCTGGCCGGAGGCATAGGCGATCGCCTCGTGGCGCGAAGCGCCGCACCACTCGAAATACCGGGCCATTGCCTCGGTCGGGAAGATGTTGTCGTTGCGACGTTCCATGCCGATCGGATCCTCATGAGATATCCGACGATCATCATGCAATTTAGGGAAATTCGCAAATGACATCCAAGCATATACGGTCAGGGATCGATGTCGCCCCTGTCACATGCCAGAACCCCGAATGGCAATCCATTCGGTAGCGGACCCCCCCGGAACGGACGATGGCATTGCCGCAATCGTCACCGCCTACATACTCCTCGACGACGCGGTCGGCCCCCATCCCATCCTGGAACACCTCGCCGATAACCGGCTCGAAGAGCTTCGGAAGATCCCCACCGTGCCAGCTCTGCATCACGTCGCGAGGCCGGATGGTCACCGCACCTGCCGCGTTGCGCACGATGACCTCCCGCTCGGGAAGGACGTAATTCGTCCACTGGCAGAACCCGCCGCAATCCATGCCGAGATGCCGTCCGAGCATTTCGACATCCACCGCGATGTCCTCTGCCGCGAAGTCCCGCCGCAGCAGGAGGACCGCGCCATCCGCATGCTGCTCCGCGCGTATGCGCATCAGCATGCGGATGGCGAGATCGGAACGCGACCAGCAATCATGGCTCCGCGGGGCGAGCAGGACATCCTCGCCACGCTGAAGCTTCTTATGGTCCTCCACCCCGACGGTCAGGCACCTGAAGAGCCTGAGCGGGGCAGGGTGCCGCCCCTCCGGCGGGCAGATGCGATCGAGACGTGCAAGCGCTTCGATATGCGATGCCTCAAGCCTGCCTGCCCCCAGATGGGCCGAAAGGGCCTCCAGGATCTCGCGGTGCGGGGCAGGACGGGACGTCATCACATCCCGGGCTCTGCGGCGTCCGCCGCCTTTCGGGGAAACAGGCCGCCGAGGATCGAGATCTCGAGCCGCATCATCAGCGCGGCGAGATGGCCGTTGGCGGGAGTATTCATGCACAAGGCCAGGACATCCTGGCGGGGCAGAACATGGCGCCAGGTCTGTTCCGCCTCCCCGTCGACGCCGAACTGCCGCCCCGGCTCGATGCCCGACAGATCCGCGCGCGCCACGAACATGGTCACCCGCTCGCTGGTGCCGCCAGGCGAGGGCAGGGTGGTGAAGCCGGGCAAAAGATCCGCCTCGCAAATTTCGACGCCGGCCTCTTCCATGGCCTCACGGATGACGGTCTCCTCGGGGCTGCAGCCCTCCTCGATGACGCCTGCGATCGGCCCCAGCGTAAAGGAATCCTCGCCGCTGAAGCCGGCGGCCAGATATCCGATGCGGAATTCCTCCACGGTCAGCACCGCATCCATTTCAGGGTCGTAGAGCAGGACCGCTGCGGCGTTGCCGCGCTCGAAGTTCTCGCGGACCATGCGGAACTTGCGGCCATCCGCCTCCTGCTCCAGCTCGTAGCGATCGATCTTGAAGTGGCCGTCATAGGCCCGCTCACGACCGAGGATCCTGATCGTCTTCGTCATTCCGGAGCCTTTCCCTTGATTAGACCGCAGCATAGCAGGTCTTTGGCCTGCTGCAATATTCGCATCAGCCGTAGCTGGGTTCCTGCCGGATGTCGGACAGATCCGCCTCGAAGGGGTCATCCACGCTCTTCACCACGGGCTCGGCTCCGGCGTCCCACATGCGATCCGCTGCCCGGATGCCGATGTTCAGGGCAAGTTCGAGCGTCGAAAGGGCCTCTTGTCTGGTGATGAGTGGATGCAGACGCATGTGAGGTCTCGACGGCGCTCCCGAGCCACTGCGGTTCTCGTCGAAGACCGCCGCCTGTCGTCCATGAAGCGTAAGCGAAAGCCGGTATCGACCCTCATCCGTATTGCCGGGCTCAATTGCCCAGCCTCCTCCGAGGTCCTGCCTCACGAGGTGCTGCATGGCGCGATAAAATCGACTGCCTTCCTCCATGCCCTCATGCTCGTGGGCGCCGGGGCGCTCGGGCTGGATCCGAAGTTCGCCTTCGATATCGATATGCATGACAGGTCCCCTCATGACATTTCGCAAATCCTATCATCCCGTCATGAAAATTCGGACCGCGTCTTACGGGTTGAAGCTCCACAACCTTGGGGCGAGATTCCTGTGCCCTGACCTAAGTGAAGGATTGAGAACATAAAAAGAACATGCTACCTGCGAAATCCTGACAACGGAGTTTGATACATGGCATTGATCCTGCGTATGGTCGCGGGTTTTGGCACCTTCCCTGACGGTCGTCTGCGCGCCGGCCCGTTCGATGTGCCTGGCCCGGGTCGCCTTTACCAGCAGATGGACCGCTTCGGGCTTCGGCCCGGGGCCAGCGGCACCGTGGGCATGGTCTCTGAGACCGCCGAAGGCATCATGCTTTCCGCAACGGGGGAGGGCGTCTTCGGTTACATGCTCGATACGGAGGCTCTCGAGGCGAGCCGCACCGATCTGGAGGATTTCCTCATCGCCACAATCCGGCCGGGGCGTCGCTGGTCGATGGCGGGTCATTGGTGTCCGGATCCCGATCGAATGATCCGAAGCGAAGCGATCGCCTGGCATGACGGTATGGAGGTCTTCTGGCAGGAAACTCGTGAGATCCTGCATCGGGATGGACGGCTGGAGACGATCAGTCGCAGCCGTCCCGCGATCATCTCGCAGGCCCCCCGGCACCGGATGGCCTGAGCAGAGCGATGACCCGTCCGGCAGGGTCGCAACATGCGGCGCATGCCGCGCGCCGGGGGCCGACCTCAGCCGAAGCTGATCTCTTCGCCCGGCTCCGGATTCAGCGCCTCGAAAAGGTCCATCTGGACCGGCTCGGCCAATTGTCTTTCCACGGCGCGTCCGGCTGGTGCGTCGCTTGCGATGGCAGGCGTCCCGGACGCGCAGGCCACCGGTGGGCGCAGATCCTCGTCGGGCGGGCTGGGAGCGACGGAGCGCGCCTCCCTGGCCGCCCCGGGCCGCTCGTGGACCTCATGTTCGTGTGGTCCGCCTAGACTGGCCACGATCGGGCCCTCCGCACGAAACATGTCCTCGAAGGCGGCCCGCAGCCGTGGCATCTCGGCCTCCGTGGGGTATGGATAGCGCTGCGAATCCCCGTCCAGGATCGCGAACACCTCCAGGCTGAGGATGTTCGCGAGATAGTCGTTGCGGATGTCCAGCCGGTCGAGCCGGTCGATCACCCAGGCCTCAAAGCTGCGCGCGGTGATCTCTTCCGACAGGCCGAAATAGGGGCTGCTGCGCCAACGGTCCGCGTTGCGCGACCGCTCCGCGATCGGCATGGCGCGGAGATCCTCCGCCAGCCGGGCATGTGCGTCGATCCGGACCCGGTCATCATAGGTCAGGTTCTGCGAGCTGCCGACCTGGATGCGGCTCGCGTAGGTCGAGAGCCCGCGGCCGATCCTGCCGATCAGGTTGTCATGGGCATGAAACCACTCGTGGGCGAGCGAGCCAGCTCCGTTGTTCTTGGTCAGATTGATCACCGTCTCGATGGGCTCGTAGTGCGCCTTGGCCGGGTTGCGCCCGCCCGTTCCGCGCGCGCCGAAGGCCAGTCCGAGGCGGCCATCGAGCGAAAGGGCTTGCGGGGCGACACCGAGCGCCAGGCTGAGATCCATCAGCCCGTCATAGGCGTCATTCAGATCGCGCTGCCGCTTCGGCCCCTCGACGTAATTGCCGAACTGGACGCCCCGGAACTGGAAGGTCGCATGAAACTCCCCGGGGCTGATGTCTCGCCCGCCGCGCCAGTCAGGTCCGACCCTATCGGCATTCTCGCCCCCGCGCTCCGGCGCCTGGCGACGGCGGGCATCATGCAGCGCGACCAGTTCGTCGTGATGATCCCGGCGGTAATCCTGTGCCTGCCGTGATGTCGGGAAGGACATAAGATCCATGTATGTCCGCCCGATCTTTCGGCCTACCCAGAAGGTGCCCGGGTCCGAACGGTAGCTGTAGATGCTGAAGCTGATCACGCGTGTGCGGGGGGCATCAGCCGCGACGCGGTTCTCGGCATGCTCCTGCAGGTGGTCGCGCAGCCGGTCGATGACCGTCTCGAAGTCCTGTGAAACCGCCTCGAAGCGGTTCTTGCGGGACTGGCAGACCCACATGACCTGCGGAGGATTGTAGGTGATCCCGTCATAGCTGCGGAAGCGGCTCTGGCCGATGGAATAGTCCCGCAGCGAGCTGTCGTGTCCGATCGCATCATAAGCGCGCACACGCGCGAGCATGGCGGAGCCCGCCCGGCCCTGAGCTTCGAGATGGGTGATGATCCGTTCCGCGTCCACCCCTGAATCCAGTATGCTCCGGCACATCCTGCGCATCTTCGTGACGCTGCTGACCCACCCCAGAAGATTGCGGCTGCCGGCCGGCGGCTTCTTCTCGATGGATTCCCGGCAGGTCCTGATGAAGGACATGACGGTCGAGGATGCCCCGGCCGAGATCTCGGCCGTATAGTTGGGCTCCGGGAAGATCTCCGCCAGGGTGTGGCGCGAGACATCCCCGTCCGCGACCATGTCCAGCCGACGACGGAACAGCCGCCAGCGGTCCTTGGCGGCCCCATCGATCTTCTCGCCGAAGTCCTGAATCATCGCAACACCTCCAGTTTTTCACACTATACGGCAGGTATGTGAAAATCCGGAGTTCGTGCCGGCGCGGCCGGATCGGATCTCGACGCCCCAGACCTGGAAAGGCCCCGGCTCACCGCCGAGGGAGCGTCGACAGGGCCGCGTCATATTCCGCGCGTTCAAGGATGGCGTCGCGGTTCTTGTCCGCCATGCCGAAGAGCACCGGAAGCAGCATCGAGAGTTCATCGACGGATAGATGGCCGCTGCGGTCCAGGTCGTTGTTCGACACGATCGCCTCGGCGGTTGCGGCATCATGGCCGCCGGCGGTGATCTCGCGCACGCTCAGGCGGCCATCCCCATCCGTGTCGAGCCCCGCATGGAGGGCGCCGATCCAGTCTCGGATCTCGGCTTCCGTGGTGATGCCGTCGCGATTGATGTCGAGCTGCTCGAAGGCAGGCAACCCGGACGCATGCGCGGCCTGCGAAAGAAGGCCGGCCACACCGGCCGCCTGAAGGAGGATCGACAGTCTCATTGGGCATTCTCCATACATTCGGCCCGCCGCGGGCGCATGCCGGCCAGCATCGAGGTAGGGTAGGGATCAACGACCAGACCATCAAGATTTTTCGCATAACAGGTATCGAAACGCTTGCCACGTTTGCGAAAAAATATTACTTTCGGTTCAAGAATGACGGGCTCTATTTGGGTTTTCATTGCCCGGAGCTAGTCTTGTGAAAATCATGGAATCAGGAGTCCAAAGATGTCGATCGATCTGAACCGCGCCTTCCGCGATGCCGGACTGAATGCGAAATACGAAAACAGCCCCGCCCGCATCCTGCCGGTGACCGCCGACGTCCTGGCACGGTTCGCCGATGAGAACGGACAGAACCCCGGCAAGCAGCTGGTGCCCGGCGATGTCGTCGTGACCTGGATGGACAACGGCCGCCGCAGCGGGCGGGTGGTGGACATCGCAGCCAACAACGATCTGTCGCTGATGATCCGCAAGTCGGACGGCAGCGATCAGGAGGTCGCCGCCGGCGATATGGTGTCGGCGATCGCGACCCTGGCCCGGATGGCCGTCAGCGACCGCAAGGAGCGCGAGCGGCTTCACGAGATCAACGCAGCCGCCGCCGCCGCCCATGAGACCGCAATGGTCCGTGGCGAGGTGACCGGAGCCTTCGAACCGCGCCTGCCCACCTACGCCGACGACGCCTTTGTCGGCGTGGCCGCCTTGGGCGAGCTGGCCAAGCAGCGCCTGGGGCGCGAATACAGCAACCCCTTCACCGGCGTTGCCGGCCAGTCCCAGGCGGCACTGGATGAGTTCAAGCTGACCAAGGCCCTGCGTGCCACCCTCAGCCATGACGAACTGGGCCGCGTCGAGGAGGCACGTTCGCTGCGCGCCGAGATCGCCCAGCTGCGCGCCAACCAGCGCATCGAGCGGGGCGAGGTGGCCGAGGTCGATCATGAGGACCAGGCAGAGCGCATGTCCGGCGTGCGCGATGCGCTGCGCCTGACGGGCGCCGGCGTGTCTCCCGCCCAGATGTCGGCGGTCATGGGCAATTCCGAGCTCATGGTGCTGTCGATGAAGCCGTTCACCACCCTGGCTCCGCACCAGGTCCGCGGCCAGCGCCTCGGCCCGCGCGACGCGAACACGGTTCTGGAGAAGATGGACCGGTATGAGGATACCGAGTGGGGCGCCGAGGCGATCCGGAACGTGCGCGCGCTGCTGAGCGACCGCATGCCGGGCACCTCCGAGGGAAGCTACACCTTCAACGCCAAGCTGTTCAGCAAGGATGGCGTGGATATGCTGCTGGTCGGCGACCAGGCCGGCGCGGCGCTCTACATGTGGGACCGCTCGACCCGCGCCACCGACTTCAACCTGCAGGACCACCTGCAGAACCCGACCTTGGACGACGTGCCGACCGTCGAGGAAATCGAAGCGCTGCGCGCCGAGGTTACGAATCTGCGCTACGACAACGGCGCCGAGATCGACTTCGGCTTCGATGAGGACGATGCTCCGGGCCTGTGATCCGGGCAGTTCGCGAAAAAGAGATGCACGTCACGAATGGGCCCCCGACCGGGGGCCCATTCGCTCAGGAACGCATCTAAATATTTGCAAAGCATTGAATATGCGCCAGATCTGAATCTTCCGGCTTGCCAGCACCGTCCGCCAGCGCCTATCCCGAAAGCGGATATGGAGGGATGGATGTTATTTCCTGAGTCGTTTCCGGTCGGCCCGGACTGCCTCTGCTTCATAGAATTCAGATCCGTGTCGCTGCCGTTGTTCAGCCTCGGCATTCCCCCGTTGGTGCGCAGGGACAGGATCCGCCGCGCACCTGGGGAGCTGGATTTCATGCCGATCCTCTACGAGCGGAGGACGGCTGCCTGGTATGATGGCAAGAGGGATGAGGATCCGGTCCACGAGCTGCTCCTGTTCTTCGACATGGACGAATACGACATCGACACGTTCGGGCATTTCTACGGCGATACCGGCATAGAGGCGATGATCGCGGGTCACCTGGCGCCGGTCCTGCCGCCGGAAGTGTTCGGTGGACCCGAATACACCAGTATCGGGGAGCAGGCCGACGACTACCTCTCCTTCCGCTTCAATGTCGGTGACGGCCGAGGCCTCAGCCGCAGCCTGCGGAAGGATCCGGCGATCATCGGGGCGATCGAGAAGAGCCCGCTCGTGGTCAAGAGTCAGCTGATCACGCCGTTCATCGCAGAGAGATACCGCCAGGCGATAGATCCGAACACCCAGGAGGACATGCGGGCCTCGGTTCCGAGAGGTCTGGGCGCGGGCCTTCGCATCGGGCGCTGATGTTCGAGGAATGTGGACAACCGCCGCGGGGCGGTTGCCGACAGCGGGCTCGGATGTGAATATGCGATCGATCTCCCCCGAAGTGACGCATGCCTGACGAACACACCAGATCCGCCGATACTGCGCTCTCATGGACAGCGCTTCATGGGAAGGCCGCAAGGCTTCGAGCGCAGCTCCGCCTGGGCGGCATTTCACACGAGGCCGAGCTGTTCGGCCTGACGGGTGGGGGCGGTGACATCATCTGCTACGGGGTTTACGCACACGAGGAGCCGATCGTGGACCCGGACATGCTGCTTGCTGCATTTCAGCGCGGTTCGGATGGCAGGTTGTTCCGTGACATCCTCGAGGGATCACGCCTCTTCCTGCACCCGGTGCCGGGAACCTCCGCAAAGGGCAACCATGCCGCGGAACTCTGCGCCTTACTGGGGCTGCGGCTTCTCGGGGAGGGCCGTCCGGACAAAAGGTCCGGTAAAGTCGAACTCCTGGTCGGGGCCATGACCCGTCCCGCCGAAGATCAGGTCGCAGGCAAGGCCGAGCGGCTCGGCCATCAGGATGCCGCATACAACGTCATCCCCCTTACGCCCCGCGGGCATGCAGACGTAGCCGCGGCGAAGCTTGCACGCGGTCAGCCTGCAGAAATCCATCCTGGCGGTTTCCGCGGCGGGGTGACGGTCCTCCATGACCCTTCCGGCCTGACCGATGCGGCCGAACTCCCTCATCAGGACCGGTTCACCGAATAGGTTCCAGCCCAGCCTGATGCGATAGAACCTTCGTCGGTTTCTCGAAGGGTCGATCTGGTGCAGCAGAATATCCGCATATGCCGGCATGACACCCCCCATGATCCGGTTGCGACAAGGTCGCCGTAGGAATCATGAATCATGGGGATTCTTTCGGTCAAGCCATGAAATTACGGTCGCCGCTTTCCGGCTCAACTTCACGGATGGTCAGCCCGGCCGCAAGGTCCGCGCGGCGCTCGAGGTCGTAATCAGCCTCCCATGCAGCCGGATCGCCGTAGAGCATCCGTCGCCGCTCGATGTCCGTCTCGTCTTCGAGATCGGTCACGGGCGCGCCCGCCTCGTCCGACCAGTGGCGGCTGATCCATCCGTCAAGGAGCCAGCGTCCATCCAGGACCGCGAAGTCGTGCCGCTCCCTCAGCTCTCCCAAAAGTCCTGCCTCGGGATTCTCATATGACCAGAACCCGAAAATCCTGATCCGGTCGCCGAAGATCTTTCGGGCCTCGATTGCCCAGGCGCATGGATCATTGACGGGCGGATCCGTGAACAAGCCGAGAAGCCCCGACGGCGGTGCCGTCCGGGCCTCGAGCGCGTGCTCGATTTCGCGGATCTGTTGCTCGATTTCCGCTCTCATTTCCATGGCGCCGGCAGGGGTTCCTCGCTTGGCAATGATAAGTCGGCACCGCGAAAATCGAAATGCGAAATAATGAGTCAGTATTTTCGGTTCGCGGTCGTATCCTGCTTGACAACGAGGAGGATGCCATGAGCCCGGACATGGTCGCAGCGCTTGAGAAGATGACCGCCGCCAAGGAGCGCGGCCCATGGATGGTGACTGCGTCCGGGCTGCCCTGGTATCTGCTCGATCCCCGGCCGGAGGATGTGCGTATCGTCGACATCGCCGCCGGCCTCTCGAGGGTGTGCCGTTACAACGGCCAACTGCTCGAGGAGTTCGAGTTCCTGTCCGTGGCCGAACACAGCACGCTGATGACCAGGTGGGCGCTGGACAACGGGGTCGTCACCACCCGCGAGGATGCCCTCGCCATTCTTCTCCACGACGGACCCGAGGCGCTGCTGGGTGACAAGATCACCCCGATGAAGGCGATCATGCCCGAGTTCCGCTGGATAGAGGACCGGACGCAGGACGTCCTGATGTCCGGGTTCGGCCTGGCGAGCGAGGACATCCGCATCAGCAAGGAAATGATCAAGCTCATCGACCGGCGCATCCGCATCGATGAGCGCGACCTGGCGATCGAGGAGCCTGCCCGCACTGTCGGCGCCCACCTGTCGTGGCTCGAGGAGCCAGGTCTGGCCGCGCTTGACGTCCCGTTGGAGGGCAAGCTTCCGAAGGCGGCCCGCAGGGACTTTCTCGAATGCTTCGTCGAGTGCGTGCGCGACCTGGAGCCGCGCAATCCTGAAGCGGATCCCATCCATCAAAGACAGCTGAGGGCGGCGGTGGCCCATCTCGAGCGAATGAACAGCCCCCACACCCGGTCCAAACCAGACATGAAGGATGACAGCATGACATTCCCCGTTTCCGATCCGTTCGACAACACGGATCAGCAGACGCTGCGCCACGTGGCGCACCAGTCCCTCAAGCGCATCGGCGTGAACAGGTCGCAGTTCATGACGACCTGCCCGAACCGGCCCCACCTGGCGGGTCTCACCGAAGAGGGTAAGCGGCTGGCCTTCGGCGCCCAGATGCTTGCGGCGGTGCAGATGTCCCGCGGTGGCCTGCTGCCGGACCGGGACGCGGACACCTTCATTTCCAAGCTCTCCGGACAGCCCGAAACGCAGACGCAGAAGAAGGGCTTTCTGTCGCGCATGCTCGGAACGGTCGAGCGCGAACCCGACCCCGAACTGAAGCACAAGCTGGAGCCGGCGCTCTCCACCTGGCCGGACTTCGACCTCGACGCCTGGCAGTCCGGACGCCCGCAAAGCGAGGA
This sequence comes from Paracoccus sp. ME4, assembly GCF_046736325.1. Classification (GTDB taxonomy): domain Bacteria; phylum Pseudomonadota; class Alphaproteobacteria; order Rhodobacterales; family Rhodobacteraceae; genus Paracoccus. The sequence continues at coordinate 117,871 of NZ_CP151277.1, forward strand.
GTTCATGGAGGAGTTCCGCATCGATTTTCCCAGCATCCGTGAAATCGCCTTCGAATACGGAAAGACCCGTCAGCTGGCCGCCTCCCTGGAGACGCATATCAGCAAGATCGCACCGATCGTGCAGGCATTCGACAAGGCAGCCTTCGCCGGGATCGATGCGGACAAGCTCGAGAGTTTCGTCTTCGAGCGCCTCGACGAGGCGAAGGCCTCTGTCCGGCATGCCAACGAGGCGGAGGCACCGACCGCACCCTGAATAAGCGAAGGTCAAAAGAATGCATGTCGCTGCAGGTCGTTCTGTCGCCGCCCCCCTGATGACGGACGGTCTGCGCAGGGCATGCGTGGATGCGCTCGCGGGAAGCAGTGCCGAGTTGAGCGTGGAAGGTCCCCTTCGCCTCTTCATCGCCCTTGCCAATGCGGTCACCACGGGCCTTCTGGAAGGTCTGGAGGACCCCTTCATACACGAGCCGACAGCGATGAGGCATCTCGAACGGCGCTGCGAGGCAATGGGCGCCAGGTCCGCCATCACCGCGCTCGACTGGTCCAGGGCTCATGACGAGGCCAGATGCCTGGGCCGCGGCCGCAGCCCGGAAAGCCCGGAGGTTCTGGCGGCCATCTGCATCGCCCTGGAGCAGCATGTCCGGGAGGAGCACGATGTGCTGCGGACATCCCTTCTGGCGATCGGCATGATGGACGAACCCGCTTCCGGGGTCTCGTCCAGGACCGTTCTGGCGGGGTTTGCCATGACGATCACGGGCGGGGATGAGCGGTGGGCAAGACTTCTCGCCAAGGGAAACACCGAAACCCTAAGTCCGCTCAGTCTCCCAGAACAAGACATCGCGCGGAAACTCCAGGCCGACACGATGCGACGCTTCCTGAGAATCATGGATTTTCTAGGACTGCGCAATGATCTGAGCGAGGCGGGACGGACGGTAAATTCCGGATGCGCGCAGATCGATGCGCAACAAGATCCAAAAAAAACACAAATTAACCCTTCTACATGGCGATTTTCGCATAAATCCGACTTCCATTTTTGATGTTTTCGTGTAGTTATATTTCTGCGCCCCAAATTGATTGAACTGATCTGCGACTTTCATGGGGAACGAAGAGATGATCGAGACACACAGGACGGAGCAATCCATCGCAGCACCTGCGCACGCGGGGCGCAATGGCAATCTCCCCGCGAAGGACCGCAGCCTTCTCGCGGCCGGCGACATGATCATCTACCCGTTTCTTTGGCACTGGCAGCACCAGTCCGGCCTGCAGCGCGCGGAGAAGATGCGGCCTTGCGTGGTCCTGATGCGCATCAACGAGAGTGATCCTACCGCCATAATCCTGCCGATCACGACCAAGGCGCCGAGCCTTCGTCATGACCGGCTGTTCGTGCCGGCGGAGGAGTGCGCCGCGATCGGCATGCCGCACCATCTTCAGGCATCGATCGGCCTGAATGATTTCAACTTCGACACGATTTCCACCTCCACCTGCATCCGCAAGCGTGTGCCCATGCGGAGCTTCAGTCCTCAATACATGGAGCACGTCATGTCCGAGTTTCGCAGGGTCTACGATGCGAAGCGTGCGCACTCCGTCACCCGGATACCCGATCCGGACCTCGAATACAGCATGTGATGCGGCCGCCTGCCAATTCGGATGTGTGGTGCGGGTTTGCGGGTCGCCATCCGGTCACGCCCAGACGCGCCGCAGCGGTATGCGGTCGCGGATGGCGAGCGGCATCCTGTCGTAGTGCTCGAGAAGCGCATCAATCACATCTGCGGCGCACCACAGGCGCACCTCATACCACGCCTGGTCCATGCGTTGCAGCACGGGACGGGTGAAACCTCCCCAACTCACCAGCAATCCGCGGTCCGCCTTCGCGGCCCGCATGGCGCCTTCGAGGCGCTGGAACACCTCGTGGTCTGCGCGCTGGTCGCCCGACTTCACCTGAACGATGACACGGTCCTGCATGCCGAAGATCCCGCGTCCGGCATAGATGTCCACGCCTCCATCCGGACCCGGGGGGCTCACCCTTACCTCGAAGCCCTGCACCCTGAGAATCTCGCCGACCAGCTCAGCAAGCCCATGTCCGGCAAAAACCGAGCCGACACGTGCCGCGATCCGCTGTCGAAGGATGCGGTCCAGCTCCTCGCCGTCATCAGGCAGACCCGTGAACGCAGCTCCGGCAGGGCCCGGATCGGGGCGCCCCGCGAGCAGGGCGCAGACCCGCTCAAGGGCGTCGTTTCGCTCGATGCGGGCAACACGCTGCCTGGCGCTGAGCGAGTAGAGCAGATCGGGCATGACCCGATCTCTGGCGATGTCCGTGCGCAGCCATTTGACCTGGCGGGCAGGGCAACCGTCGGAGCATTCGGCATATCCAGGAAGAAACTGCCCGATCGCGATCGTTCCGGCGCGCTTCATCGGGGCGATGGCGAGATCGCCGGGTTGGATGAGGTGGATCAGGGCATGCGTCTGACGCGCCAGGCTTTCGAGCCTGGGACCGCTCTCGCCCGGATTGCCGATCATGACGGCATCAAGGACCTCTTCGTATTCGAAAGCTTCCGAAATGTCGGCGCGGACCCCGGCATCAATGCGGATCATGCCGTCTTCCAGGGCCATGCGCTCATCAGCGGCGGTCCTGTCAGGACGCACCATCCACAGGCGATCGCGGGGCGCATCCGCTACATGACCATCGCTCATCGGTCGACCTCAATCCAAAAAAATGCCCGGCCTGGCGGCCGGGCAAGTCGGAGACATGGCTGCGAAGGCAGTATCACTAAATTATATGCGAATTATCGATCCGTAAAGCTCTAACGGAGAATTTGCGAAATTTTTGTAGGAGCTTTCTTTCACCTTTGCTAATTTCGGATAGTGGCACCGTGCGGGACATCTGTGACGGTGCGAAGTTGGAATGCCAGGAGGTCATGATGACGGAAAATACGAAAACCGAAAAGAAGAACGACGGTCCCGAGTGGGGCGGCTTCAAGGGCACCATCGTCAAGGGGTCCCTGAAGGAGGTCGACGGCAAGCTGGAGGCTGTGGGCAAGACGGCCGAAGGCAAGGAACACGCCGTGATCGCCTACCCGCACCAGAAGAACGGCGCCGAGGCGCTGCGCGCCGCCCATGACTCGGGCAAGGAAACCCTCGTGCGCGGCCCCATGCTGGGCAGCTCCAAGAAGGGCAACTTCCATTTCGGCGCCGCCATCGTCCGCGACGCGGATGCGCCCAAGGCCGAGAAGGCCGCCAAGCCGGCCCTGACCGACGAGGAGAAGGCCGCCCGCGCCGAGTCCGCCGCCCAGCGCCGCGAAGAGGCCGACAAGACCCGCGTTCCGGTCGTCGTGGGCAGCGCCGAGGTCGATGGCTCGATCGAGGTCGATGGCGAGACCGTCACGGTCACGGACCTGGGCAGCGCCTGGACGCTGGAAGACGATGCCGCCGTCGAGGCGCTGGCCAAGCGCTTCCCGCAGGTCGAGGGCCTGAAGGTCGGTGATGAGGTGCAGTTCGCCAGGTTCGCCGTGCCGGAGCCCGAAGCCGACATGGCGCCCGGCATGTGATCCGGACGGATCACGAGGAATGAAGGGGGCCCGCCGAAAGGCGGGCCTCTTGCCTTTGATGGCGCGCACGCCGCATTTGCGAAATATTATGGGTGACAGCGCCCATCAATATGTCTATACATTGCAGAACGTGAATCTGGAGTGTGATTATGACGGACAACGCCACCTGCAATTGCTGCGGGACGACATTCGATCAGCTGTTCTCCGAGGAGGGCAGGAAGTCTTCCCAGGCATTCGGGTGTGCCTGCGAGGTGACGGAGGATCGTGTGGTGGGGCATTTCGGCTCGGTCCATGACATGACCGTGTTCGCATTCATTACGGCACCGCTCCCTGAAGGCCATCTCATCTGCGACACATGCATGGTCGGGCTGATCGAGGCCGGACACATCCGGGAGTGCGGAACGCAGGATGGTGGATAACCTACGCGGCGGCTGCGTAACGGCTTGTGCCGTTGGGCAATTTCGCCGATCCTGAGGTCCGGGCAATTCAGGCCTTTGGGTAGAATTTATGCGAAAACATGATTTGCGCTTTGACTGGCTGTCGGGCCATTCGGAAACGCGGAAATACGTGGCCCTCGACAGGTCGGAGGAGGCCCGCCTGATCACCGCATGGCAGTCGCAGGGCGACGTGACTGCGCGTGACCGCATCATTCTGGCCTTCCTTCCGCTTGCGATGCCAATCGCCGGGAAGGCCGCTCTGCGAAAGGGCGGTCCGGCGAACCGGGATCAGCATATGGCGGAGTTCATGCATGAGGCTGTCTTCGGCTTGATGCGCGCGATCGACCGCTTCGACGACAGCAAGGGCTATCGGTTCTCGACCTATGCCCGATGGTGGGTCATGGCCGCGGTCAATGATCACCTCGTTCGCAATCACAGCCTCGTCACGTTCATCACGAGCAGCGACCACAAGCGCCTGTTCTTCCGGCTTGGTCAAGAGATCCGCGCGGCCGAGGTCGAGTTGCGGCAGAGCGGCCGCTACACCAGGATGGGGGATGTGTTCAGACTGGTCGGGGAGCGCCTCGATCTGCCGACCGACTTCGTCAGGCACTTTGCAGCGCGCATGGGCGGAGATCACAGCCTCAACGCGACCTCCGGTCAGGACGATTCCTCCGAGGAGTTCGTAGACCTCCTTGAATCCGAGCGCAGCGACGCCGAGGAACTCACGATCGAGGCCGATTGCGCGAGCAGGGCGGAGATGCTGATCCATGACGCGCTTTCGAGCCTGTCCGAGCGCGAGCGGGACATCATCCGCCGGCGCCATCTGACGGGTGAGGACCGAAGGCAGACCCTTGCAGCCGTCGGCCGGGCCTACGGGATCACGACGGAGCGCGTTCGCCAGATCGAGAAGCGGGCGTTGGATAAACTGCAAAGGATTCTGGTGAAACATCGAGACGAATTCTGAAATTTTACGATTTCGGGAAGATGGAATAATCTAGCCGCAGCATGTTCCGTGAGGTGGATCCGTGGTCGAGCCGAGAACCTACCGCGCCGATGAGGTTGCGGGCTTCCTGAAGACCCGGGAACGCTTCGGGGCCCTTTCGAACATGGCCTCCGGCTATCCCATCCTGGTCCTCGACATGACCGTGGCCTCGACGGAGCACCTCTATCAGGCTCTGCGCTACCCGCATCTGCCGGACTTTCAGCGGGAGATCCTCGATCAGCCCAACGCCATGCTCGCCAAGCGCAAGGCCTATGAACGGCAGCTCGAGACGCGCAAGGACTGGCGGGACGTCAATGTCCGGATCATGCGGCACTGCCTCGATCTGAAACTGGCGCATAACCACGCCCGGATGAGTGCGCACTACCGGGAGACCGGCAACCTGCCCATCGTCGAGATCTCCCACCGCGACCCGTTCTGGGGCGCGAAGCCATCTAACGGGATGCTGGAGGGCGTCAACGCCCTCGGCCGACTGCATATGGGCCTGCGGCAACGTCTCCATGATGATCCGGGACTCCATCTCCTTGGGCTCGATGCCCCCGATTTTCCGGGAGCGATCCTCTGCGGAATCAAAATGCGGGCGTGGAGGCGGCCGGTCAGGGGCAAGGCGCTCAACGCCAGACGCGACGGCAAGGAGCCGGCGAACTCGATCTACATCGGACGACCGTCCGATTGGGGCAATCCATTCGCAATCGGAAAGGATGGCGACCGGTCCGAGGTCCTGGCGAAATATCTCGACCACCTGCACCGCAACCCGGACATCGTCGACCGGGCGCGCAGGGAGCTTGCCGGCAAGGACCTGGTCTGCTGGTGCGCCCCGGCCGCCTGCCATGGGGACATCCTGTGCGACCTGGCCGCCGGCTGCCAGCTGCCGGAGCCGCATATGGCGGTCGCGATGCCCGGTCCGGACCAGGCCGCCTTCTCGTTCTGATGCATCGGCCGGCCCCGGTTCCTGCCCGCAAGATCCTGGAATGCGCGTCGTCGATGGGGGTCGCGGCCATGAAGATCCATGACTCCCGCGGCATGTCCGTGATCGGGTATTGCTATCCCGGGATCGCGGCAGAGTTCCTGGCCCGTCTCGGCGGCGATCTGCCCGGTTTCGTGCCGCTCTGGCGGCAGATGAGGCGCGCCTGCGGATCCGATGATCTGCTTCGGAGTCTATTCCTGCCAGACATCTTCAGCTGCGAGATCGGAGATGCGCGCTTCCGCATGCGTTACACGCCGCAGGCCCGGGCGAGGGGCTACACCGGAGACTGGCGGACGGCCCGCGAGATTGACATCCTGATCGCGTGACTCGCGCGGAATTGTTGATAACCCGGTCGTTACGTTTGCGAATATCGTTTGTCATCAGGTAGGATAATCCGACTGCCGCCCTGCGGCACCTACAAGTTTGCCGGATCCATCCGGGGGGACGCGGAACATGGCCGAACACAGCAAGACGACCCAGTCACTTCCCATGCAGAAGGACCGGGTGGACCCGAGCCAGACGCGGCGACAGATCAAGTCCCCGGTCAGCGCCCTCAGGGACATGATGACCCAGCGTGACACGGTGGGAATGATCATGATGGGCTCAGCGGCGTCCATGGCGATCGCGCCGCAGGGCTGGCTTGTCGTGCTGCCGATCTCCCTTGGATATTACAGCTGGGTGGCCTCACGCAAATACCGCCTTCCGTTCAAGGTGCCGATGAACTGGGGCGGGACCGATTACGGCGCGCCCAAGCCGGGTGGCTTCGGCTATGCCAAGGCGGGCGGGATCCTCTACTTCGGCCGTGACCAGCAGAGCCTCGAGGAGCTCTGGATCGAGAACGGCGATGCGCGCCGGCACGGCTTCTTCCTGGGGACCACCGGTTCGGGCAAGGCCCTGCCGCTGGACGCACTGGTGCTCACCACGCGCGGCTGGGTGTTCAACGGCGACCTGCGCGTCGGCGACATCCTCATCCACCCGCTGGGTGGCACGACGGAGGTGATGTCGATCCATCCGCAGGGGCGGATTGCGGGCGCGCGGATCTGGTTTTCCGACGGCCGGCATGCGGATTGCTCGCTCGACCACCTCTGGCACGTGAAGGCCCGCCCGCGGGTCCGCATCAACGAGATGGTCGGCGCGGCGCCGGATTTCGGGATCCCGGACGAAGGCAAGAACATGACCGCGGGGGATATCGGAATCCTCCACGGAATGCATGGAGACAAGCTGCACATCGAGGTCCCGCTGGCCGTTCCCCAGAAGGGGCTCGACATCCCTGATGGCAGTGCGATCCTGTCGGAGGATCATGCGCAGCGGGGCGCCGCACAAGGCCTGCACCACCTGGATTACATGCCCTCCCTCTTCGGCACCCCGGAGCAGCGCATCGCGTTCCTGAGGACATACACCAGAAATGCGGGCATCCGGGTCAACATCGAGAAACACGGGGTCCGCCTCTCGGGGGTGCGGGCGCCGGATGCCAAGATCCTCAAGCAGCTGGTCTGGTCGCTCGGCGGTCTTGCGACGGTCTTCGTCCGCGGCACGCTGAAGGAGATGACCCGCGGCGTGGACCTGACGTTGATGTTCAAGGGCATCAACCGGGTGTGGCCGCAGGCCTCGAGCTGCAGCTTCCCGGGCGAGGGACTCGAGATCATGGAGGTCGAGCGCCTGCACGAGGACGCGGAGATGTCCTGCATCAAGACCTCGCGCAAGGACGGTCTCTACATCATGGACAACCACGTCGTCACCCACAACACCGAGCTTCTGCTCGGCGTGGTGTCGCAGACGCTGATGTGGTCTTCCGGGTTCCTGTTCATCGACGGGAAGGGCACGACCGAATTCTATGCCCGTGCCTGGACGCTTGCGAAACGCTTCGGGCGCGAGGACGATGTCAGGGTCCTGAACTTCACCGATGCGGGCGGCGACCCGGACGCGCCGGCCGGCGGACCGGCGACCCAGTCCAACACGGTCAATCCCTTCGCCAAGGGCGGTTCGGACCAGCTGATGAACATCGTCGTGTCGCTCATGGGCGATGCCGGTTCGGGCAACGACATGTGGAAGAACCGCGCGATGACGCTGGTGACCGCCGAGATGAAGGCGCTGTGCGAGCTGCGCGACAGGGGCGACATCCTGCTCAACGTCCAGACCATCCGGGATTTCCTGTTTCTCGGGAAGGGGGTCGACAAGGCGCTCCTGAAGGGTAAGAAGATCTCCAAGGTCGAGGAGATCCCGGAGGAGGCCTGGGCCGAGATGCGGACCCGCGCCGGGCTGATCGAGCTCTACCTCCGCGCCCTTCATGGCGAGTTCTCGACCGCGACGCGCCTCGCGATGAAGGGCTTCTTCGACACGCTGCCGGGCTTTTCGATCGAGAAGGCCATCTCGGGCGATCCCCAGGATGCGAAAGCCAATGAACAATACGGCTTTTTGAGTATGCAATTAACCAAACCGCTCGGTTCACTTGCGGATGACTACGGTCACATTTTCCGCACGCCCCTCGGCGAGGTGGACATCGACGACGTCGTCTTGAACCGACGCATCCTGATCGTGCTGCTCCCTGCGCTTCAGAAGGCTCCTGAGGAGATGCAGAACTGCGGCAAGATCATCGTCACGATGGTCAAGATCATGATGGGCAACGCCTCGGGTTTCATGTTGCAGGGGTCGAAAAAGGAAATCGTGGACGCGAAACAGACCCGCGCCCCGTCGCCCTACATCGTCGTTCTCGACGAAGCCGGCTACTACATGGTCAAGGGCATCGACACAATGATGGCCCAGGGTCGATCACTCGGCTTCATGATCATCATCGCGGGTCAGGACATGGCCGCGATGCAGTCGATCTCGCCGCAGATCGCGGAGACGGCCTCGGCGAACGCCTCGATCTTCGCGGCCGGCAAATGCACCGACGGCGAGAAGACGGTGGCCTTCATCCAGAAGCTGTTCGGCAAGACCCAGGTGTCGGTCACCTCGGGATACACCGCCGAGGCCGGGTTCTGGGGCACGAAATGGTATGATCGCATGGATGCCTCGTTCCAGGAGGTGGACAAGGTCAAGGGGGAGGAGCTTCAGAACATGCAGGAGGGGGAGTTCTACTTCCTCTTCAACGGCGCGCTGGTCCGGGCCTCGACCTTCTACGTCGGCACTGTCGGCAAGGGCGGTTTCGGAGACGGGTTCTCGATCAACAAGTTCATCAAGGTGCGCGGCCCGACCGACCGGGTTCCGGGCCTGGACCAGACCGTGGAGATCCGCTTCATCGACAGCATGGTGAACAGCTCCAGGTCGGTTCTCCGGATCGCGAAGGATCCCGAAAGCTACGAGGTCGGATCCGCACCGGAGGACACCGCCGCCGCGGTGGGTGCCATCGCGTCGGCAATGCTCTGGAAGGCAGGCAAGCATGCCGGCAATCCGGTCAACATCCATCATGCCTGGCTTGCCGGCATCCTGGCCGGAGAGCCGAACAGAACGCCTGAATACTCCGATGACGGAGATGGTGCGGATGACGAATGGGATGATGTCGATACCGAGCTCATGAGCGATCTCGGGCTGGGCGGCTCGGATGCTGATCCGGATGCGGGAATGGAAGACATCGTCGATGGTCTCCAGCGCGCATCCCGCGGCAGGACTCCTCAGGAACGTCATGGCGGCATGATCGACCTCCTGGTCGCCGGTGAGCGCGCCAAGGAACAGGCGGTCAGAAACCGTGAGCTGGCCGACGTCATGAACCAGAATGCGAGCATCGCAGAGCAGGAGGGCCGCGAGGATCGTCGCTCGGTCGGGGAATTCTTCACCTATCTGGCAGAGAACGGGCAGAAGTTCGCGAAGATCTTCGCGGAGGAGGATGTCGACGGGGAACTTGGCCTGGAAATTCTGCGCAGATCCGGAACCACGAGACCCATTCCTCTCGCGACCATGAGCGATCCGGGCTTCGTGTCAGAGGCTGTCCAGCTTCTTGAGAAGGCAATCGCCACGGATCAGAAATGATGCGCCGTTTCATCATGGCCTTGCTGGCCGCGGCATCGACCATCACCGGCGCCGTGGCCGCCTCCGCCCAGGAGCCGACCCCCATCCAGCGCATCTTCCCCTCCGAGGCCGGTTACGCGGTCTCGGCAACCAAGGACCTCATGGCCGAGGGCCGGCGCACCTACGAGGGCGTTCTGGTAGAGGGCATCTCGACCCGGACGATGATCGACCAGGTGACCTTCGGCATCGGAGAAGGAAACCGGGTCGAGGTCGCTGTCAGAAATCTCACCCTCCGCCCCGTCGACCCCACGCGGCCCATCGTCCTCATCTCTGGTCTGCGCTTCCTTCTCGACGACTGGCCGGCCCATGCGGGGGCGGACAGTTGCGAATGGGTTCGCCAGATCGGGAAGTTGCAGCTGGACGGGCTCGAGATGCGGCTTGCGGCACCGGATGGTGGCCAGCCCGGGCTTCGTGTCAAGAACCTGAACTTCGAACGCAGGCGTGAGGGTGATGAATGCTGGCTCAGCGGCATCCTCGCGGCGACCAGCGTCGAGTTCATCGCACGTGACGACGCTTCCTTTGCGATCAGCGGGCTCCGGGCGGAGCTTCGCACGCCGAGCACCGCGAAAGCTGCAGGAGCGCCGGAGGCACCCCAGGCCGCTGTCCGGGCGAGCATGAGCTCACTCGAGCTGCGCCGCCCCGGGCGCAGTCCTGCTTTCGGCTTCCTGGACGTCACCGCCGGCCTCGATGTCGAGAGCGCGAGCATCGCCCCTCTGCTCTCCCTTCTCGACCGCATCACGCTCACCGGATCAAAAGCCAATGGCGAACTCAATCTGATGCAGATCCTCAATGCGGCGACGCTGTTCGATGCGCAGATGAAGGTCGATGCACCGATTACCCGGATCTACTCCGCCGGCGTGGTGCCGCCCGAGGCTGTGACGAATTTCAGCCGTGTCGGCCTCTCGACGATCACCGGAAAGAGCGGATACGCGTTCGAGCTTGCCGGAGGGCAACTGCGGTCCCGGGCTGACGTCTCCCTGATCGGTCTGATCGACGCGACGCTGTCGAGCTCGATGACGCTGAGGCCTTATCCGCGCCAGAAGCTGGAGGCCTCCGCGCGTGGCATCGCCCTTGGAGCGCATCTCATCCCGGACGCATCCCTCGACGATCTGGAGCTGAGATACCGGGACCGTGGCCTCGAGGGCTACGTGATCGACCTGACCGGAGTTCCGACCGGGCGCTACGTCACGGAATTCGCCGGAGTCCTTGCGAAAGACGGGTCCGAGAGCATGAAGCGATCCGCCGCTGCGATCTCCGGAGCGCTCAGCGAGTTCTTCCGGAACGCGGCCAGGGGATACGACATGTCCGTGACCGCGGCCCCGCCCGAGCGGATCAACATGTCGCGGATCGCTTTGCTCGCACTGACCGACATGCAGGGCCTCGCCAAGGCGATGGGCCTTGCGTCCCTCGCAAGCCGATCCCAATAGCGGATGGCGGTTGAACCATACAGCCCAAATCCCAGAAAATCGAAGGTATTTTCACATTATCGCCATATGCTGTTCTGGACAAGACATGAAGGGGCCGGGCGCCATGACACCGCAATTCGACTTCACTGACCACTTCACCGGAAAATCGATGAAGTCGGCCGTCTTCCTCTGCGGTTCAACGGTCGGCGCGCTTCTTTTCGGACTGGATATCGGCGGCATGGCGGCGGTCATCGACCAGGGGCTGAGCCACATCGTGCCCCACGTGCCCTTCATGGAGACCGGGACGATCATCAATTCCTACTTCTCGGGGATCCAGAGCTGGGTCGGCGGCGTGGCTCTGGGATTCCTCGACTGGGCCCGGGATGTCGGCAGCGACGCGGTCCAGGCCGCCGCTCACGGCATGGTCGAGGTCAGGAATGTGCTGGGCCCCCGGGCCGGAGCGCTGCGCGAGTTCTTCACCGAAACGCTGCGGGCCGGCATGGATACCGGTGCGGCCTACCTGACGTCGGTCCGCGACAGCATCGCGCGGGATCCGGCCGGCATCGCCTCTCTGGTCGGCGAGACGCTGACGAAGGCGGTCGAGATCTTCGGTGTGGTGAAGGGGCTCCACGAGGCCTACAAGTATGCCAAGGGCAGGATCATGGGGGATGGTTCGCCATCCTCGGGCATGCCTCAGGCCGGCCCTGAAGGTTCGGGGTCGGCGTCAGGCGGGCCAGGCCAGAACGTGACCAACATCCATCTCAACATCGCCCTTGGAAAGGACCGCGATGTCGGTGAGGCGGTCGAGGGCCTGGTCCGCTCCGTTCAGAGGAGTGCCAATCCCGAGATCCTGACAGAACACCTCGTCCGGACACTTGCCCCTCATGCGCCGCTCACGGCGGACAGCCCCGTGGCGGGGAGTGACATCCGTGGGTCGGAGCCTCGTCCGGGATCGAGTGACATCCTCGACTTGCTCGAAGACACCGCGGCAGCGGACAAGAGCCCCGATAGCGCCGGCGCGCCGCTGATGAACAGCGACGATGTCGTCTGGTGCTCGGATTCCTTCTGTCGGGGCCTGAAGGACGGTGTCCGGCGCAACCTCGGCGGCAAGCTCAGCCCGTCGCAGGTGGACCGCGCGATCGAAGGCATCACCCGCAGCCGCAAGCCGATGGAAACCATCGAGGGCGGCATCATCCTGCGGGCGACTCCTCGCGGCGAGCTTTCGACGACTCGGGTCGGTCCGCGCACCGATCGCGGCTGCGGCCTCCTGATTCAATAAGGCCACATCATGAGACATGAGCAGCTGCTGATGATCGGCCTGAAAGGTGATCGCCAGGTCGGGAAGAGCAGGTTCGCGGAATACCTGGTCGAGGAGCACGGCTTCCGGCTTGCCCATCCGTTCGACGGAGGCAAGGCGGCCAGCCGCGGCTACTTCATGCATCTCGGCGCCGGAGCGGAAATGGCCACGCGGATGACGGATGGCGACCTGAAGGACGTGCCATGCTCACTGCTCCCGGTGATCGTCGACCCGGCCCACGGCCGTCCGGGAGAGCATTACAGGCCGCGCTTCTTCATGGAGAAGCTTGCGCGCTGCATGGGCGTCGACATGGGCTCGGACTTCACGCTCGGCATGGAGATGGAGCGCGCATTGCGCGATCCGGGCCCGCGGCCGACCGGCATCATCTTCTCGTCGATCGTCTTCGAGGCGGATATCTTCCGTCGGAAGGGCGGGGTGATCATCGAGATCACCCGGAGACTGGAGAAGGATGCCGTCCACGGAGTCGGCATCGAGACGGATGGGTTCTCAGCCGGCATCGTCCCCGACATGATCTTCGACAACTCCTTCGTCACGCTGCGCGAGATGCGCGCGGCGGCGGACCACCTGCTGTATGAGGAGTTTCGCATCGGCACGCCGGCCCATGAGCCGGAACCGTTCGCGTGAGCCTGGATCCGTCGGGCGCGTGAAATGCAACGCGGCGGCACCATTGGTGCCGCCGCGTTCATTCCAGACCCATGATCGAGACATCACTCGATCTGTGCGGCCCCATCACCATCGGTCGACGGCTCTTCGGCCGGGGGGATCCCGTCCGGCGCCATGTCCGCGTCGGCCAGGATGATGCCTTCGAACTGCTCGATCGAAGGCAGTCCGGAGACATAGAAGGGCCCATCCTCCTTCTCGTAGATGAAGAACGGCAGGCTCGGCAGCTGGTAGGTCCGGGCGATGTCCAGATTTTCTTCGATCCCGGAGGCGATCGCGTCCGACAGGGTGCTCGGCCGATCGAAGGGGAGATCCGCGTCCTCCTCCGCGCTCAGCGCCATCAGCGTCTTGCCGATGTCACCGGTTGCGGCCATCCCCGCGATGACGCCCGGGGAGTCCGCATCGACGGCCGGAACGAGCAGCACGCGAAGCTGCAGGTCGCCGGCCTCGACCCGGTCCCTGACCTCTGCCATGGCCGCACGGCAGGCATGACATGCCGGATCAAGAAACACATAGGCCATCGGGGCAGCCCGATCGCCGATCTCCACGTAGGCCGCGTTGCGAACCGCTTCGAGCAGGGTGGGGCCGCTCTGCGCGGCGGATGCCTCCTCGTCGATCGTTTCCGGAGCCTCCTCCGCGGCCGGGGCCGCATCATCCTCCGGCAGCGCATCGATCCATGCCTCGATAGCCCTGTTGAATTCGGCCTCGTCCCGGACATCGCGGACAGAGCTGATGAGCGCATTGATCGCGTTGTCACGCTCTTCTTCGGAAAGCCCGGAGAGACGCTCCTCGACCGTCGGCGCGTAGCTGTCCGGGATGTTGATCCGGGGCGCAAAGAGCTCGGAGAGCAGCTGATCGATACCCGAGTTCTCGACCTCCGCCGCACCCGGGATCAGGGTGCGACCTTCGGCATCGAAGGGGAAGCCCACGACATAGGCGCCGGTCATGGCGTCGCGCATGAAGATCAGGTTCTGGCCGGGGGCCGTCCAGGCCCTCATGCCGTTGATATCGTCCGCGGCGCGCAGGCCAGGGATGCGGGAGTAGAGGCCGGCGGCCTCATCGGAGATCGTGCCATCAGCCGCGGACGCACCCGCCGCCATCGGGCTCTCGGAGGCACTGATCACCGGAACGGATCCGGCATCCTCGGCGATGGCAGTGCTGATGCCGAATGCCGCACAGACAGCAGTGATTCCGAAAAGACAGGAGAGTTTCTTCATCGTCGGATCTTCCGTTCTCAATTCGCAGACATGGGATCAGGCTCGGCGCCGGAGAACTTGCCGGCATCGGGAACCCCGGAGGAAAACTTGATGCCCTCTGCAGTCACATAGGCGAAGAAGGGCACACCCGGCAGGCCGTTCTCGATGACGATCTCACGGTTGATGCGGATCGCCTCGTTCATCTCCGGCGACAGCTCCGCGAAATCCCGGTCCGCCAGGCTCGAGGCTCCATTGGCAGCATAGCCCTTCTCATGGTCCAGGAAGGATTGGGCTGGATCGTCCGACAGCAGGATCGCCGCGATCTTGCCTGGGGCCGCCTTGGAGACGACCGGCGCAAGCAGGACGCGCATGTCCAGTTGCCCGGCCTCGATTTCCGGCGCCAGGTTGGCGACGGCACGGGCGCAATGTAGGCAGGTGGGGTCGATGATGGCATAGACGGTCGGCGCTCCGATGCGCCCCACCGAGAACCAGTGTCCATCACTGCGGATCTGACTCAAGAGCATGACACTGTCGTCCTGCGGCTCGGCCGGCGCCGAAGAAATCGACGCATCCAGCGGCCCTGCAGGCGCGGCCGTCGCCGGGCCGACCGGCTCCGCAGCTGAAGGGGGCACGGGGACCAGGGGCGAGCCCATGTCCTGGCTGGTCACTTCGGGCAGGTTCTGAACGGGGCGCGGCGCGGGAAGCGGTTCGGGGAGATCGGAAGCCGGGGACACGGGCTCTGCCGGCACCGAGCCCGACGCGATGGCATCCAGCCCCTCGCGGGCCTGGACCTGAACCTCCGCATTGCCCGCCACCATGGCCTGCCATTCCATCAGCATCAGCTGGAATTCCTCCGGTGAGCGGGCGGATTCCATCCGATTGACAAGATTCACGAGAAGATCGTTCCTCACCGTCGCATCGACACCGGTCAGCTGGGCCTCCAGCCGGTTGAAGATGCCGTCGATCATCTCCACGCCGGCCACCTGGGAGGCATGCGGAGCGGCGGGAGCGGCGACGGCGGGCGTATCCAACTCCGGAATAGCGATCGCGGGCTGGCTCATGCCGATCCCCGGCGCCAGCGCCGTCGGAGGGGCCAGACCCGCTGCCGCGGGCGGGGCGGCCTGCTCGGACGGATCGAGAGGCTCGTAGTTCACCATCGGAGCCGGCCCGCTCATGTCGTAGTAGTCGCCGTTGATCACCGTCTTGTTGTCCGGCGAGATCAGCCACAGGCCATCCTGCCCCTCGACCTTGAAGACGTTCAGCCCGGCAACCTCGCCGAGGCGAACGAATTCCCCCTCGGGCATTCCCTGCGCTGCGGCCGGCATGGCGCCGAAGGCCGTTGTCGCGAGGAGCATCACGCTCCCGATAATCCTGAACCGCATTGCGCGCTCCGATCAGTTGTTGGGTTTCTTGAAGGCCATGAAATTCTCGATGTCGCTCAGCGGCGGCTCGTAGCCTGGCTTCCCCGTGATGGCATGGAAGAGGGTGGGATCGGAGTGCCGCAGGACCATTTCGGCCAGCTCGCGCGGCTCGACGCCGTAGTGGGGCGCCAGGCGTTCGACCACCTCCCCGGGCGGGTAGCAGGTCGTCTCATACTGCGACAGCTTGCGCGATGAGTTCAGTCCGGCCAAGGCAGCGGCGCGGCTCAGGGACAGATCCACCCCCTCACGCAGGGAACGGAGCTGCGCCCCGAAGTGCTGGCGGCTCAGAATGCGACGCGCCGCGTCGCGCGGCTCGCGCTCCGGTCGGCCGCGACCGGCGACGTTGAGTGTCTTGTCCGCATCCGGATTGGCCGCGACGGCATCCTGAATGCTCAGGGCAGGGTGTTGGGTCATAGTGTCAATCTTGCTGTTCGTTTCACCGGTGCCCGTCGGCGCGCATGCTCATCCCAGATCTACGTCCGGTATTCGCATAAACAATATCCTGTAATTATTTATCTTGTCTACAGCTTTTCGCATATTTATGATCAGGAAATCTTTATCTCGGGTAGCTGCATGGCAACGAATTACATCAAGAAGCTGAAGGATTCGCGCAGCTCGCGGCCAGGCGCCAAGGCAGGCAGGGCGCTCGGCTATGCGGTCTCGACCCTCGTGGTCTTCCTGGTCGCAAGCCTTGTCCCGGTCGCAATGATCTTCGTCGACGTTCCGGTCGGGATGATCGACCAGGCGCTGCCCGCAGCGATCGCGACCGGGGTGCCTGCGGCACTGATCTTCCTTCTTCGGAAGAGGAAGGCCCCGAAGTTCCTGAAGGGTTTCATGGGTAGGGCTGTCCAGTTGTCCTGCATCCTCGCCATCGTGTCGGTGACCTGCCTCGGACTGCATGTCTCCCGATACAGCGTTCCTTTCATGGCCTGGTATACCTTCGGCTAGGGGCGGGACGTCGTGCGTCCCGGCGAAGCGCATCCTGGTCGGACGACGAATGCGCGCTGATTGCGCGACTAGGAAAACGATGACGATTGTCGAGGATCCACACCGATTTCCGGGTTCTTCCTGTTGACCTCATTATGCGAAAATGGTAAAAGTATTTCCAAGAGATCGGAAAGATCGCCACGCACGAACCGGAGACCCGCCATGTCCTTCAAGACCCTCTTCCTGGCTGCAGCAACCTTGGCCTCCGGTGCAGCAACTGCCGATGCCCTGACCTTCGGCGACACCATCAAGGGCATCCAGATGGGCGGGACGGAACGCATGATGGTGATGGCTCTGTCGGATCCGGGGCTGCCGGCCGAGGCCCATGCCTCCCGCGACGCGCTGCTGGAAAGCATGGGCATCCTGGGGCAGGCCGGCCGCATCACCAGAACCAACCTGAACTTCTCGCCCGTCCTGACCCACGACAGCAACATCAATGGCGGCTACGGGAGCACCACGATCGTCATCGACGGCCTGAACTTCAACGTCGACAAGGACTACGAGGCTCTGGACGGCTTTCTGCTGGGTGGATCGGTCTCGACCGGGCTGCGCATGGCGCTGGGGCACAAGACCGCGCTGAGCCTGTCGGGGAGCACCTCTCTGGCTTGGTCTCCGGAGCACGACATGTGGAAGAACGCAGTCAGCGCTTCGGCCTGCGTCAACCACATGGTCACCGTGCAGACCTGGTCCTACGCCTGCCTCGACGCAAGCTATCGCAGCATCGACCTGGGCGAGAGCACCCGTTACGGCGCGCGTGTGGGCATGAACCGTCTCTTCTTCTCCGGGATCGGTCTTCATGAGATCACCGCGGAAATCCAGCACAACGAGCATGACAGCGGCAAGGAATACGACCAGGGCCTGGTCAACGTCTCGATGACCACGGCACTGACCGGCGGTTACTCGGTGGCCTTCGGCGCCCAGCTCGGCGAGGGGGTCCAGGATGTGTCGACCCTTCGCCACCGGGTCTTTGCGGGTGTCGGCTTCGAACTCTTCGATCGCCCGACCTCCGTGACCGTCGGCCTGCAGAAGAACGACGGCGGGATCTTCCTGGGCAGCCCGGTGGAGAACGAGATCGCCAGCATCAGCGTCTCGCACCGGGTGACCGAGAAGCTGGACGTCTCCATCCATGCCAGCCGGACCGACAGCAGCGTCGATTTCTACAACGACAACCAGTTCGGCGTGGATATCGGACTGCGCTTCTGACCCTGTCTCCGTCACACCGCAACCTTCGGGCGGCGGTGTGACGCCTTTTCGGCCGCCTCGTTCGCGAGTTGGGGGCCGAAGCTGACATGCATATAATAGCGATTATGTAACAAGTCTACCTATTCGCAATGGGCGAGGCTGCACCATTGCGGCTGTTTTCACTGGAGACGTTGCAGCATTTCGGATAAAAGATATCCGAATAATTCATGGGTCATTTCATGCACAAGATCGTTTTCCTGCTCCTGCCTTTGCTCGCAAGCGCCTGCACGGCGCCGATGCCGATGCAACCTCAGACCGCCGCAGCTCCGGCGCCTGTCGAGTCCCGACCCGTCAGCACCGCGGCGACGACTACCCGTGCGGCCGCCCCTGCGACCCGTTCGGTCACGCCAACCAAGCCGGTCGTCGTCAGCAATGTCCCGGCACCGGCCGTCCCGTCGAAGCCCGCCGGCCTGCGCGCGCGGACGGACCTGACCTTCACCGGCGGCGGCGGCGCTGCATCCGGACCGGCCGTGATCGACCTGCGCTGATGTTCCGGCGCCTGGAACGGAAGCTGGGCCTTCTCGCGGACGCGGAATCTCGGATCATATCGGGGCGGCTCTTCGGCGAAGACGCCGCAGGCCATCCGGATCCCTATCACATCACGGCCGCGGACCTGCCGAGGTCATTGCGCGGAACGCACCGTTTCAGGGAAAAGCTCGAAAATGGGCCAAGCCGGAGGGAAACCCTCTGGATGGCGATCGTTACCGGAATCTATCTGCTCTTCGAGGTGGCCTTCGGGGCACGCCTTCTCGATGTGGTCTCCACGACAACGGACCCGGACGTCATCCACCCCATCGAGGTCGCGGGCCGGATCATATCCGGCATCGCCCTGACCCTGGTCGTCTGGGGCGTCATCCTGCTGCCGGCCATGCGCCGGCGTGCATGGCTGGATATCTGGCAGCGCGCCGCGCTCTTCATCGGCAGCGCCATCGCATGCTGCGCTTTCAGCTATTTCGTCCAGGAGGCCATTCTCCAGGGCATATCCCACGCCTCGAGCCCTGAGCAGAAGCAGGCCGCCTCGACCCTGTCTCTGGTCGCATCCGGCGTCCAGAACGCCGAGGCGGTGCTCGAGGGGATCGACATGGATCAGGTCGGGCGCGACAGTCCGGAGCTGAAGACCTTCCTTGCCCTGCTGCCCGCAATGGCCCTTTCGGTCGACGACCTGTCGGCGCGGACCTCCTCCGAACTGGACAAGATCCTGCGGAGCCGGACAGATGCAATGATCGGTGGCTTCAAGGCCTTCTACGAGGACAGATATGTCCCATCGCTTCCGGTCATCGAAAGCATGCATGACACCTACATGGCTGCATCGGAGGAGCGCGCCCGAGGCATGCGGAAGGCCGATGAGCAGGTCCGGACGTCCTACCGGCAATACCGCAACAGCCTCGGGCGCTACACGCCCGATACCCTGCCCCGCTCCTATCGCCGCCAGGTCGTCAGGGGCATCCAGAACCGCGGCATTCCGATCCCTGGCAACTGGGATCTCCGTGACCGGGCCGGCTTCTATGCCGCCGCTGAGGAGGCATTCGGGGGCCGGATAGAACGGGCCTATGACGATGCCATGTCCCGGCTGTTCAGCAGGCCATACGCGGGCGGGGTCCCTCGATACGACTTCACCGGTCGCGTGAAGCCCGGAATGTCGACGCAGGAGTTCCTGGACAGCCCTGAACTTCAGGATCACTGGCGCGCCATAACCGGTGCCGGCCCGGAGGCCCGCCTGATCTTCAACCTGGAATCCGAGGAGGCCTGGCGGCGGATCTACGATCCTTGGCTCACGGCGGTCGTGGCCGACCGGAAGGGGCTCTACATCGCGCCCGTCGAGGACTTCGCCCGTGGCGGAGCGCGCTACGACGAGGGCGTCGAGGCGATACGGATCGCATACATACCGCTCATAGCCTTCGGCTTCTCTCTGCTGGGCGCCTTGGTCCACACCTTCAAGACCGCCAACTACCTGATACAGACGTCGACCGGCATGCGCCATCCCGAGGGCCTGCTCAAGGCACAGATTGGCAAGAAGGCCACCATAACCGCCGTGGCGATGGGTGCGGTCATATGCGCCGTCAACACCAACCCGGTCACGGAGTCGGAGCTCTTCTCGAGCCTCGAGATCCAGGTATCCGAAAAGGGTTCGGCGTTCCTGGCGCCGGTCATGCGCGGAACGGTGCAGCTGCAGAGCTATGCTTATCCGGTGGCGGAGCAGATCCGGAGGGCACTGGGCGGAATCAGCTTCGATTTCGATCCGGATACGCCGACCACCGCCTTCGGCGTGTGAAATCTCCCAAGGCCCCCGCAATGTGCTGCGGGGGCCCGTCGGCTCATTTCCCCGCAGCCTCTGCATCGAGAACGCCCAGGATCTGCTCAGGCGTCAGCGCACCCGGTGCCAGCGTGTCGCCGATGATGAAATAGGGCGTCCCCTGGATCCCGATCGCGCGCGCCAGCGCCTCCGTCTGGCTGATCTCCGCAAGGACCGCATCCGACTTCATGGATTCCTCCAGCTCTGCCAGATTCCAGCCCTTCACACCCGCGTAGTCGCGGATCCAGGCCGCATCGACCTGACCGCCGATATCGAAGAGCTGGTCGTGCAGCTCACGGTAGGCATCGGGGCCGTGAAGTGCGTTCACCCCGAGCGCCAGCTGGGCGGCCAAGACCGACTGCTCGCCCAGGACCGGGAATTCGCGCACGATCAGCTGCACGTCCGGCCTGTCCGCAAGGACCGACCGCATCGCCTCGTTGGCCCGGCGGCAATGCGGGCAGCGGTAGTCGGCGAACTCCACGATCACCGTCGCCTCGGCGCCGATCGCCCCGAGGCGCGGGCTGTCCGGATCCGAGGCGATCGCGTCACGGACCTCGTTCACCGCGGCAAGGCTGCGATCGTAGGCCGCCTGCTTCTCCTGCGCATCATAAGCCTGGAGTGCCTCGACAACCACGGCCGGGTTGGCCATCAGGTAATCGCGCACCTTGGCGCCGAACTCCTCGTCCTGGGCCGCGGCCGGCATCGTGGCGAGCCCAAGGGCGATCGCGGTGCAGGCCATCATCGTCTTCATCATCACTGCTTCCTTCCTAGATTCCAAAAAATTCATACGCGTTGCGGACTTTCCGAAACGCCTCCGCGCTTCCCCCCTGGTCGGGGTGCGCGGCACGGACCGCGGTCTTGTAGGCCTTCTTGACCTGAGACCTGCTGATCGGCCCCTCGATCGGCAGGCCGAGGATCATCCTGGCTTCCTGGTCGGGCGTCGGGCGCCAGTGAGGGATCAGGAGCGGCAGCTCCCCGTCATCGCCCCCTGCTCCTTGGCCGCCCGCGCGACGGCGTTCGTTGAGCAGTTCCCGCAGGATGCGGTTCTGCTCCTGCGTGGATGCCAGCAGCTCCGCCTCCATGTCGCGCCTTGCGCGCCCCGGGGCCGCGCGGCGGGGGCGAAACCGGGCCGTCAGGACGAAGACGATCAGGACGATCGCCCCCACCCCGCCGGAGATCTCGCGCAGCGCCTCTTCCATCGCCGTGTCAGAGCATGATGAGCGCAAGGGCCGAGAAGCCCACGCTGAGCATCACGAAGCCCGAGAGCGCGGTTGGCAACTCGCCGATCAGCCCATCGCCCGAGAACAAGGCCAGGACGCAGATGACCAGGAGGGAGACGGCGATGCCGAGCAGGATCGACGCGGCCGGGCCGAGCAGATCCGGTCCCGCGCCGAAGACGGAGACGATCCACTGGACGATGAACATGACAAGGCCGAAGACGAAGACCAGCACGGCCAGGAGTGCCCCCAGGAGGAAGCGGTCCTCGCGCATGTCCCGCCGTCCGCGATCGTCCGGATCCGGGCCGGAGCCGGGAGGAATTCCGCTACTCATCACGATGCCCTCCCGACCATGTTCGACCTGTTTCCGGTCGCGCGGGACAGCTCGACGAGCCCGATCGGGCTCGAGAGCATCTCGTAGACATGCTGAGTCGGTGCGAACCACACCGTGCCGCTGCCGGTGAAGGTCTGGAGCAGCCCCTCGCCCGACTGCGCGGTGGAGAACCAGGATTTCGAGGAGCGTCTCAGCGTGAAGGCGACGCCGGTGGTGCGCATGAGGGCGAAGTTTCCATCGACGAAGAGCGGGTCCTCCGGCGTGATCCGGGCCTCGGAGATCTCCGTCATGGGGACCGGAGAATAGAGGGCGACGAGCCCCTTCCCGGTGAGCTTCGTCTGGAAGAGACCCTCTCCGGCGGCCATCCCGGTCCCGCGGTTTCGAAACACGCCGACATCGATGTCTCCGATGGCCGCGTAGAACATGCCCTTGTCGACGATCAGCCCCTCATCCCCGTCGATCTCTGCCAGGATGAAATGTCCGAAGGTGGGCTCCAGAAGCAGCTCGCCGCTGCCTTCGACCTCGTTGACGAAGAGGCTCTCGCCGGAGGCGACACGACGTGCCACCGCGCTGATGAGCCCGCCTCCGGTGGAGGTGCGCATCTCGAGCTTGCCCTGCATGTGATAGAGCGCACCGGGCTCGATGCGGCACCTTCCGCGGTTGAGGGTGATGCGGAGCGACTTCAGCGACATCCGCGCCTCGCGCAGAAAGAACAGCTTCTCCGCCGTCCGCGCATCTGAAGATCCGGCCAACGGGCCGTATTCGACGACTTCGATGCGCCCGCCGTTGGTCGTCTTCTGGTCGAGAACCGTGTAATCCATCGTGAAATCTGCCTAATCACTCGGTTTTTCGCATATTATGCGAAACGACAACGGCCGCAAACCCCTTTCGGGTCCACGGCCGCCTGCCATGTCACGGCGTCACTTCGAACCGGCGATCCAGTTCATGCCCCAGCCATAGTGGCGGTCCATGTCGCGGTGACCGTTGAAGAAGCGCACCTCGCGGTTCAGCCGCATCTGCCCGCCATCGTTCTCGATCGACGCGACCGCGCACATGCCCTTGCTGGATCCGAACTCGTTCATGCGAACCTCGACCTCCGGCTGGTCCGGGATCAGCACCCGCACGACCCCGTCGGTCTGCTGCCAGTTGGGCGCGCCGGCGTAGATGAAGGCGAAGATCAGGATACGGTTGAACTCCGGCCACATCGCCCCGTTGATGTCGAGCCATTCACCGTCGCGCACCGCCCCGGTGCGGTCGTCCCCACGCAGCCTGGCATAGGGGAAGTATTCGTAGTCGCCGAAGGTGTTCCCCAGCGCCTGGACGCAGGTCATGTTGCCGTGACGGTCCTCGATGAAGCATCCGAGGTCCAGGTCGAGCTGCTTCGGCCCCATCAGCCCGCCCAGGAGCCCGCCGCCACCGGCCGGGCGCTGGTTCCAGTTGAGATTGACCCGGATCTTGCCGAAGCTCGAGCCGCTCTTCTTCAGGGAGACGCTGCCGCTCTGCTTGGTCAGGCTGATCTTTGTCAGTGACACGGGGGCGGAAGGCTTCGGGGCGGGCTTCGGAGCGGGGGGTGCTGCGGGAATGGGCGCTGGCGCCGGCTCCTTGATCGCGACCCCCAGATGGGTAGCGAGGGCCTTCAAACCCCCGTTAAAGCCCTGTCCGATCGTGCGGACCTTCCAGGCCCCGTTGTGGCGGTAGACCTCGGCAAGCAGCATCGCGGTCTCGCTGCGTCCCGCGCAGGGGATCACGCCGCCGGGACCCGATCCGGAGATCTGGTAGCGAAGCTCGCGCAATGCCGAGAAGGTCGCCCTGTTCTCATGGATCGTAGCCGCGAACACCACCTTGGTGACGGCCATCGGCAGCCGAGCCAGGTCCAGGCCGAAGGCAGCCTCTCCCGCGGCGCTTCCGACCAGGGCGACCGCCCCCGCCTCCACCGCGGGTTGCCCGTAGAAGCACATGTCCCCGTCGCCGCGAACCTTCCCGTCGGCGGCCACCAGGAAGGCGGACAGATCGACCTCCGCACCCGGGATCTGCCCGGTGCGGAACGTGATGGTGAGCGTGGTCTGGCCCAGCGGCGCGTTCGCGCCCGGCTGCAGCACGGCAGATGTGTTCAAGATCGGACTCCTTTCAGTTGGGTGACGAAGCACCGCTGCCGGCGCTGGACGCCGATGCTGCTCCGAAAAATCATCGATCAGTTCTCGCGGTCGTGCCGGAAGTCGCCTTGCTGCGATCTTGCACCGACCCCGGGCGGCAGCGCCCGGGTCATGGCGAACGTGAGCGAGCCCGATATACCATGGCCGGATCTCAGACCGTGACGAGGCCCTCGCGGCGCGCGGCAGCAAGCCAGCCCTGGTATTCGGTCATCATCAGATCGAACATCTCCTCATCCGAGGGTGCGGCCGGGTCCGACAGGGAGAAGGCGTCCGCGTTGTCGATCAGACGGCCCGGGAGGTCGTCGAGCTTCTGGAGGAAGTCGAAGCGCTGGGCGTCCCAGCGGCCGCCGCCCTCCTGTATGGCCATGAACTTCCAGAACAGCGGCTCGTAGGAGGCCTCGACCAGCTGAGCTTCGGTCTTGCGCTTGTCATCAGTGCCGCCGTCCGTGACGAACATGACGAAGACCGGCAGGCTTTCATCATTGCGGCCCTTGCGCGCGTAATGCTTTCGGATCTTCTCCATCATGTCGCCGTATCGGGTGCCGCCCTCGAGCGGATGCTTCTTCAGGACCCGCGCCACGGTCCGGGCATAGTTCGTGACGTCGACCGACCCGAATTGGTAAGCGCCCCTGCCGAAGAGGAAGACGTCGATGTCTCCGTCGTCATCCATGACGTATCCCATGGCCATGACGCGCCGCACGAGCGTGTCAACCTTGCCGCTCCGGTAGAGGCGGGACATGGACCCGGAGATGTCGAGCGCCAGCACCATCTTCGCACGGGGCTGGGACACGTTGTTCTTGGCCAGCGACACGCCGGCCTTCTTGACCAGCGAGACCAGCTCGGGCGCGGCCTTCTCGAGGCTCACCAGCTTCTTCTCCAGAGTGACCTTCGGCCCCGCAGCTGCGGCAGGCTCCTCCGCTGCAACCTCGATCCCGAAATGGGTCGCAAGGGCGCCCAGGCCGCCGTTGAAGCCCTGGCAGACGTTGCGCAGCTTCCAGTTGCCGTTATGCCGATAGATCTCCGCGAGGATCAGGGCGGCCTCCTGGCGTCCGTCCAGGGGCAGGTCGAACATGGCCAGCCCATCGACCGACAGGCCCATTCCGGCCAGTTGGGAGAAGCTTCGCCCCGCCCCGTCCAGGGTGACGGCGACGATCAGCTTCGTGACGTCCTCCCCCACCCGCTCGAGCTTGAAGCCGATCACGCAGCCTGTTCCATCAGCCGCGCTGAGCACCACGCCTCCGCCGGCGATCTCAGGCTGATTGTAGAAGCACATGTCATCGTCGCCACGGACCTTGCCGTCGGCATAGGTCTGGAGCACGCAGATGTCGGCCCCGGGTCCCGTCGAGATGCGGACCGTCAGGTGATGCCTATCAAGGGCCATGTTGGCGCCCATGGCGAGATGCTTCATCGTGGTGCCCCGGTGATCATTCCTTTCCGGAAGGCCGGTATCCGGCCTTCTGGAAAAGGGCCCGCATCGCGGGCCCGATCCGATCAGGCGACGTTGACGCCATGGGCGATGGCCAGCGGCGCCAGCCCGCCTGCGAAGCCCTGGCCGATCGCCTTGAACTTCCACTCGCCGGCGTGACGATAGAGTTCGCCGAAGATCATCGCGGTTTCCGTCGAGGCATCCTCGGACAGGTCGTAACGGGCGATCTCGACGCCGCCGTCCTGGTTCAGGACACGGATCGAGGCATTCGAGACCTGGCCGAAGGACTGGCCGCGCTCTTCCGCCTCGTAGATCGTCACCGCGAAGACCAGCTTCTTCACGGTCTCGGGCAGCGCGTTCAGATCGACCTTCACGGTCTCGTCGTCACCATCGCCCTCGCCGGTCAGGTTGTCGCCCTGGTGCTCGACGGCGCCGTCCTGTGCCACCTTGTTCTTGAAGTAGACGAAGTCCGCGTCCGACAGCACCTTGCCGTCATCGCCGCAGATGAAGACCGAGGCGTCCAGGTCGAAGGGCTTGCCGTCGGTGACGCGCGCGTCCCAGCCCAGGCCGATCAGGACCGATGCCAGGCCGGGGGCCGCTTTGGTCAGCGAGACGTTGCCGCCCTTGGAAAGCGAAACTGCCATGTGATTTTTCCTCTATACACGGATTGTCGATGTGGTCGTGGCGAAGGGCCGGAGGCCCGGCCCCCGCGGATTACTCGCTGGCGTCGATGCCGAACTGCTGGCACATTGCGACCAGGCCACCGGCATAGCCCTGACCGACAGCCTTGAATTTCCATTCGCCGTTGTGGCGGTAGAGTTCGCCGAAGATCATCGCGGTCTCGGTCGAGTAGTCCTCGCTCAGGTCGTAGCGGACCACCTCGGCACCGGTCGTGCTGTTCACGATGCGGATGAAGGCGCCGCCGACCTGCCCGAAGGACTGCCCGCGCTTCTTGGCTTCGTGGATCGTCACGGTGACGATCAGGCGGGTGATGTCGGCCGGGACCTTCAGCAGCGAGACGTTGATCGCCTCGTCGTCGCCATCACCCTCGCCGGTGCGGTTGTCGCCGGTATGCTCGATCGCGCCGCAGGGCGAGTTCATCTGCTTGTAGAAGATGAAGTCGTGGACGCCGCGGACCTTGCCGGTCTCGGTGACCATGAACATGGAGGCGTCCAGATCGAACGACTGTCCGTCGGTGCTCCGCGGATCCCAGCCCAGCCCGACCACCAGCTGGGTCAGCGAAGGGTCGTGCTTGCTCAGGGAGAGATTCCCACCTTTCGAGAGCGAAATGGTCATCGATGTTTCCTTGTTTCCGTTTTCGCAGATCATCTGCCCGACCCTCCCAGGGGCCGGGCGGTTCAGTCACAGGTCGAATTCGGCCGGGTTCAGGCCGAGATCGATGCAGATCTCGCGGACCACCTGGCGCTCGGCCTGATCGAAATCGTCATCGGATGCCCCGATCACACAGGCCACCCGGACCACCATGCGGGCCTGCTCTTCCTTGCCCTTGATGCGGCCGATGACCTTCAGTGCCTCCGCCTTGCCGATCGAGGCGTCGAACTCGAACTTGCCCAGGATCGACTGGAAGAAGCCGATGACCTGATCGGTCTTGAAGTGCTTCAGCTCGTCGGCGCTGCCGACATAGCCGATCATCTTCTTCTTCTCGGCAGAGGTGACGTTGCCGTCGGCATTTGCGATCAGCGCGCAGGCCGCGACCACCGCCTCCATGAATTCGCGGTTGCGATAGTTCGAGACCTCGGCGGCCAGGGTGGCGCGCGCCACGTTCGCCTTGTCTTTCAGCCAGTTCAGCATGTCGCTCTCTCCTCAGATGTGACGGATGGCTTCGCGGGCCATGTCCTGGACGGTGCGGCCGGACATCGTCTCGCCGATCGCACGGATCTCCCACGAGCCGCTCCGGCGGGTCAGGACGGCCATGAAAACGCCGGTATGCCGACCCTTCTCGGACAGCACGTAGCGGCACAGCTCCTTGCCGTCGCGCGCGTCGACCAGCCGGCAGACCGCATTGTCGACCGCGCTGAAGTTCTGCCCGCTGAAGCTGTTCACGGTGAAGACCAGGCTGACGACATTGGCGGGCAGCGAGCCCAGGTCGACGCTGATCGTTTCGTCATCGCCGTCGCCGTCGCCGGTCCGATTGTCGCCCGAATGGCGGATTGCGCCGCCCATGCCGCGCAGCTGGCGGAACCAGACGGTATCCAGAATGGCGCCCGTGCCATCATAGACCAGGACGGAGGCATCGAGATCGATTGCGCCGCCGCCGCCGCCACCACCGAACAGGCGGCCCATCAGCCCGCCCGACTTGGCCGCGTCCCAGCCGAGACCCATGACGACCTTGTCGAGTCCGGCGTTCTTTGCCAGCGACAGCGTCGAGCCCTTGGTCAGAGAGATGGTCATTCATTACCTCTTGTTTGCAGAATGGTTCGATAATAGTTTTTTTCGCATTGGTGCGCAAGTGCGTATGCGAAAAAGATTATGCTGTGTGCAGCAATCCCGCCGATGCCCGCGGCATCGCTGCCGAAACGGTGCCCTGGGCGTGCTCATGGTGTGCGGACATGGCGACGCCCCAACGGGTCGCGCGGGCCTGGATGCGCCGAGCCCATCCCCTGTGGGTGGCAGGCTCGCACATCACGCCGCGGATCTGGAACACCGCCTCTGCACGGCTGTCCAGGATGGCATCCGCCATCTCGAGGTCATGTGCCGACACCCGGAGCGCTTCATGGATGATGGGGATCTGGCAGGGATGGATGGCGGTCTTCCCCACGAATCCCCGGAGGACGTCCATTCCGACCTCGCGCTCCAGCGTGCACGTGTCGTGGATGATGTCGAAGACCGGCGCCGCGACCGCATACCCGGCCGCCATCAGCTGCGAGCCCATCATGCCCAGCACGAAGCCGAGCGGACCCTCGTGGGAGATGATGCGGGGCGCGCGGCGCAGCGACATCGCGTTGAGCAGGTCGTTCCCGCCCAACCGGATCGCCAGGGCCATGCCACGGGACTGTGCATCGAGCATGCGGACCGCTTCGGCAACGTAGCCGGGGTCGAAGTATTCGGCCGTCTCGAAGGTCGGCATGAGGGTCAGGCGGTGGTCGCAGGCCAGCTCGAACCAGCCCGGCCCGTTGATGACCGACATCTTGGGCACGATCATGCCCGAGATCGTTTCGAGACCGTCCATCTCGGCGATGACATGGGCCATGGCCAGGTTGCGCGGGCGGATGAAGACCATGGTGCGCTGCGCGGCGTGGGTGCCGGCCGCCTTGCGCTCGATGAGCATGGTCCGCAGCCCGGCCAGGCCGCGCTCCACGTCGTTCTCGTGCAGCGCATCCTCGAGGCAGATCACGACGGACCCGGCACCGTAGAGGTCCTCCCCGCCGAAGACGCGCCGGGCATGCGGATTGATCGCCGGCATGTAGAGGGTGGCGCCGAGTCCCTGCGCCGTCTCGAGCATCAGGTCTTTCATGTCAGGACACCTTCTCGATGATGGTGATTGCCCGATAGGGGCCGGTGAGATCGGGACGCACGGACCACTCGACGCCCTGCCCCACGCACAGGTGGATCAGCGCCGCGAGGTCCTCGTCGTCCCGGCTCGACAGCAGCACATGATGCGGCTTGCGGCGCAGGACCGCGCGGGTCGCCTCCGCGATCCCCGGCTTGATCCGATTGCTGTTGGTGGTCTCGAACAGCTCCATCAGCGACTGGACCGTTTCGAAGGACTGCCTGCGAAGCCTCAGGCTGGCGCCTGGCTCGATGACATGCCCAACAGGCTTCACCTTTTCGCATGTCTTCATGCGGTCGTGGATCTTGTCGACGAATGCAGCGGAGCAGTCGATGTCGGCCAGGTGGGTAACCGGGATATAGCCGTGGAAGTCGTCCGGACCGATGACATCCGCATTCAGGATGGAACGCGAGATCAGCCCGGAGACGTTTGCACCGAGGATCCCCGAAGGGATCAGCCAGTCCTCATGTGAACCGGCCAGGTCGGCCATGCCACAGGGATCCGCCAGCACGATCAGGAAGGGGTCGAGACCGCTCATCGGCATCCAGCTGCGGTGCAGCTCTTTGGCGATGGCGCCCTTGCCCGTCCAGCCATCGATGAAGAGGATGCCCTCGGCCGGCCGTCGCTCCATGACATGGCGCATCGCGTTCGCGTCAAGGCCTTTGTCGCGGATGATGGAGATCCCGAAATGGGCCACATCGACATGCCGGTCCTTCAGCGCGCGGTTGAGAAGGACGCCCAGGGGCGCACCGGCGCGGACCAGTGAGCAGAGCGTCACCTGTTCGCAGAGCTTGCCCGCCGCGATCCGCTCGACGATCGCATCGGCGATCGCATTGACCTCGCGCGCGATGCGATCGGCCCCCGCGGCCCAGGCCTGCCCGAAGATCAGCATGTAGAGCTCGTCCGGCCGGGCCTCGTCCGAGATCATCTCGGAATAGTGCCGCGCCCCGGACTGGATGGCGCTCTCCTTCTCGTCGATGCCGGTCGCCTGGATCTGCACCTCCTTCAGGAGAAAGTCGATGTCGCCCTGGGCATAGCTTCCGGAGAACGACGTGTGGTCATGCGGAATATCCTTCATGTCGATGCCCTTTCTCAGGCCAGGAGCTTCGTGGCGGTCTGGGTGCGGGCCGGGACCAAGAGCATGTCGCACAGGCTCATGAACGGCAGATCCGCGAGGCTGTCGCCCGCGCCGATGCTCGGACGGCCGGCCAGATCGGAGCGGTTCTCCATGAGGTAGGCGACCGCGCTCTTCTTCGAGACCCCGCTCGGGACGAATGCCAGGTTGTTGCCGTTGCGGTGGGTGACGACCCGACCCCGCGGATTGCGTTGCTGGACGAGCGCCTCGGCCAGTCCGAGGTTCAGCAGGACGCCCTTCTCGGACTCGTCGTTGGACTTCACTGTCATCCCCAACATCACGTCGCCATGCATGTGACGATGGATGCGGATATCGCAGGGCGCTTCCTCGAGAGCCTCGATCAGCCTCAGCAGGACCGGAGTGGCATGGGCGCAGTATCCCTGAACCGTCTCGGACCAGCTCATGTCCTCGCTTCCGTCCGGATTGAGGATCAGGGCGCCGTTGTTGAGCACCGCGCCGTCGACGAAGCGGACCGCCGAGAGCGTGACGCGATTATAGGCATCCAGGCTGCGTGCGGTCACCGGGATCAGGGTGGCGCCGGCCTCGATCCAGTTCAGGATGGACTGGCGATGGCCGCACATGAAGCTGTGATTTCCGTTCTTTGCCGTGGTCACGCGCAGGAGCGATGATTGATCGACGTCGCGATAGCTCTTCAGGGTGGTGAACAGGGTATCGTCGAGATCGGTGTAGATGACCGGCTTCATGCCCGGGGCTCCCCTTCAAGGTATTTGGTGACCTCGCCGTTGTGCGAAATCAAAATGAAGTTTCGAATGTAATCAGTCAGCACCGGGTCCAGCGCATCCATTGCATCCCCTTCGCCCAAAAGGATGATCTGCCCCCAGTCCTCGGGATACACGTTGTGCAGATACATCGGAACCCCAATCCCGTAATGATCCCGGAATGTGGCTTTGTGGACGATGGGACCACCGCCGAGGATGGGAGAACGGGTGGTGGCGATGAAGCTCGCATCGATGCCGAGTGCCTGCAGGTCCTCTGCCAGCCGGAAAGCCTGCCAGACATATTCGCCGGTGCCGATCACCAGCGCACCGCGATGGCGCGACCAGCTCGGCTCCACCATATGCCGGATCGGATCGAGCAGGCTCTCGGTGCGCCCGGCAATGCCGCCACGCCACGCACCGGCGTCAGACGCGATCGATCCGGCCGGACCGGACCCCTCGAGAACCGGAATGGTGGCTGCGGCCGCGTCCGCGGTGGGCGTCCAGGACCAGGTGCCCCGCATCAGGCTGACGATGCGCACATCTGTTCCCGGCCCCAACTCGTCGCGGATCGTGCCGGCGACCCGGCCGTTCGACCAGTCGGTCAGGGTGACCAGAACGATGCGGTCGAAGGATCGGCCTGCGGCAACCGCCGCACGGATCAGGTTCAGGAAGGTCTTTCCGGTGGTGACTTCGTCATCGACCAGGACGAGGGTGCGGGCCCGCTCCGCGATCAGCGCCAACGCCGGATCGGAAGGGACGAGGACATGATGGCCGGTGGCATGCGAGTGATCCTCGCTGAATTCGAACCAGACCGCCCTGCCCTGCGGATGACGCGTCGTGGGCAGATAGCCCATAGAGGCGTCTCCCGGCAGCAGATCGACCAGCGCGTCGTGGATGCCGGCACCCAGGCCAACGGCGGTTTCGGCGTAACCCATGACCAGGACGCCGCCTTCCGGCGCGATATGAGGACGGGCCATGCCTGCCAGCAGCTGGAGGATGCGGCGATGCCGGGCCGCCGTGACCGGGATGTGCCTGCCCAAGACCTTCGAGACGAAAAGGAAGCCGCGCTTCGGATTTTCGCGCTCCGCCATGACGAAGAGTTCGTCCTCGGACAGAACCCCGGCATGGATCTCCAGGTCCATGCGGCCCCGGGCCATCCGGTGAGAGACGAAGCCCGGCACCTTCCGGGGACGATGGAAATCGTCGGTGAGCTGGTTCATGATCTTCCGGTCCAGTAATACTTTTTCGCATACTAGACCGGAAGACCCTAGCCGTAAAGCCCGGTTGACACGTCAGGCGGGAGAAAGTTCGGAATTTTCGCCAAGCCGCGCGATGACCTCCTCGTCGAGCACGGACCTGTTGACCCAGCCGCCCATGACGACCGGGTGGCCATCTCCGTCAACGCTCCGATCCCTGCCATAGGCATATTCGAGACCACGCGCGACGTCATGTTCGATCAACTCATTTGCCAGCGCCTCAAGCGCCTCGGCACCCAGCGCGCTGCCGTCGTCCGATCTGATGTCGAGATCGGGACTGCCCTGATTCACGAAACCGGCCGCGGTGAAGGCCATGTTGCCCGCAGCATCGCATTCGAGACGAACCTCGATCACCGGGATCCCTTCGGCGGCGACGAAGAGGTCGCTCTCGCCATGCTGGGTCACGACCGTTGCCGCATAGACGTAATCCGCCCCCCGCACATCTTTCTCATCGATCGAAATCATCCGCATGCTCCATTCTGCCGCGGCCGAGCATATGTGAATGCGATGAAAAGAAGAACCGCGGATCGCCGTTACACCGTAACGCCGTCGTCACGAGCTGTGTGACGGGGCATCATTCTGATTCTGCTAACTAAAACTATATTTGTAACAATGATACAGGAAGAAAGAGGTATATATACGCGGACGCATACAGGCACGCACGCATATACACCGCTCCGGCGTTTCGGTCGTGACGGCGTTACAGATCCAAGGAAGTAATTCTATTCAACATGTTACGCGTAACGCCCAGTGACGTCACAGGGAGATTGTCGTCACACGGCCCAGGGTTCGAGCCTGGTTTAACCGAAAAATCGTGCGTCACGGGCGCATTTATGCGAATAATGGATCCATAACAGATCCGGAACTTGATATGAAGCTTTTCGTCCTGCTGCCGACCATTGCGTCCATCGCCCTCGCCGGTCCGACAGCAGCGGGCCCGATACGCTCCGTGACCCTTTACGAGACCGGGCTCGCCGAGCTTGGGTTCGTCCTGCCCGGGAATGATGCCTCGACGCTCCAGGTCGACCTGCGGGATGTCGATGACGTCCTGAAGTCGCTCATCCTGCGCGGAGAGGGTCTCGAGGGCGTCCGTATCTCCCTGCCGTCCGGAGATCGCCCCGCGTCGCCGCTCGACCTGTCCGGGGGAGCCGACGCCGTGCTCGAGGCGCTCACGGGAGAGATCGTGACCCTTCCTGCACGGAAGCTGACCGGCACGATCCTCCGGGTCGGGGATTCCGTCGACTGCGGCAACGATCGATGCGGAAGGATCGTAACGGTGATGCGGACCTCCGACGGCGCGCTCGTATCCGTCCCGATCACGGATTCTCTCGAGATCGTCCCTCAGAACAGGGCCGCAGCCGATGGTCTTGCCCGCACCGCGTTGCGCGCCGCAGATGTCCGCAAGGGCTCGGAGCAGCGCGGCATCGAGATCGAGACCAGCGGCGCTCCCGGTGAGGTCCGGGCCAGCTTCGTGATCTCCTCTCCAGTCTGGTCGACGTCCTGGCGCGCGGAAACCGGCGCCGACGGAAATGCCAGGATCGAGGCCTGGGCCGTGATACGAAACGCCACATCGTCAGACTGGACGGATGTCGAGCTGACGCTGAGCTCCGGAGCGCCACGCGCGATCGCTGCCGACCTCTATGCGACCCGGTGGGGGCGTCGGGAGACCGCGGATCCGGTCATCGGATTTGCCCGTGGAAAGTCACAGGCCTTCATGGCTGCGGCCGACATGGAAATGACCGCAATGGCGATGCCCCTGGCTTCCCTTCCGCCTGCAGGAAACGAGGTCCAGGAAGGGATCGATGCACGGTTCAGCTTCCGCGAGCCGGTGGACCTGGCCGCGGGCGATGTGCTCTCCCTGCCCCTGGTCACCGGCGACTTCGACGCCCGGAGCCACCTGGTCTGGGCCGGCGGGCATGATCACGACCTTGCGGGGCATCCCGATCGGATCCTGGAGCTCACGAACACGCTTCCCGTGCGGGTTCCGGCCGGCATCATGACCATGCGCGACGCATCATCCGGATATGTCGGAGACAGCCACGTGCCGATGATGGCCCCCGGAGAGGCGACGGAACTCATCTATGGCCAGGAGCCGATGGTCGAGGTCACCGAAACGGTGCGCCGGGATGTCAGCGGCCTGTCTCTGCGGGTATCCGAGGAGGGGGTGCTGGTCGAGGATCTGCAGATCGTCGAGACCGCCTATGCGATCCTGGCAAAGGGCGCAGCGGAGCACGCCGTCACGGTCCGGCATCCGGTCGTGGAGGGATGGAACATCACCATCGATGGGGCCACGCCCACGCCCGGGCAGCTGGTCGAGGGCGTTCATGGAAACGGAGCGGTGGAAAAATCCATGGAACTCGCTCCGGGCGGATCCGCCACCATCATGGTTCGAGCGGAAAACCCCGCACGCCGGCTCGTGCCGCTGCAGGAGGTGGATGGACCGTTGCTGATCCGCTGGCTCGAGCGCCCGAATATCGAGCCAGCGACCGCGGCCTGGCTGGATGCGGCTCTGGATGTCCGGCGGTCACAGCAGGCCATCGAGGCCGAACGGCTCGACCTGATCCAGGAACGCGAGACGGCCGCGAATGACCAGGCGCGCCTCGCGGGGCTCCTTGCCGTCCTGGACGGCAGCACCGCTGAGCATGGGCGGTTTTCAGGCGACATCGCCGCGCGGGAGGACCGCATTCGCACCATCGACGCGTTGCTTGCCGAGATCGAGCCACGCATGGCGGCCCTCGATCAATATCTCGCCGGCCTGTCCATCTGATGCATGCCGCGGGGTTCACGTTCTCCACAGGAAGCGACACGTCCCCAGTTTCATTGAATCCCGTTTTCGCATATCATCACTGATGAACGATAGAGGCCTCTATGCGGAGTTCTGACCCATGATTGCAAAGCTTTCCCCCAACCAGCGGCTTGTCCTGAACCGCATGATGCGCACCATCGCGCCCGGCGCCTATCTCACCATCCCGGAATTCGCCGAAATCGCCACCACGACCAAGCTGCAGAAGGAGTGGGCTACCAGCATCCTGAAGGCGCTCGAGAAGAACGACCTCGTCGAGCGCACCGACCTGGTTCTGGGCAAGGCCACCACCTGGCGCATCACCCCGGCCGGCGTCGCCGCGGTCATGGCGGAGCGTGATGCCGAGGAGCGAGCCGAGCTGGAGCGCATCGCCGCATCGACCGTCTGATACCGACAATCCCGGAGACGAACTGATGAACACCGGCTGGAGCCGTCTCGAAAAGACGGCGATCTGGAACATGGCCAGGCGCGCATATGAGCGGGAAGCCTGGCGGGTGCATCATTCCTTCGAAAGGGTGGCACATCTTCACAGTGCCGCGGCAAACATCTTCCGGTTCGACTACGACAGGTCGCTCGACCGGGCCATCCTGGCCAGATCGGCGATCGTGGTGGGCGAGGCGCCGGTGCGGGGCTCCGCCGAGTGGCTGGCCTGCCGCCTTCCAAGGCCGGATCCGGTTGCGACCGCGCTCATCCGGTCGACGGAGGATTTCGTGCCCACCGGAGACAATCGCCTCATCCTGCTGGAACTCTCGGATTTCGCCTTCCGGGAATCCCGCGCGAGGAACCTCGACCTCCGTCTCCAGGAGATGGAGGCCCGCTTCCCGGATGCGGATGGCGACTGGCGCATGGAGCAGGTCCGCAACCGGCTCGCCGGCATTGCCGACCGGATAGACCGGGGCCTCTCCGGAGGCGGCCTGTCTAAGCAGGACCGGGATGCATTCGACCTGATCCTCGGAGGCCTCCTGGCGGAGCTTCTCAGGCCCAGGCTCCGGATGGCCGGCTGATCAGGCGCCGATCCCGGACCTGGCTTGGAAGGCATCGTCCGGGATACCGGACGGGTAAAGTCGGAAGAGGCCCTCCAGGTCCCTCTGGACCTTTCCGGGAATGATCGGTCGCTCCATGAGGTCGTTCTGCGTCCGGATCAGCCGAACTGAGGCCTTCGGGCCGATCGATCCGGTCCGGATCCTGCGCACGATCCCGCCTTCATCGACGAGGACCATGGAGAGAACAACCCGATCCCCTTCCGGGATCGGGTCGAGGAGGTCCTCGCCCGACGTGTCCGCGATCTCCGGCGACCAGATCAGATCGAACGAGAAGGTCGGGAACTTCGGGCTGATCATCATGAACGAGCCGAAGTCACCGATCCTGATCGTGGCGGGCCCGGAGAACTCCTTCAGCTCGCGCCTGGTAGGCCGCTCCAGCCGCATCACGATGAGGCCCATGCCCAGCATGAGGACGCCCCCCATGCCGGGCGGAAGACGATTCACAGCAGCGAGGATGTTGTCCGGGAGCGGCTTGTTCAGCGCGAAGATCGTCGGCATGGCGGTGTCCTCATGTGATGGTCAATCCGAACCGCCGCCAGCGGTCTTCATTCATGCGAATATCGCACCGGCCGAAGGCGGTCAAGCCGGGTCGCACTGTGCCCTACGCCGGGCCAGTTCCCGGAACTGGGAAGCCGTCGCAACGGGGCCGTCGTCGAAGATCTCCACGCTGCCGCTCTTGATGTCCCGCAACAGGAAGCGGTGCGTAATGCCGCACCTGTTGAGTGCCGCGTTCATTGCTGCGAGCCCCAGATCCTCCGGAAGCGGGAGCGAAGGAAGCAGCCTGCCTGCCAGGTCCGGACCGGACCCGATCAGTGCCGGAAGCGTCTGCGACGACATCTGATGGTTGCTCAGGAGCCAACCGGCCCTGTGGTCGAGAACCGCGATCAGCAGTTCGGCACCGAGTGGACGTATAGCCCGATCCACGCCGCAGAGCGTTTCCGGCCGCCAATCCCCATCATCCGCAAGCCCCAGCATTTCGGCCGACAACCGCACGCTCCGCGTAAAACCCTGTGCGCTGAGGCGTGATGCCAGCTCGGCGCCTGGCCAGAGCACGGCCGCGCATCCGGACGTCGGTGGGGCTCGCATGTCCAGAAGCTCCAGCCGGCTATGGATCACCGGCTCGTGGCGAGGTCTGGTGACGAGGAACTCGATCCGGACGTCGATGGCCTCGGCGATCGCCCTAAGCCGTGGCAGGCGCGCCGGCGCCTTGAGCGAGATCGCGATCTCGGTCGGGCTCAACCCGCTCTCGCGCTCCAGTTCGGCCTGGCCGATGCCGAAGGCCCGGACAAGCTCCTTCAGCGGAAGGTCATCGCAGAGCACATGGAAGCGGGATCCGGAGAACCCCTTGGGATGGAGGCATTCGGGAAGGCGGCAGAGCAGCCGGACGTCGATGCCGCCCGCGGCGAGCTTGGCCGCGATGTCGGGAAAGCTCGCATTGATCGCCTTCCCCGGAGTTCCGGGAAGGCGGAAGTCCGGGACTTCGCAGACGAGTTCGGTGTCGTGTGAGCGCACCGCCTCCTCGGAATAGGAGTGATCGTCCAGCCAGTCGTCCAGGATGTTCTTCTTGGCGGGGGCGGCGGAGATCCGAGGGGTTCGCTTCGTTTCCGGCTTGGGCTTGGCTTCGGCCTGCACGCGCACCGGGCGCGGCTTTCCGGTTCCCGATGCCGCGTCCCGCGTCATCTTCATACGTTCGGAAAATACATCCGAGCCCTTTCCCGGCACCCTACAGCTCCATGCAAACGGTCCGGGGCCGAGTAGCACTGATCGGTAGCGGGTTAAATCCTGTTTTCCACCTCCCGTTGTCCCGACTGGCGTGCCGGTTCTAAAGAGAGGTCGCGAGGTTCGGCGCACAAAGCCGGAAGGCGCGCGCCACGGGATCGCGGCGCGCGCCGTCTCATGCCGCGATCGGCAGCCTGTCCGTCCAGGCCATTCCGTCCAGCAGGCTGCCGGCCGCATCGACCCCGACCCGATCGCCGGCGGCATCGAACTCGCCCCACTGCTTGAAGTGAAAGGCGATACCGGATTTCGCGGCCTGATCCCTGGCGCTCCGGAACCAGTCCGGATCCGCCGGCCTGGCGCCGGTC
The DNA here is from genome assembly GCF_046736325.1 of Paracoccus sp. ME4. Classification (GTDB taxonomy): domain Bacteria; phylum Pseudomonadota; class Alphaproteobacteria; order Rhodobacterales; family Rhodobacteraceae; genus Paracoccus. The sequence continues at coordinate 156,026 of NZ_CP151277.1, forward strand.
CCGGACTCGCCGCCGGCGATGATGTAGTCGATCCTGCCCGTGCCCAGGGCGTCTTCAGGCAGGATGACCTTCTCGACCAGCGGCTCCATGGACAGGAACCGCCCAGCGGCCGGGACCGACAGCAAGGCCGGGACCCGCCTTGCGGCTTCGGTCATGTTCTCGACGGAGGCGCCCAAGGCCACGTTCGGGTAGCCCGCATCGCCCCAGTCGGACGGCAGGTATCTGGCGATGTTCTGCGGCCGCTTGGTCAGCAGCATCCAGGCCAGGTTCGGGGTCGATCCGATCAACCGCCACAGGTCTTCCCGCCATTCCGGCATGATGGATCTGTGGTTGTCGAAGACGTCCGCCAGGGAGGCGCAGAAGACCACGGTCTTCCGGCCGGATGCCTCGGCATCCCGGTTCCATCTCAGGACCCGGTTCCAGTTCTTGACGCCGGTCCGGGTCCGCGCGGCCCGCGCGCCCCACCGCTCGCCGCCGAACCTGTTGTCCCAGGTCTCCGCGTAGCAGTTGTCGCAGGCCGGGGACACCTTGGTGCATCCGATCCACGGGTTGAAGGTGTTGTCAGTCCAGGAGATTCCGGAATTCTCGGCCATCTTGGCCTCCATGTCTTGCGTGTGTTCGACTTCACGTCCGGATCCATTGATCCGGATGGCTTCGGGGGTTTCAGCGCGCCTGATGGGCCTGTGGAAGTCGTCGCGTGAACATGGCTTTTCTCCGGTTGTGGGGAGATGGTCGCGCATGTTGCCTCGAAGGTCAAATATATTTTTCACTTATGCGAATATTTTTTGTTGACCTTACATCTGCGAAAGGGTTAGGCTTGCAACAACAGATAAAGGAATACCGACCATGCGTCGCGAACAGGAACAGTTGGGCATCGAGTAGCGCGCGGATCATTCCGTATCGCGACCGATGCCCGACACCCGCCCCTCCGAGGCGGGTTTTTTAATGCCCGGGCCTGATCGGAGAAGATGGCCCCCAGCATGTCCGCATAGTTCAGTCGGTCAGAACAGCAGGTTTTCACCCTGCAGACACGGGTTCGAGTCCCGTTGCGGATACCAGACACCCATGGTGCCTTCGTCTAAAGGTCAGGACGGCGCCCTCTCAAGGCGCAAATGCCGGGTTCAAGTCCCGCAGGCACTGCCAATTTCGTCCCGGGATCCGGGACCAGATGTCTTACGCGGCATGGAGGCCGCAGCACATGAATAAAGGAATTCCCGTCCTTCGGGACGTTGTGCAGAACGTCATGCGTTACGACCTCGTCCTTGCGGTCGATACGGATGAGGGCCCGCTCCTGGCGAACCTGATCGACGATGACGGTCCGGAGCTGGACTACGTGGCGACCCGGATCACGGAGATCGAGCTTCTGATGCTTCGCGAGAACCGGGTCTCTCTCTACGGGGTCTGCAAGGATCGGCCCTGGGTCCAGATCCTTTCCGGGAAGGACGGGCTTCGCTTCGGCGCGGCATCCGGAGACAGCCTCGTCGATGACCACATGGCGGATCCGGGAACCGGGATCGATTACATCATCGGGGCGGTTCCGGATGTCATGCCGGCGCTGACCGAGGTGGAGGTCCTCTACGAGTTCGACGGCCCGCTGATCGTCGCCCTGCACGACGGGAAGGACCACTGGCTGGCGAACTGCTCGAGCATGGGGCCGGACGGGCTCAGATATTCGGCCGGACGGGTGTCGGCTGCGGAACTCGATGCCATCCGGGACGAGAAGCTTTCCGTCCGGGCCGCCCTGACGGACCGACCCTGGTTCGGGATGATCCTGGACGCTGCCGGATACCGTTTCACGGATGCCTACGGGTCCGAATATCCGGAACGGGATGCCCCGCTTCCCGGCTGCGGGCTCTACGATAAGGAAGAGCTTCCGGATCGGCTCGAGCCGGAGACTGCGCCCCTTCCTACCTGACCAGCACCGAAGGAGCGACCGCATGCTGAAGGCCTTCTTCGAAAGGTTCCGGAAGAAGCGTCTCCCTGCCCCGCCCCGCTACCCATCCAGGGGCGAGGAGACGGAATGGGTGGAGGCCAAGCTGGCCCATGCGCGGGAGAGGGATCGCGAGCACGCGGTGAACTTCTTCGATCCGGCCTCCGGGGATTACTTCCCCACGGTTCTGCATGTGGCCAGCTCCCTGACCCCCGAACTGCGGGACGCCTACAGGGCGGTCCGCGACCGTTACCCGGAGCTCGCTGCCGAGGCCGCAAGGCGGGTGCCCAGCTATTGCGTATCCCGCGTAGCGCTCCACGAAGACCTGGAGCGCAATCGCCATCGCATCCACGTCTGAGGGACAGACCATGACCAAGCGCTTCACTACCCGCATCGCGCCCTCTCCGACGGGCGACTTTCATCTCGGCACGGCCCGGACCGCCTATTTCAACTGGCTGGCGGCTCGTGCCAGCGGCGGCCGCTTCATCCTCCGGATCGACGACACGGACCTGGCACGGAACAACGAGGACTCGGTGCGGGTGATCCTCGAGTGCATGGACTGGCTCGGCCTGGACCATGACGACATGTTCCGGCAGTCCGATCGGCTGGCGCGCTACCGGGAGGTTGCGGATGCCCTGATCCGGGACGGCAAGGCCATCATCGCCGAGAATGGCGGGATCGTCATGCGGAATGGCCTCGCCGCGTCCTGGACGGACCTGATCGGCGGCACGCAGGCCCCCGGCCCGAAGAACCACGACCTGGCCTCCGGGCAGGTCCTGATCAAGGCGGACGGCATGCCGGTCTACCATTTCGCCTCCGTGGTCGACGATATCGACAGCGGGGTGAACCTGGTGATCCGCGGGATCGACCATCACACGAACACATTCCGGCACAGCGCCATCTATTGCGCGCTTGACGCCCCGATGCCGGACTTCGCGCATCTTGGGCTGATCATGCTGGACGGCAAGAAGATGTCGAAGCGCGACGACGCCGCGAGCCTGCTCTCCTACCGGGATGCGGGGGTGGATCCGGATGCGATGCTGAACTTCCTGCTTCGCCTGGGCTGGGGCCCGGCCCGCGACGACAAGTCGATGGCGATCATCGATCGGGACCGGGCGCTGACGCTCTTTCTGGCAGAGGGCCGCATGCGCAGCTCGCCGGCCGGCTTCGACACCGCGAAGCTCGCGAGCTTCGATCGTAAATACAAGTCGCGGAAAGCTGCAGCCGCGGCTTCAGCGGAGCTGTCCGCCTGAGGCGAACCCGAGCGGCGGGCATGGGCATCCCATGCCCCGCCATTCGGGTATCGTGGTTCACATCCCCATCCCGAGGCTGTCATCTTCCGGTTCGATCCGTCGCTCGAACTCCGCCAGTGGAAGCAGCTCCGCATCCCTTTCCAGCACGCCCAGGGAGACCAGATGATCCCTCAGCCCGGAGAGGTCGTCCTTGTGACGCATGCCCAGATCCTCGAACCCCGGATCTCCGCCCTCCTCCGGGGTTTTGATCTCGAAGATGCTGTTGCCTTCCGTGTCCCGAACATCCGCGTAGAACTGGCCGCGCTCGTCGAGATTGATCGAATAGCCGAAGACCGCAGTCTCCTCGGGCTCGGGGCCCTGCCAGTCCGGTTCGGCGAACTCAGGGTCTCCGGAGAGGTCGGCCGTGCCGGGGATGAAGTTGATGGCATAGACCATCGCCTCCGTGGTGTCGGCGCCGACATCCATGAAGCAGGTGCGGCTCATGCGGTCGAACCCGTCCGTCTCCCATCCGTTGACGGCCTCGACCCGAAGATCGAATTGCTGCTCGTTCCAGATGCGGCCCGCTTCTGCCCAACGTTGGTCGATGATGCTCATGCTCATGGGTGGCATTCTCCTGAAGGTTTCCGGAATCATCGCATCAACATGCGAAAATCATCAATTTTTTCGCATCCGGTAAGCTTTTAACGCACGCCCGTATTGCCACGGCCATCTCCCCATGTTTTCCTGATCGCGAAATCACGAAGAGAGCCGAGCATGCCACCCAAGTCATCCGCCACGACCGTGACGCACGGCCGCTACATCATCCGCGCGATGCAGATCTCGGGGACCTGGAAATCGCGCGCGTTCCTCATCATTGCGCCGGCCGGAACCGGCCATGTCGCCGAGGCCACGGGCGACACCATGGAGGCGGTCATTCTCGCGGCGCGGGACGCGATCGACGCACGCGAGCGCGGCTTCAGGGAGGCGCGGCGCTACGACGAGGGGATGGATTTCAATGTCCCATCGCCTCGGGAGTATGCCGGGGTGATCGGCATGGCCGGCCTCGGAAAGGCGCAGATGCAGATCCTCGAGGCGCATGCCAGGGCCGGGGACGAAGGCATGACCGCGACCGAGCTGGCGCGCGCCGGCGGGTATGTCGATGCGAGTTCCGCCAATCTGCATTACGGTAAGGCCGGCCGTCTGATCGCGGAGGCGATCGGCATCGATGTCCCGATCTTCGAGAGCACGCAGCATGAAGGGCCCACGGGCGTCCTGGCCTTCTGGCGCCCGACCCCCTCCGACCCGGATGGCATCGGTCGCTGGGTCATGTATCCGGAGCTGAGAGAGGCCATGGCGATGAGGGGCGCATGAGCACGGCGGGCCGCCCGGGCTGATGGGTGCGGCTCGCTCGCGATATGCGAAAATGCGTATCCTTTATGGTTTGGCTGTTTCTCGCGGCTCCGGTATCATTCTCGGAAGGTAGCATCGAGGAAATCCCATGACCGACGGACCTGCAACGGACACCGATCGCCACATCACGCCGGGTGAGCCGGTCATCATGCGCATCGGCACGTCCGCAGACAGCCACCGGGTGGAGACGGACATCCGTAGGGCATTGCTCCTGGTGGATCCGGAGGTGGTGCGTGACGCGGTCCTTGAGGCTCATACGGACAGCCGCTCCGGCTACGCGCTGAACGAGATCCTGGCCGCGCTGGTCGAGCATCACGATCCGGAAGCCCTCTCCATGAAGGCCTACCTGGAAGAGACCACGGACGATTACGGCTGCTTCATGGAGCCGCGGCTGTCCTTCGAGGACAAGGGCGCCGCATTGCGCGCCTGGGTCGAGGTGAATGTCCCGGACGAAGACATTTCCGCCTCCGATCCCGCCATCGAGGGCCCCTGATATGGCATCCATGAGCAGAAACGGGACCCGCCACGCTGCAATCGCAATCCTCATCATGGTCGCGATGACCGGCTGCGCATCCGCGCCGCAGGACAACCCGGATCCCGGACATGTCCGCGACATCGGCAAGCCGATTTTTTCGGATGCTGACACCAGCATCCCACCGCGGGCGGCGGATTACGGGGCCCATGCCGGACCATCCGGTTACGTGGCAGTGCGGGATGTCGGGCGGGTCGTGAGCTCCGGGGGTGGATCCGTTCGGGGCTTTGGCGGAGGTGGTTCTCTGCGTGGGACCGGTCCAGGCTATGGGGATTCCGGATCCACGGGCGGCCGGACCTGCCATGTCGGCCCCCGGGGCGGCACCTTCACGATCACGGCGAACGGCAAAAAGAACTACGGCGGCTGCTGAGCGGAGGAGCCGTGGCTGCGCGCCCCCGGAAGAGCCCGGCGTGGCGGGTGAGGCCGACCTAGACCAGCCCCACCTCGACCTCGCTGCGCCCGGGCCCGGCCGGCCGCACCCGGATCTGGGCCGGGATCCGGTCCTTCATCGCGCCGACATGGCTGATGACCCCGATCGCGCGACCCTGCCCCTGCAGCGTCTCCAGCGCGTCGATCGCCATGTTCAGATCGTCAGCGTCGAGTGTCCCGAAGCCCTCGTCGATGAAGAGCGTCTCCGAGAGCCCGCCGCGACCGCCCAGCCCGGACAGGGCCAGCGCGAGGGACAGCGAGATCAGGAAACGCTCCCCGCCGGAGAGGGACCGGGTCGACCGGACCTCGTCAGCCATGTCCCGATCGATCACGTGGAGCGCCAGGTCGCCGGCGCCCCCGACGGCGAGCCGGTAGCGCGGCTTGAAGAGCCGGAGATGCTCGTTGGCCAGCTCGACCAGGATCGACAGGGTGACCGCCTGGGCGATGCGGGAGAACTTGCCGCCGGTGGCGGAGCCCACCGCCGCGTTGACGTCGCGCCAGGTGTCCCGGACCGCTTCCGCCTTCCGGATGTCCCGGACCAGCCCCGCAAGCCGCAGCCGGTCCTGGTCGTCGCGCTGCAGCTGGCTGGACTTCTGGCCGAGCGCCTCACGCCCGCTCCGGATCAGGGCGTCGAGCCTGTCGCGCTCATCGAAAAGTGGCTGCTTCTCGGCATCCGGAGCCAGATCCGGGCCCAGCGCCTCCAGAAGGCTCTGAAGGTCGGCATTCCTCGATTTCAGGTCCGCCTCCGCTGAGGTGCGGCGGTCATGGATGGCCTGGACGCGGTTCCGGATCTGCAGGACCTGGTCCGAACCCATCTCCAATGCCGCCAGGACCTGCTCGCGGGCAAGGCCCGTCTCGGCGATCCGGGCATCCAATGCGCTCGAGATCTCCCTGCCACGCGCCGCGCATTCAGCAAGCGAACCCTCGGCCGCCTCGCGTGAGGCTATGGCCGCGGACAGCTTTCCCGAGGCGTCTGACAGCGCGGCTGCGGCCGTCTCGGCGTCCTTCTGGAGGCGCAGGCGCTCGGCATTGAAGCGGCTGCGATGCGTTTCGGTCTCCACCCCGTCCAGAAGTCCGGATCGCTCCGCCACAAGCCGGTCATGGCTCTCCTTGCGGGTCGCGGCTCGCGCACCGGCCCTCTGAGCCTCCGCGGCGGCAGAGGCGGCGGCCGTTTCGAGGCCGGCCTGCTTCGGGCGCAGTTCCGCCAGGGCCGTCTCTGCCGCCTGGAACGCCACTCTGCGCCTCTCGTAGCCGTCGATCAGCGCGATCACCTTCGGATGGAGGGCGGCAGTTTCCGAAAGGATCTGTTCCTTACCCATCGAGATCGGTTCCAGATGCCTCGAGAGCTCGTCGCCCATGGCATGGATGGATCCGGAGAGCTGGGCTGTTCGATCCGCGGCGAGCGCCAGGGCCGCCGCATTGTCGCTCTTCCGGGATTCCAGCTGGCGGAGCGTTGCCCGGGATGCCTCGAGCGCGGTGCTGACGGCACGGCGGTCCTGGTTGGCCTTGTCGCGCGCGGCGCGCGCCACGGTCAGCTCCCGGACATTCGCTGAGAGCTCGGACTGGCGTGCATCCATCCGCGCCAGCAGCTGGTCGATGCCATCGGGATCCGCTTCGGCCGGGATCATCTTCCGGACCGTCTCCAGCCCGGTGACGGCGCGGCGCGTGTCCCATTCCCCGGAAGTGATCCGGTGTCGCTCCTGGAGACGGGCCAGCGCGGCCTCGTCTCCCCGGATCCTTGCCGCGACCTCCGAGAGTGCGCCCTCCTGCGCGCGCTGACCCAGTCGTGCCGCGGCGGTATCCGCCCTGGCCTTCGCGAGCCTCTTCCTGGAATCCTCGACAAGCGTCCGGAACGGGCCGGCATCCGGAACCGGATGCTCGAGGGATCCGCAGACCGGGCAGGCCTCTCCCGGTTCGAGCTGCGCGCGCAGGTATTCGGCATGTTCGGTGACGGCCAGCTCCATGCGGGACAGCGCCCCCTGGATCTCGGTCTCCACCGCCTCACGGACCGGAACCAGGTCACGCGCGGCTTCCGCCAGAGGCTCGATGCGCTTCAGCTCGGCCCGGGACGCAATGAGGGAGACCTCCAGGTTCCGGACGTCTGCGAGCTCCTGGCGTTGGAGCACCGCCACGCCACGCAGATCCTGCACGAGCGCCCGAGCCTCCAGAAGTCCGTTCAGACGGGACTGCGGGTCGTCCGCCTCCAGGGGCGCGATGGTTTCCGCCAACCGATCCAGTTCGGCATCGAGGCGGATCAGAGAACCCTCGCCCTGCTCGATCTGCTGCTGGACCGGCGCGGTCAGATCCTCGATGTCACGGGACTCCGCCTGCAGCCGCCTCGTCTGTTCCGTCCTTTCCGTCCGGAGACCCGCATCGCGGATGAGGTCACTGAAGAGCTGATCGATCCGCCCGCGCGCGGCGCACACCGCCTCGAAACCCGGAAGGCGGTCAAGGCCTGCGCGCGCGTCGTCGCGCCGGCGTCCCTCATCGGCAATGGCCTTGCCACCGGCATCCCGGGACAGCTCGGCCTCCTCCCGCAAGCGGTCGGCATCCTGCTGATCGCGCAATGCGCCGACGAGGGCCGCGGCCTCGCTCCGGATCTCCGCATCGAGCCCGGTCGCACGCGTCCAGACCGGCCCGAGCCTCTTGAACTCGGCCTCGGACGCCTCGTAAAGTCTCCGCGCATCGCTATCCGAGACGGAAGCCGCATCGCGCCGTGTCCGGGCTTCGGCCTCGGCGCCACTCAGCGACGCGATGCGCTTTTCAAGGCCAGCGGAGAGGGCGGCATTCTCCACGAGGAGCTGGTGATCGGCGCGGGCGGGCTCCGAGAGATCCCTTACCCGGAGTGCTTCGCGATCCTGACAGGCGGCCTCGATGCCCGCCTCGGCGCGCCGGAGCCCGGTCTCGGCGAGGCCGACAGTCTGCCGGGCGCGTTCGATCTCCTCGACCTTCCTGATCAGGTTTCGGATCGCCTCCGCCTCGCCTTCGAGCTTCAGAAGCGAGGCCCTCAGGGTCGTGGCCTCTTCCTCGACCTCGGAGCGGTCCTCATCGGACAGCAGGCTGTGCTCGGCCATGCGGGTCCGCAGGGTTTCCAAGGCCGCAGCCACCTCTCCTTCACGCTCGTAGATGCGACGGGAGATGTCCCGGTAGATCCGGGTTCCGGTGACCTTCTCGAGAAGGGCCGCGCGATCGGCGGTATCGGCGCGCAGGAACGCGTCGAAGTCGCCCTGGGCCAGCAGGACGGTGCGCCGGAACTCGTCATAGGTTAGGCCGAGGAGAGTGCTGACCCGCTCGTTGACGGTCCGGATCTGGTTTTCCAGGAGCTGCCCGTCCGAGACCCGGACCAAGGACCGCTCGACGTTCTGCAGCCGTCCGTCCGCCCGGTTCCGGGCGCGGCGGATTGTCCAGCCGGCTTCGTAGATCTCTCCGTCATCTGCCAGGAAGCGGGCCCTGGCCTCCCCGGTGGAGGCGCCCCGCCTCAGGATCCCCCGGGCATCCCTGGACTTGATGTTCTCCCCGGAGACATCCGGGACATCGTCGTTGATGCCGGCCGCGGAGAGGCGGGGGCAATCTCCGTAGAGCGCGAGGCACATCGCATCCAGAAGGGTCGACTTCCCGGAGCCGGTCTTTCCCGTGATGGCGAAGAGCCCGGCGGATCGCAGAGGTTCCTGGTCGAGACGGATCTCGAACTGGTCCTCGAGGCTGGCCAGGTTGTGTCCGGAAATGCTGAGGATGCGCATGTCAGACCTCCGCGACCGCATCACGGAAGGCGGCCATGTGGCGCTCCTCCGGATCGGTCATGTTGATGCGCCGGAACTCCTCGACGAAGAGCATTTCCGGGCTGGTTTCACGAAGCGACGCGGGCCGGGGCGCGGCCTGCGCCTCGTCACGGGAAACCCGGACGATCCGGATATCGGCCAGCCTGACCGGGTATCCGGCGATGACCTGATGCGCCTCGGAAAGGAGCGAGGCTGCGGCCCGATCAGCCGCGAGCCGCAGATGGAGGAACGGACGCATGCCATGCGGCAGGTCCGGATCAAGTTCGGCCGCATCCAGCGCGCCCGCCAGTTCCTCCAGAACGCCGGCATGGCCGTTTTCCGGAAACCGGATGAAGGCGGCCGGGCGGGTCATCTGGATGTGGCTGGTCCGGATCGCTCCATCTTCGATCTCGATGAGCCGGACGCCATGGCGGTATCCGGCTTCGGACACGGACATCGGGAAGCACGAGCCGCTGTAGCCGATGCGACCTCCGTCGATCAGCTGTGGCATGTGCAGGTGCCCGAGAGCAACGAAGAGGAATTCCGGACCGAAGACATCCGGGCTGACCGCATGCTCGCCGCCGATCATGATCCGGCGCTCGGAGCCTTCGGTCTCCAGCCCGCCCGTGCAGGTGAGATGGCCCATCCCGATCAGGGGCAGGCCGGACCCGGATGCGGCCGAGATGATTTCCGAATGCCAGTTCCGGACCGCGGTGACGATCGGGGATTCCCCCTCTCCGGTGCGTGCGAGGCTCATGCCGGGCAGATCGGAGGCGCGCAGGAACGGCACGGCCGCCACGATGACCGCGTCCGCACCGTCCGCGTTCCTCAGCCGGATGAGGTGATCCGGATAGAGGATCTCCTCCCCCTGCCGGCGGACCGTTCCGACCACCCGCACGCCATGGGCGCGCAGGAGCGCATCCGGCGCCTCGAGCCTTCCGGCCGGATCGTGATTGCCGGAGGTCATGATGATCTGGAGGTTGGGGCGGGCTTCCCGAAAATCCCGGATGGCGTCGTAGAGAAGCCGCTGGCTCTCCCCGGAGGGGTTGAGATTGTCGAAGACGTCGCCGCTCACCAGGAGCGCGTCCGCCTGCTCGCGGGACAGGGTCTCCGTCAGTTCCCGGAACCAGGCCCGGTGCTCGTCATCGCGACCCCAGCCATTGAGGCTCTGCCCGATATGCCAGTCCGCCGTGTGGATGATGCGCATGGTGATCAGGCCTTTCCGGATCTGGCTGGCGGGCTGCTTTCCCCTGCCGTGAGCCGGAAGACGAACCGCATGAGAACAGGTTTGCGATATAATTTATCACCCGTTTTCCCATCCCGCAATCACCGAAAATGCAACAACTGAGATAGTGCGAATAACTGAGACTGTGCATGCGGCAGCCCGCATCTGGTCGTTCCAAAAGAACGAGCCCCTGATCAGGGCGACGGCTCGTCTTCTCCGGATGGGGCCGCCCGCATGTCGATGGCGCGCTGCGCCTCCACTTGGAGGTGCAGGATCCACTCCGGGATGCGGATGAAGGTCCGATCGACCAGGTCCCTGATCAGCTCACGCATCGCCGGAACGCCGTCACCGCGCCAGACCACGCGAAATCCGTCCTCAGACCCCTCGCGGAGGAGATTGACGGTCGGCATCACGACTGCCGTCATGCCGCCTCCGCTGCGAGCGCGCGCCTGGTCGGTGGTCAGCATATCAAGCCTCCCGATCGCCCGGGCGTGAAGCGCCCTCGCCTCATCGACCAGTTCCGTGGCCTCGCCATCGATCCAGGCGGCCATGCGCTCGATGAGGGTGGCGAACTCCCTGGCCTGCTCGCCTTCCCAGGCGATGTCGATATCCTTGAACCCGGCGGAGAGGCCCAGGCGGTCGAGATGCGGGGACAGCCGCTCGAGAAAAACGTCACGTTCCTCCAGCGGATTGACCGGCAAGTCGGATTTACCGGCCGTCTTCTGGGTTCTGCCATCCGAGAGCGCCAAGCCGGCAAGGCCGAGAATCCGGGGCAGGAGCACGTAGATCCGTCGCTCCATCTCCATGACGGCATGGAGCACTTGGACAGACCGGCCGGCAGCGAGATGCGCGGCATGGCCCTCCACCGATCCCTCCCGGAATGCGGCAACAACCCCGGCCATCTCCGCCACCGCCCCGCCATCAGTCCTTTCCACGATCTCCAGCGCCCTCCTGTCGCTCACGCCCGCGGCCGCAAGGCGTTCACCGGTTTCCCGGATGAGTGCCGCTGCATCCTCGTCCATGAACCGAGCCATCTCGGCAATCAGCCCGGCGAACTCCCTGGCCTCGCCGCCCGACCAGACCATGTCGATGAGACCGAAATGGCGCCCGGCCCGAATGCGGTCGAGATGCGGCTTCAGGCGGGCCCGGAATGCGGTTTCATCGCTGATCATCGGAATCATGTCGATCCTCCTCCGAGCTATGGTCAATCGGCCCGGCCAATGTCGGGCGTCATCAGTTTACGGCCTTCTGATGATCCGAGATGGCCAGCGAAAACACAATGCGAAATACCGTTGCGACCCTTGCGAAAAGAACGGCTGGATGAGATGATGCGAAAAATTTTGAAATGGATTTATCCAATGACCCGATCACCCGAAACGGACATGCGTCCGGGCTTCGTCCGCCTGCTGATGGTCAATACCCACCGCATGCCGGATCGCATCGAGGAGCTGCCGCTCGAAAGCCATACCGCGATCATCGCGCAGAACCAGGCCGGAAAGACCTCCATCCTCAAGCTCATCCCGTTCTTCTTCGGTGCGGCCCCGGCGCGGATCCAGACCGGACGCAATGACAACAAGGATTTTTACGACTTCTACCTTCCGATGGAGGATTCCTACCTCGCTCTGGAATACCGCAACGCGCATGGTGCGGTGCGTTCGGTCGTCGTCTACCGCAGCACCAGCGGCAAGGAGCCACGCTATCGGCTGGTGCGCGGTCCGTTGAACATCGACATGTTCGTCGAGGACCCGCTGGATCCGGAATCCGGATTCATCCGAAACGCTGATTTCGAACGCAACGCCATCGACTGCGGTCATGTTCTGCATCCCCGCCTCATCGACACGACCCGCGCCTATCGCGCGATCATCCAGGGCCTGCGCCTCAGCGATCGCGGCCAGGAACGCTCGGATCATCGCGGCCTCGTGGAGGAATACGGCATCGGCCGCATTTCCCAGCCGCTGGAGGATATCGACGAGCTCTTCCTGACGACGGTCGAGAACAGCTTCACGGTGAACGACCTGCTGGGCACCATCCTTCGCAAGGTGACGCAGACCGGAAGCACCCGACTCAAGCTTCTCGGTGGGGACCAGGCCGACCAGTGTCGTGCCCTGTCGGATGACCATTCGTCCTACCGGCTGGTGATGAAGGCCGAACCCGGTTTCCGCCAGGCGGAGCGCGATGAGCTCGAGCTTCAGGAACTGCGCAACGAAGCTGGGCGGACCCGCTCCGTCCTGCTGTCGACCGTGGCCCTCGCCGCGGTGCGGTCGCGTGCGGCGGGAGATGAGATCGAGACGGCCGAGCGGAACCATCTCGCAGGATCGGACGCCCGCAGGGAACGGCTGGGCGAAATCACCGAGCGGATCACCTTTGCGAAAAACGAGGTTTCCCGCATCCGCCGTGATATCTCTCGGATCCGGTCCTCTCGGGAGGCCCTGATCGGAGAGGGCGCGGAGCGCGCGGCGGACGAGCTTGCGGCCATCCCGGCGCTCCGGGATCGCCTTGCATCCGTCGATACCCAGATCTCCGCGCTGAACGGCAGCCGCGACCGGATCGATGCGCTCTTCCGCACCGAAACCGACCGTCTCCGTGATCGGATCGCCTCAGAAAGCCGTCGCCTGAACGAGCGCCATGCAGAGATCCTTTCCGCAGGCAAGGCCCTCTCCGAAGCGTTGCGCCACGAGATCGACGAGGCCCTCGAGGCGCGCATCGATCATCATCGCCGGCACGAGGTGACGCTCCGCAGCGCCGAGAAGGAGCTGACCGGCCGGATCGACCTCATCTCCGACGAGATCGCGGCACTTGAGCCCGACGAGGCATTGAAGATCCGCCGCCAGCGTGCCGCCGAACACCTGTCGGAGAGCCAGGCCGCCCTGCACACCGCCGAGGACGGCCTCAAGCGCGGCCGGGCCGATCACGAGCAGGCCTGCAAGCTGTGCAGCGATGCCGAGGCGGCCGTTCACGTCGCGGAGAAGCGCGCGGCCGGGATCGAGGCCGAATATGTGCGCGTCAGCGACCAGCTGAGCCCGGCCGCGGGCAGCCTTCGCAAATGGCTCGATGAGAACCGTCCCGACTGGCGTTCCGACATCGGAAAGCTGGTGGATGAGCGGATCCTGTCCATGACCGGGCTCGAGCCCGAATTGACCGGGCCCGATGGGGACAGGCTGCTCTTCGGGGTCCGCATCGACACGGATCAGCTTCCGGACGGCTGCGCAGCGATCGAGGCGCTGGAAACCAGGCTGGCGGAACTCAACATCTCCCTCGACCAGGCTCGCCAAGGTTGCGTCGATCTGCGCAAGGCTCACGAGGCGACCGCCTCCCGGCGCAAGGCCGCCCGGGACCAGATGTCCAGGGCCGAGCTGGTCCACCAGACCGCCGCTGCAAACCGGGAGCGCGCCGCGATCTCGCTCAAGGATGCCGAGGCTGAGGCTGAGCGCTGGCTCCGCACGCGCCGGGATGCGCTGTCGGAAGCGCGTCGCAATCTGCAGGTCGAGCGCGATGCGCTGGGCCGCAGAATTACCGAAGAAGCGGAGGCGAACCGCCGCTCGGTCGCTGACATGCGCGCTCGGATGGAGACGGATCAGGCGGACAGGAAAGCCGCGCAATCCGCGGCGGAGGCACGGATCAAGGCGGAGCTCGCAGACCTTGCACGCGGCGAGGAGGATGAGAAGGGCCTCATCGAGTCGCGCCGCCTGCAGGCCATGAGCGCGGAGGGCACGGATCCGAAGACCATCTCGGAACTGCAGCGGACGGGACAGGCACTGCGCCTTGGCATCGATCGCGAAGCGGGCCTTCATTCGCTGCTGGGCCGCTGGACCACCTTCCTTGAGGACGATGAGCCCCGCCTGGCGGGAATGGCCGCGCAGCTGCAGGGTGCGGAGCTGTCCATTCCGGACGGCGAGGCGGCGTTGGAACGCGAGAAGGCCGCGGCCCGCACCGCCGAGGCGGAGCACAGGGCAAGGGTGGACGAGCTGCGCACCACCCGGTCGCGCCTTGATTCACTCATCGGTCTGGCAAGCCAGGAAGGCATCGAGCATCAAGGGGAACCGGACGCAGAACCTCGCGATCCCGAGGACATCCCGGGCATGATCACCACTCTGCGCAAGGCGCGGGATGGCGAGAAACGGCTGCGCAACGAGATCGCCAATGCGGTGGAGGAGATCGCACAGATCTTCCTGGGATCGCGCGGTCAGGTGAAGGACTACTACCTGGGGGTCCGCGGAGAGAACGCCCGCGATCGCAAGGACCATTCCAACCAGCTCCGGGTTCTCGGCGCCTGGTATGACGAACGGCATGCCGCCATCCGCACCAGCATCCATGAACGCGCAAACGTCCAGGGCGCGCCGATCATCGCGGCCTTCGACCGGATCCGTCGCATCGAACGCGACATCAACCAGATGGGAACCCGTTTACGGGATGCGATCGGTGCGCTCCCGCAATTCCGGAGCGTCCGGGATATCGATCTGCGCATCCGCTCCCGCCTGAGCGAGCAGGCCTTCTACAGCGACATGGCCGATTACACGGAAGCGCATCACCGCCGTGACATGGGCGGTCATGACGAAGACATCGACGGGCTGATCCGTGCCATGAGCTCCTTCTTCAAGGCATGGGAGCAGAACTCGGGCGCCGGTGAGATCGACCTGCTGAACATGGTCTTCATCGAGGGAAGCTTCGTGGAGGGCGGGCAATCGCGCACGCTGGGCCGAAACTCCGACATCGGCTCGCTCAGCTCGACCGGCGGCGCTTCCATCCTTCGCCAGATCCTGCTGGCCGGCCTTGTCCAGCTGATCCGTGGCAAGTCCGAGGTGCGTTTCACCTGGGGGGTCGACGAGCTGGGCCAGCTGGATCCCAACAATATCCGCGGACTTGTCGAGATGCTGAGCGCCAGCGGGATCACGGTGATCACCGGCTCGCCGGACATCAACCCAGTGGTCATGTCGCTCTTCGAGCACCGGATCACCATTCGCGCCCTGGAAGGAGGCCGGAGCAGCACGCTGCTGAGCCACAACCAGGACAACATTCCCCGTTCCGGCATCCGGTCATGGACCGATGCGGGACATCTGAGCTATCCGGAGGTGATCTGATCATGGCAACCGCGAAAGAAGCATGCCGCAAGCTGCTGGCGCGCGAGGTGATCTGCGCGCTGGGCCATCCCGCCGAATGGGCGGTGCTGTCCGACCCCGATCAGATCGACGACGTGACCGACAGCCTCGGCGCGCTGGGCTACCGGCTGGTGATGACCGCGAACCGCAACGGGTATTTCCTCACCGAGGAGAGCCCTGCCCGGGCCGAGGACCAGCTGCGTCGCGACGCCCAGTCCATCGTCGCGGAATGCCGCCGCATCGAGGACGTGACCACGCTTCTCTTCGCGGTCTTTCCCGCCCAGGAGCCGCCGGGATTTCGCACCGTGATCCGTGCCGGAAGCATCATCGAGGCCGCCAGCACCTCGAGCACTGTCGAGGATATGCTGAACCGTGCGGCGGCGAACCGGAAGATGACCTCGGACACGGTCTCCGCGAAGGTCATCAATCTGCTCGATGGTCTTGCGAAAAGCGGATATCTCACCATCGAGAGCCGCAAGACGGACACCTACCAGATCACGGCGCGCTTCGACATGATGACGGACTGGATCTTCAATTTCGCCCGCCTCATCCCCGAGGTATCCGACAAGGTCGATGAATTCGATCGGCAGGCCGCACAGGCGGAGCTGTTCTCATGAGTGATGCCGGACAATTTCTCGGTGTCGTCAGCCGCAATGCACAGCTCCTGAACCGGATCTGGATGCGTGAGATCGACCATGTGACGACCGATATCGAAAGCCGGATCGCCGAGCTTCGCCGGCACCGGCTGGTGTTGGTGGACCCGGAGGGAAGCATCCGGCTCACCCGCGCGACCCGCGACTTCCTCGCAATGGGAGCGGGCAGCAACGAAAAATACCGCAGCACGCATGATGTCATCGCTGATGTCCAGCGCCTCACCGCCCTGGCCGGGGATCTCGATCTGGCCAGCGCGCAGGGCGCGACTGCCGAGGTCGATGAATGCGAGGCGGAGGCCACGGAGCTGATCTGGACCATCTCGGACACGCTCGACGCGGCCGTCGCCGATTTCGAGGCGATCCTCAGGAATGGCCTGGGCCAGACCGGGACCCGAGAACTGCGCGTGCGGCGCAGCGCGTATTACGCGCAGCGCATCAGGGACCTCAGCGCCGGCATCCAGAAGATTGTGTCGCGGGAGATCCTGGATGGTCTGTCCGCACCCGCCTGCAGCACGATCCACCGGCTCTACCAGCGCATGATCTGCGATCGCATCGGTTCTCTGGTGATGCGGATCAGGCTGGCGGACGAGGGCATCACCCGCCTCATCACACACGACAGGGAGGTCCTGCTCCGCACCCGCAGGATGCGACTTCAGCTGGAGCTGCTGCGCCGCTACGGGGAGACCCGGAGGCTCGATGCGCTGCTGCATGCGGATCCGGAGGATTTTCCCCTTCCGACCGGACCGGGCTGTGGGGCATTCCCGGATCCCTGCGATGACGACCTCTTCCGGGTGCGCGAGGAGCTCGCCGCCAAGGCCGCGCCACGGAAGGATCGACTTGTCGCGCAGCGCGCGCGCTCCGGACGCCGCAAGCAGCTGGGATCGGAGGAGATCGAGAGGGAGGCGATCGCGCCGGAATATCTGGTCGCGGATGCCTTCCGCCGCGGGCTGATCGAAGCCGGAACTCCCAGATCGCTCCGCGACTGGCTCTCCATGAGACCGGAGCATGAGCAGGGTCCGGCCGTCTTCGAGACGATCATGTTCGGCATTCTCCGTGAATCCGAATCCTTCGATGTCGTGTTCGTGCCGCCCATGCGCGGGCACGGATCCATGCGGGTCAACGACATCGTCGTCAGCGTGATCCAGTGAGACGGATCAGGACCATCAATGCGGGCCTTGAACTGCTGCGCTTCGGGGAAACCCGGAGCTGCCAGGCGGGGCTGTCCAGGATCCTTGGTGAGATCGGCATCATGGCGCGGCCCGGCGGCCATGTCCGGCTGGGCGGCACGGATCAGGCAAGGCTTCGTGCCCGTCTGATCTCCACCTTCGGCCTGACCCCGGCCGCCTTCGATCTGGGTCGGATCCCGGAGGACGCTGATCGGGCCACGCTCTCGCGCCTGGTCGGGAATGAGAAGCTGTCCGGGATCCGGATCGGCGGGGCCGGACCGGATCGGGCGGCCTTCTGCAGGATGCTGCTCCGGCTCGGTGGCCATCCAGTCGCCATGGAGCCCGAGCAGTTTGCGGACATCCGTCCCGCGGGCGTCATCGTCGTCGAGAACCGCCTGGCTTTCGATCGCTTCGACCGGATTTCCTTTCCGGTTCCGGATGGATGTCGGGATTGGATTCCGGTTTTCCGGGGAAGCCCGGAATGGCCACAGGACGTGATGCAGCGTGGCCTGGAACTGACCGGCGCGCCGGTTCTGGCCTTCCCGGATTACGACCCGGCAGGGCTCTCCCAGTCCCTGACCCTGCCCCACTTCGTCGATGTTCTCTGGCCCGGTGAGGAGGCCCTCACCCGCGCCGTATCGTCGGGCCGCGGCAATGCGGACCGCTTCCTCCTGCAGCTGGCCGGACACCGCGCGCGCCTCGAGGCCTGCGAGCATCCGACCATCCGGAAGATCTGGCAGATCCTCGACCGGCATGGCCGCGTGCCGGCCCAGGAATTCTTCCTGATCCCGGACCAGCTACCCGCTGGGGTCGATGCGGATCAGGCCGGTCCGGAAGGCCCGTCGCCGGCGCGCATGAAGATGCTGTCCTCGTAGGAGGTCTCGAGTCCGAGCAACGCCTCCAGCCGAGCATAGCGGCCGCTTTCCTCGCCCTCGAAGGCGTCACCGGTGTAATGATCGGCCACATCCAGCGTCTGCCACATGCGGTGACCGTCCCGCTGCGCGGCCATGGCGGATACCAGCCTGTCGAGCGCATGCCGGCTTTCCACCGTGACGTCGACATGACCCGGGGCAAGGGCGGAAAGGAGGCTGTCTTCGGCATTGCGTGGCGCGGCCGGATCCGTGAAGGAGAGGTCCGACAATGCGGCACTCAGGACGTCGAGATCGTGCCGGCATTCCGGACGAAAGCGAAGGGTCAACGGATAGTCGTTCATGGTATTCTCCTTCATGGTTGATACCGCACCTTTCCCTCGGGCCGCACCGGGCTGGACGCAGAGCCGACCTGACGGTCGAACGTGCGGACCCCATCCCGGAGCCTGTAGGTCATGGCCGGCCGTGAGTTCGGAACGATCCGGGTCGTCCGGCCGGTCTCCTCCAGCACGCCGAGATCCAGCATGCGCTTTCGAAAGACCGCCTTGTCGATGCCGATGCCCAGGACCACCTCGTATGCACCACGCAGCTCAGACAGGGTGAACTCGTCCCCGACCAACGCGGCCGGAAGGGTCGAGTAGCCCCCCTTGCCGCGCAGCCTTCGGATCGCCTCGCCCAGGATCAGGTCATGATCGAAGGCAAGTCCGGGTCCTTGCAGAAGATCGTCGACCGGCTGCAAGCGGCAACCCTCCGCGATGGCGCCCTCGATCGACGCACAAGGCACCAAGGCCAGGAGGGCGCAGGATATGGACCAGCCGCGCGGATCCCGATCAGGCCCCGAGAAGACTTGAAGCTGCTCGAGATGCTGCGGCGGCAGGCCGGCCTTCTCCCTCAGGACCCTCTCGGCGGCGGCTTCGACCGACATGTCCTCCTCAGGACGGAGATAGCCGCCCGGAAGAGCCCATTCTCCCGCAAATGGTCCCGCAGCGCGGCGCAGGATCAGCACCTCGAGCCGCTCCTCGCGAATGGTCATGAGAACCACATCCACCGTCGCGATCGGGCGCCATTCCGGTCCGGTCACCTGTTGCGTGTTCATGCCGTCTCTCCGGTCCTCTGGATCGTGCTCGCGAAAAGACATTGCATACTTAGTTCGCAAATGCAACTATGTAGCTCTGTCGAAGAGCTGGCGAGGGCCGATACATGACCTGCGAACATTGCGGCCGGGCGACCGGCGATCCCCGGTCAGCATCGAATGTCGAGCGCGAGATCGTCCTTCGCATTCCCGAACGGCATTTCTGGCTGATGCGGAAGACCTTCCACGAGATGGAGTTGAAGCTCGGGATGCACGGCCTCGGTGAACTGGCCAACACCCTGAAGCCCTACGGAAAGAACTTCGACCAGGAATTCGACGTCTTTCGCTACTTCGACGACGGGGCCATGGCGATGGCCTCAATCGGGGTCACCTGGGGGTATCGCGGCGTGGTCCTGATCGGGACCATGGACGCGCGTGGACGTTGCCCGGTCCATATCGACTTCACCGGGGAGCCGGGAAGCAGGCCTCGCCGGATGCGGATGTCCGATTGCGCCACGCCGGAGGCGGCCGACCGGTTCAAGGCCTGGTTCGAGGACCTGCAGGACCGGCTGGCGCCGCCGTCCGGAGAAGCGGTCGGACCTGATGCCTGATCAGGGGGCTTCGATGAGCCCGGCCGCACAGGCGTCCGGGAAGCGCTCGATCGCGGGCGTCGACTCGCCGGTCTCCTCGTCATGGACATCGAAGAGGCCGAGCCGCTCCGGAAAGAGCACCCCGTAATCCGAGAGCTTCGCCTCCGCCTCGCGCGGCTGGCCCCACCACATCCCCACGATGTGTTGGCGTTTGGGCAAGACCACCTCACGGCAGTAGAGCAGCGCGGCCCCGTTGAACCAGTCGAGCGCATCCGTCCAGCGCTCGGCTCCGCCCAGGCGGCGGAGCGCCTTGGGTCCAAGCCGGTAGCCATCCTCCTCCGTCACGGCGCCCTCGCCCCGCGCCTGCGCCTCCAGCTCCGCCTCCGCGCTGCGACCGGCACGGCGCGCGGCGCGCTCCAGATCCGGCTCGACATGATCGATGAAGCTGTCCTGATCCTCGTCGTAGATGCTGACATGGAAGACGCGGCAGGGTTTCATGTAGCCCCGCATCAGCATCCAGGACGCCAGCTCCTGATGGTCATTTGCATCCCAGGAGAGGATATCCACCCATTGTGCGCCCCAGAAGGTCAGATTGTGTTCAGGGCCGTTGAGCCCGCCGATCCGCCGCCAATCCTCCGGATTGACGGATACCGCGATGCCGGGACCGTCCTTGGAGGGCCGACCCGCCGCATCGGCCGGATCGAGATGGCCGATATGGGCGACTGAGCGCACGCGGCGCGTGTGAAGGTATGGCATGGGCAAATCCCAAAGGTCTGTTGCAATGAAGTCGGCCCGCCGTGATGCGGCGGGCCGGCGCGGCTCACTTGCCGTTGTTCATGATCGAGAGCATCTGCGTCTCGACCGCGGCCCGGCGGCTGTCCAGCTCCAGCTGCAGGAAGGCGATGCGGGTGTTGATCGACTGGACGTCGAGGATCTCCTGGAGCAGCTGGCGGTCGGACCAGGCCGCACGCTCCTGGAAGACTTCCGGCTTCGGCGCGTAATGGCGCAGGGTCCGGATATCGATCTGCTGCAGCTCCGACAAGCGATCCCCTACGGGGCGGTTGTAGTTGGAGATGTCGTCGAGATAGGGCTGCCAGGGCTCCGTATCCCCCACCTGGGTGCGCATGTTCATCAGCATGGCGATGACCTCGCCGCTGGTCGAGTTGCGGGTTTCCTGGCGGGTGCGTGCCGCAGCGCGGGCCAGGCCGCCTGCGGAAACGATCTCGTTGCTGGTCACCGGAACGGGAGGGACCGGATCGACCAGGTTGCGCACCAGGCGCTCGGCGGCCCTCCGGTCGTTCTCGGTCTCCATGGTGATGGTCGGGTTCTGAAGGATCGCCGCCACATCCGCGGTGGCGTCATTCGACCCCATTGCGGAGGCCAGAGCCTTGCGTTCGGCGAACTGCCTGCTGTCGCGCGCGGTGGTTCCTTCCTGAACGGCGGGGTCCGCCCCGTTGGCAAGCGCCTTGGCCGCGGCCACCGTGGTCGATCCGCGGGGCGTCTCCGGTGCGGAACCATCGTCGCGGTAGAGCCCCGACAGCAAGCACAGGCCGGGGTTCGGGTCGTAGGCACCGCTCTCGGCCTTGGCGCGGAATTCCTGGCGCATGCGTTGCGTCTGGTTCATCTCGGCCGCGTCGGTGATCCGGCGGCTGGCCTCGATCTGCTTGTCCTGGTAGGCGGACTGCTCTCCCGAATGGTTCCGGAGCGCGGCGATGATGCGGTCCGCCGCCTCCTTCACGGAGTTCTCGACCTGCCGCTCGACATCCTTGACGTTGTCGCCGACCGACTTCGTGTTCTGGTTCAGAGTCCTGAGCTGGCTGATGATGTTGTTCGCCTGCGCAACGTTTGCCCAGCTGCCGGCGGATGCCCCTTGGGGAAGCATGCTGACGGCGACCGCAGCGGCGCAGATGGAGGAGACGATCTTCTTCATGGTGCGGGTCCTTTCCGTCATCACTTCACCAGCTGGTCCCAGATGGTCGCCGTCGAGCCCTTGCGCTCTGCAGGCGCGGCAACATCCGCTTCCGGCCGGGACTGACCGGAAGCCCGGTCGATCGGCGCCGCGCTGTGGGTGGCGACCGGCGCCGCAGGCGCGACGGAAGCACTTTGCGGCTCGACCGACGTGATCGATGTCGACGTCGGATAGGCGACGAAACCGAAGTTGCAGACCGCGCCGGGAGTATTCCAGGTCGCGACACCTCCACCCAGACTGTTCATCACCCGGGTTCCGTCCAGCGAGCGGGCCATGCGGCAACCGACATATTCGGAGAAGCTGCGCATCAGCTGCTGGTTGTAGTTGGCCCATGCCGCGTCGTTGAATACCTCCTCGCCGGGATCATCGACATAGATCGGTTCGACGACATCGGTATCGGTCGGAGACATGTTCGCAGGAACGAAATCCGTCACATTGCCGGAGTATCCGCTGCTGTCGGTGTTCCGGACATTGCCGGAAACCGAGACGCCATTGCCGATCCGGGTTGCGCCCGGGCCGCCCCCGCCGCTGCTGAAGGTGTCATTCCAGCTGCCGCGCTCGGTCTGCTGGAACGCTGCATTCGTCACGCCGCTGACGCGCTGACCTGGATCTGCCGCGAGCGCGGCATAGCCAGAGATGGTCTTGTCCATTCCGCTCAGAGGCTCGGTGAGGGTTGCGAACTTTTCCGCGGCAAAGGCGCAGATCATCCCCGAGACATCGATATCGATGTTCAGGTCGCTCATGTCGAAGCTTCCAAGGCCCGTCTGCAGGTTCCCCAGAAGCCCCCCGATCCCGGAGAAGAGATCGAGAGGCGCGGTCATCAGGTCGTTCAGGCAGCCGAGATCCCCGACAGGCGTCGGGGCCAGGATCGACATCTCGGCACGGCGCACGCTGGCCTCGATCGCGTTGCGTGCGTTGTCGCTGACCCCTTCGATGTCCTCGGGCGCACAGCGCTGGTCCTGGATCGTGTCGAGCCAGTCATCCGCATGCCCCGCCGCGGGCAGCGCGACCGCGGCACCCAGCAGCAGAACGCCACCCAGCGCAGTGTTGCCGAAAAAACATGTGCTGAAGCATTTCATGGCGATGCGATTCTCCATATTATTCGCGCTCCACGAGGACTTCGGGTCACGCGGGCTTTGCAGGATTGTAGACTCTCGAACGGAAACGTCCAATTCAATCGTTCATTATTCGCAATCAAGCATTGAGATTTCTGTTGATGACCTGCCGGTCAAAATCCTCCTGGAGGCCGCGGAAGTTGCCGCTCTTGATCTTCGAACGGATGAGGTGATTGTCCGCGCCGCAGACCTGGGCCGATTTCAGCTTGACCCGCCCTCCGGAGATCTCCTGGTGGAAGACATGCTGGAGGCAGGCCGCGATCATGTCCCGTGCCATGTCCTCCGACATGGCGCCGGAGGCGAAACGGAAGAGCGACATGATCGCCTGGACCGGATCGGCCGCATGGATCGTGCAGACCACGAGCGGGCTTGAGATCGACATGTGCATCAGCTCACCAGCCACGTCGGAGGTCCGCACCTCCCCCAGGAACACGTAGCGCGGCGACCATCTGCGTGCGTGCTTGATAGCGTCACGGATGGATCGATCAAGGAGGTCGATCTGGTAGATGACCCCGCGATCTTCAGTCACCCGCGCGAGCGGGATCTCGGGGGGATCCTCAAGGGCCACACCCACATCGCGTGTCTTCGCCACCCAGTGATCGAGGACGGAGGACGCGAGCGTGGTCTTACCGGAGGCGAACTGCCCCGAGATCAGGACCAGCCCCCGCATCTCGGCCAGCATGTCGAGATCGGCACGGGCATGTTGCGGCAGATTCAGGTCCGCGAAGGTCGGGATGACCGGCGAGACCTGACGGATGCACCAGCGGACATCCCGGCGCGAGGCCTGGTCGTGGTCGTCGATGCCATGTCCGAACTCGGGCGGGGCGATCAGCGCGCAGCGGTAGGACCGATCATCGTAGACGATGCTGAACTCGCGCTTGTAGTTCGAGTTCTTCCATTTCCGATCCACTACGGTCAGAAGCCCCGTCGCGTCCTCGACCAGCTCTGGGGGGATGCGGACCAGCCCCTTGCCAAAGGCGGTCATGCCCAGGGTGGCCCCGCGCAGTCCGCGCGACATGATCGGAGCGAATGGATCGGCCGATATGTAGAGGTCCATGAAGTTGTAGGCCGCGAGCCGGCCACGCTCCGCCGGCATCAGCTGCTCGGGGAACTGTGCGCCGCGGGCGGCCGTGGGCTGCCGATGGACGCCGCCGACAGGCGCCTGCGCCGGGCGGGCCTGGGCTGGCGCGGGCTGCTGCCCCGCAGGTCTCGTGGTCTGAGGGGCGCCCTGCGCCCCGGGCGGCCTCGCCTGGACGGCAGGCGGCGCCGGGACAGGCCGTGAGGCCTGCGGGACAGCCGGGCTCTGGGTTTCGCCAGGACGCTGCTTCATGCTGCCGAACATCAGTAGCACCGGGTCTGGACGATGACGGCCGCGTTCTGGTCGCGAAGTTCGTAGATGTCGGCATTGCCGTCCTTGCGGGAGGATCCGCCCTGATCGACGTCGCCCTCCGCATTGAAGGTCATGCAGTTGCCGCCGGTCGGCAGCCAGCCCAGGCGGGGATGGCGCTCCATGTCGCCGCCATTCGTCGTCGCGGCCGGGTCGAGCGGGTTCGATGTGGTGTTGTTGCAGAAGTCCTGCGCCACGTAGACAAGCAGTTTGACCCGCCAGTTGGAACCCTCCTCCTCACCGAAGGCGCGCACACCGACGATCGGGCGGCCGCGTGGATCCGCATAGGCGGCCGGTGTGACATAGATCCGGGGCTGCATCGGCGTCACCCCGTCCAGAGCCGTAGCCGGGCAAGTCGGCATGGGAACCAGGGATCCGGCCTGAACGACGCGCGAGGAGCTCACCACCTCCGACATGTCCAGCTTGCCATCGGGCCCGACACCGGCCTGGATGAAGCGATCCGCAGACACGTCCAGCTCGGCATTCCCGTCGCGGGTGGTTGTCCTGATGACGTCATTGCCTCCAAAGTTGATCGCCTCCGCCGTGATCCGCGTCCCGACGATCTCCGCACTGGCGCCGCTCACCACCAGATCGCCGGTGATGTTCGTGGTCGCGCAGTCGATGGTGAACTCGTCCTGAACTCCGGTTTCGCTCTCTTCGCGGCAATCGAGCATCGTCACGTTGCGCAGGGCCGGGTAGGTGTCGTCCGAGCCATCGCCATTGCTGTCATGCGGGCGCAGCACGATGTCGCCGTAGACCTCGTTGCTGGCCAGGCAGTCCTCGTATTCGACGGTCGCGATGTTGACGCCCACACAGCGCGCGAACGGATCGAGGATGAACTTGCGGTCGATGCTCTGACCGATCACGCCGAAGTCGGAGAGCGAGACGATGCTGCCGAAGCTGCCGGCATTCGGGTAGGCATCGAGATCCTCGAACCCGCTGATGTCCATCATGAAGCTGCCATAGGTTCCCAGGGATACCCCGACCTCCTCGACGCTTCCGCTGAACGAGGTGCCCATCATCCCGATCACGTCGCCGCGCACACCGCGGGGGATCATCATGTCACCCTTCGAGGACAGGATCGCCTCGATGGCCAGCTCGTCGTTGGCATCGTCACCGTCAATGAGAGTCGCATCCAGGATGCCGCTGGCGGTCGGATCGAGATCCCCGTAATCGAGCGTCGCCTTCGGAGTCGTGCCGTCACCCTTGAGCACGAGACGCGCCATGAGCGTGTAGTCATGACCGTAGAGATTCCTCAGGATCCCGCCATTGTAGGATTCAGGGAGAAATCCGGATGCGATGACGTCGTCCATGCTATAGGCCCGGATCGCGCTGCCACCCGATTTGGCCTCGCTGAACAGATCGTCCACCACGGTGTTGTAACGCTGCTCCACGAAGTTTCGGCTGGACTTCAGCAGGACATCCTGCTCCGAAGCGATCATCTCCTTTTCCTGCTTGGCGTTCTCGCTGGCGATGAACCCCGCCGACAGGCCGATCAGCCCCATGGCGACCGACAGGGCGAGAACCGCCTCGATCAGGGTCACACCGCGCTGGCGGGTCCGCAGGATCTGGGCCAAACCCGGACGACCCCCGCCGATCTCATTACATGTGTCCGTCATGCTCGTTCTTCTTTCAGGGTTCTCGGGAGTAGTTGGGATCGATGACCGTGACGATGGCCGGGTGATTTTCCGGAATCGGAAGCTGCATGTCGGAGAAATCGCCCGTCCCGATCGTCCCCCCGATGCCGCCGCTGGCGTAGACGTAGTTGCCGACGTAGCTCCGCGGGATGTTCCTCAGCCGGATGTTGCTGATCTCACCGAAGGCGCGAAGGACCTGGGTATTGAGATCGGCGCCGGCCGGCATGTAGGTTGCCACCACGACCATGCCGTCGCCGTTGACCACCTGCGTGACCCAGTCCGCCGTGAGCACCAGGGGCTCGGGCGTGTCGCCACCGATCCGGCCGCTGACCAGATCCTGATCGATGGCCAGCCTGACGAGGCGGGAATGTTCGAGAAGCAGGTTGTGGCTGAGGCTCACGCCGGGGCTGTCGTTCACCGTCGCGGAATAGGGTGCGAGAGCGTAGGAAACGGCCAAGGTCATCGCGATCATGAGTGGGATGAACGGCAGCATGTTTCTTCACACCATGCGTGAGATGATCAACGACAGGGCCGACACCGGGAAGGCCAGCGCCAGCAGGGTGATCCCGTGACGCCCCTCAGGGTATCGCATGTCTTCCTTTTTCACTATTCGCATGATCAGATCGGTGCGCGAAAACAGCCCGTAGACGGTGGAAAACCGTCGCGCCAGAAGGAGCGCGGCCGCCATGGCGAACATCGTCGCCGAAAATCGCAGGTCGGTGCCGAAGAACATCATCGGCAGGAAGACCGCGATCAGGTCGGCCGGCGGCGGCGGAGAGAAATCCGTAATTTTCCAGGCGGCCAGGAGCCACAGGCCCTGCAGCAGCCAATAGCCGATCGCGGCATAGATGACGGCCCGGACCGGGCTCAGCTCCCAGGCGCCTTCCAGCGCGCCGAGCGTCATGGCCAGAAGAACGATCGGGAACACGATCGCGTCGGGAGCCCAGCCGGTCTCCCGATCAACCAAGGCGCCTGCCATGAGACCCGCGCACAGGATGACGGTGACCGCGGATGTTGCCGGATCCTGTGTCCCGGCAAGCATTCCCGCAAGCCCGCCGGTAAGGGCCGCCGTGAAGAGGGGGCCTGTGCGGATGTGGTCCTCCCCTTCGGAGGCCCGGCGGACGCCGATGCGTGCAAGAATCGTCCAGAGGCAGGCGGAGAGGAGGGCGATGGGCAGAAGGAAGCTCATGCGACGCTCTCCTTCGTGATCACCTGGCCCCATTCGTCACGCTCCGGTGCGTTCTTCTCGTCCCCCCATTCCTCGTATGCCGGCTCGCTGTAGATGTCGTCGCGCATGAGCGCGATCTGCTGTCCGGCGGTCCGGCGGCTGATCTCCTTGCGGTGACGCCCCTCGACACGCTCCTTGGTGATGTCGAGATAGTCCTCCAGCAAGGCCCGCGCGGCCTGGTAGACTGCGGGACGGCGGATTGGCTTTCCCAGCTGTGCCTCCGCGCGCGCATGCGCCATCGCGCCGGCGGCCTCCGCCATGACGGCCTCGTTGCCGACATTGTTCAGGATATACCACATCAGCCGATCCTCTGCCTTCAGCCAGAGGAAGGCGGCCGGCGGGAGCACGCCGCGGTCCTTGCGCGACACCGCGACGAGCACCGGGAATACGCTCTCCACCCAGGCGTGGTTCCTGCCTTCAGCCGCCAGCATCTGGCCTGGACGGCCGAGCGCCACCTTGTCGATCCTGGCCATCATGCCCGCCTCCGCACGCAGGGCCTGGTCCATCGTTCCGCCCTTGCCCTTGTTCGCGTCATTGAGGATCGCGAGGTCGTTGATGAGCTCGTTGCCCTCGTCGACCTTGTAGTCGTAGAAGAGCGCCATCACGGCGAAGATCGCCCTCAGGCAGGGACGGAGGTCCTTCGCTCCCGTCCACGGGGTGCGCAGCTGGCGCGACAGCATCTCGGAAATCTCCTCGAGCTGCAGGTTCTCCCAGGTATGTGTGAAGTCGAAATCCGAGGTCCTGGCGTTCCGGTCGGGGGCGGTCATGCGCTTGTAGTGATCCGCGTCGAAAGCAAGCCCGGCCCCGATCAGCCACTCCTCCGGCCGGAGCGACCTGCACCAGGCGCCGGGCGTGAGGGTCACGATCTGCCGAGGTAGCATCTTTCCCGGGAGCTTCGTGCCCTTGGCCACACGCTTTGAGACATGATCCGCAAGCCTGCGTGCATCGACCTCCTCGAGATCGAGAGGGTTGACGTGGCGCGCAAGGCGCGAGGTCATCCAGATGTCGGACTGCGCCCAGATCATGGTTTCGAGGCTGTGGCTCAGCCGATATTTCTGGTCGACGCGGAATTCCTTCCCGTTCAGAGCGATCCAGCCGAAGATCCCCCCGTAGATGAAAGCCGCGCAACGGCCGCCGGACATCAGGGTCGCATTGCGGTTCTCCGCACTCATCAGCGCATACCCGCCCTGCTCGAGGAACCCCAGCGCCGCATCGGCCTGGACGAATAGCCACCTCCCCAGGAAGGGGATGTCGTTCAGGAAGTCCGCATGGCGTGCCGCCAAGGCGAATGGCAGCACGTGAATCCAGGTGACGGCGCCGATCATTGCGTTGATCCGGTAGCGCTGCGTCGAGATGAACCAGATCGCCAGGACCACCATGATGATCCCGATGATGCACATCTTCATGAATTCCTGGTCGTTGTCGCCCTGGGCGCCGCCCTGTCCGTTCGCAGCCATCAGGCCTCCTCCGTCCGGCGAGTGTCCAAGGCGACGCCCGGCTCCTGCCTCTGCGCGAGAACGTCACGCGCGAGCCTCGCGATCCGGGCCACGAGGCTGATGTCAACCACGATCTGGCCGAAGTGCTGCTCCAGTCTCTGGATCTGAAGCTCGAGCTGATCGAGCGATACGACCGGAACCGACATCTCCTCATGATCCTCGGTCGGCGCGACATCGATGGCGTAGTCCAGGCCGATCGAAAGCAGCGAGGCCGGCACTCGCGCAAAGCTGACCGGGATGTTTCCGTCCACATCCTCGAGTCCGGCCATGGAATGGATGTTCATCGAGAACAGGCCGAGCTTCAGAAGGTCCCGGACCAGAACCTGGCTCTGGAAGGCGATATCGGGGCCGAAGATCCGATCGTTCCTGCAGTAGACATGCGGCTTCTCCAGGCCGGTGGCAAAAAGGACGGACGCCCGATAATTCGCATCCTCTTCATGCGCGATGCTTTCCTTTTCATGGTTCATGTCGGACTCCGCCAGAGGATTTCCGGCCAGACTACGGGCAATCACCGTAAACGGCAAACGAAGTCATTGAAACCAAAGTATTTCCTAGAGAGAGAAATCTGTATTTCGGGCATGTTGTCCACATAAATCACCGCGTGCCTGAGAGGGGCAAATTGAAACCCTGGCGAATATGTGAAGAATGGAGCAAGGAACGGGAACAGGCTTCACCACGACATGAGCAACAATCGCTACCCGCACAAGGGCGCCAACGGGGCATTGCCGGAAACGGTCGTGACCGCGCTGATCAGCGCCTCTGACGAGGTCTCGCGCAACGAGTCCTGGACCGCTCCCCGGCGGGGCGGCGCCAGCGCTGTCGTTCCGCGCGTCATGAGCGTGATTGCGGCGGCACAGGCCGGCCTTCGTGATGGTCCGGCCCGCAGTTTCGTGCGCCAGAACTCCCTGCGCATCCTGGCCTACCTTCCCGCGGATCTGCGCCTCTCGGCCCTCATCGAGATGGCAAGCAAGCACCCCGAGGCGATCGACGATCTCTTCACCGGCAAGATCACGAAGCCGTTCGAGGTCTATCGATACAACATCATCAGTTCACTCGGCGTCTTCGCCCGTCACGGCCTGGTCGAGGAGGTCTTCACCCGCGACCGCATCGAGCGCGTGACCGGAACGATCAAGTCGGTTCAGCAGCGGAGCACGAAGCGATGATCATTCTGAAGCGCGGATGGAACGGCGTTCTCGCGGCGCTGCTGGCAAGCACCATCCTCTGTGGTCCCACCATGGCCGAGGAGCATTCCGCAGAGGACGCACCCGCCATCACGGAGGCCACCACCGATGCGGCCTCCGTCGAGGACCTGGTGACGGTGGAGATGCCGGAGGTCCTGACACCCGGCGAGGATCTCATGGCATCGGCGGCCGGGGCGGAAGCCCCGACGCCGGCAGAAGGTGCGATGCCCGCGCTCGTGCTTCCCACCGAGGATGTGGCCGTCGAGCAACCGGGTGACGCCGATGGCCCCGAGGCCATGTCCGATCCGTCGAATTACATGATGAACGTGATCCGCGGCCAGCTGACGGACCGCTACGTGTCCGATGAAGCGATCGATGCGGATCGGATCCAGGCCCTGCTGACCGGCGACTACATCAAGGACTACACCCACGATGGTGATCCGGTGTCCTTCAGCAACACCGTCTTCGACATCGAGGCCGCCAAGCGCAGGAGCATGGACGAAGAGCCGGTCGCAACCCCCGACCCGGAGCCGATCGCCGCCCCCGCGAGCGTGGATTTCCTGCTCTCCCCCGCAGCGATCCGGGCGATGTCCGGCATGTCCCAGGACCAGATCGAGGCCATCGCCCTGATGGTCGAGATGATGAACAATCCGGGCTCGGCACCTGCGATCAATCCACAGCTTGCGCTGAAGGGTATCCCGAGCCTGAGCGAGGAGGACCTGACCCGGAAGAGCCCCGAGGAGTTGCTGGCCCATATCGCCTCCGCAGGAACCTCCTCCGCGGTGGCCCCTGAACCTTCCGAGCCGCAGCTGCCGGTGAGCGTCGGCGACGGCTCCGTCATGGCACTGGCCAACTGGGAGATGATCGTTTCCCCGGACGGCCGTGTCGAGATGAGCAACGCCACCATTCCCGGATCCCGCTTCGAGGTGATCCCCGGCGTCGTGGTGGGTCAGTTCGGCCGGGTTCTCGACATCTCGCTCGACCAGGGAAACCAGTCCATCACCTTCGAGTCTGGTGATCGGCTCGAGGTCGCGCAGGTGCCTCTGGATGCGGGCGTTCCGGCCCTCGACGGGGAGGTCCCTGCCGACGGCGCGGTGACCGGCGGCGAAATCCTTGTCTCCGGCCCGGTGATGCGCGGCGACGAGGTCCTCGTGAGCAAGGCCGATCCGGACCGCCCGGCCGCCCGGCCCGTCACGGATGGTGACCAACCGGCCCCGGCGACCTCCTCCCGACCGAAGGCTCGGCCCGACCGGTCAGCGGGTAAGCCCGTGGGCGATCAGGGTGCCGATCCTGATCAGCCCGAAACTCAAACATCACAGTCGTCCGACCTGACGGCGACCACCAAAGGAAGTTGAAGATGGACCTGTCGGCAGTGAAGAAGGCATTTCCCGGAAAGCTCCTCGCCGCGGCTCTCCTGGCCACCGCGGCAACTGCCGCGGTCGGACCGGCCCATGCCGACGGTGGTGCGCCGGGCCAGGCCGTCCAGATCGGGGCCCAGAACCGGTGGATCGTGATGGCCGGCGCCTCGCTGAAGGACACCCTCGAGGGGTGGAGCATGGTGTCGGGATGGACCATCATCTGGGACAGTCCCATCGACTACCGCATGCGTGCCTCCGCGGCGTTCAGTGGCGGCTTCGAAGAGAGCGCCTCCCGCCTCATCGACACCATCTACCTGGACAATCCGGAGCTCTCGGCGAAATTCCATCGCGGCAACAAGGTTCTGCACATTCAGAACGCTCCGCTCACCAGCAACTGACGGATGTATGGGAATTACGAAAAATGAAACTGAAGATTTCTGCTGTCCTGCTTCTGTCTGCCGCGATCCTGAGCGCCTGCGGATCCCCCAGCTCGAACCCGAAACTCGACCGCGCATCCGGTGCGGTGAACATGGGTCTGGAGCGCATGGGTGACCGCAATAATGTGCGAGCCGGCGGTTCGCAGTTCTCCAACGGCATTTTCGTGGGCGCCTCCCCCGAGCGCAACAATTCCTCCGCCCTGCTGCCGGCGCATCTGCAGTCGGCCAGCGCGGTCGTGCTGAAGAGCCGTGACCCGATGACGCTGGCGGAAGTGGCGCAGCGCCTGACCGCCGCCACGAACATCCAGCACGTCCTGGCGCTCGGCCCTACCGGTCAGATTGCCGGAGGCGTCGAGCAGCTGCCATCCGCATCGGATTCCAGCTCCCCCATCGCCATGGGCCGCGAGGCGCCCGAAGAGCCTCGAGTGCGCCGCAGCGCCGCCCCCCAGGACGACGCCATCAACCAGCAGAAGATCACTCCCGATCTGCGCGGCTCGCTCTCGGACGTCCTGAACAAGGTGACCTCGAACTTCGACGTCGAATGGTCGTATTCCGAGGGGCGGATCATCTTCCGTGACTACGTGACGCGGAAATATCAGATCACCGCCCTGCCCGTCGCCACCACCGCGACGACCGCGATCGGCAACAACGGGATCACCTCGGGCAGTTCGATGTCCTCCGATGTCTGGGCGGAGGTCCGCGAGACCCTGAACAGCCTCCTCGGCGAGGGCTCGGGCATGTCGATCGGCTCGACCACCGGGCTGGTGACCGTCACCGCCAGGATCTCGGACCAGAACCGGGTGAAGGAATACATCAACGAGCTGAACGCGTCGGTCGGTCAGCAGATCAGTTTCGACGTCTACGTCATGACCGTGAACCTGAAGGACGAGCAGAATTACGGCGTGGACCTGGCAGCCGCACTGGCCCGGGGAACGAACGGCGCCGCCCGGTTCGGCGGATCCCCCTTCGGGTCGAGCGGTGAGATCGGATCCTACAACATCGGCCTCATCTCGGGCGACGTGTCTCTCGGGGCGGTCGTGAACGCCCTGTCGACGCAGGGCAAGGTCGCGGTGACGACCCGGGCCGGCACCACCACCTCGAACAACCGCGTGGCGCCGATCGAGGTCGTGGATGAGTTCGCCTATCTCGCGGAGGTCACCATCGAGGAAGACGATGAAGGCAACGACCGCATCGTGCGCTCGCCCGACACCGTGACGACCGGCTTCCAGATGCAGCTCTTCCCGCGCGTCATGAACAACCGCGACATCATGGTCCAGTATACGGTCCGGCTGTCCGAGCTGAACGACATCCAGACCTTCGGCGAGGGCAATGAAGCGGTGCAGCTCCCCGAGGTGTCGACCACCACCTTCGAGCAGCAGGCTGTCCTCGAGAACGGCCAGACCCTGGTGATCGCCGGCTTCGAGCGCGAACGCGTCACCGAGGATGACCGCAAGGGAGCAAGCCTTCTCACCGGGTTCTCGAAGTCCGGCGGCGCCGCCACCGACCGTGTCGCCACGGTCATGATGATCACGCCGCGCCTGATCAGCCGCTGATCGCGCTGCGGGCGGCTTGCCGCCCGCATGGCCTCCTCTCGCGATCACCAGAACAATCAGGACCGGACCATGAAATTCCTCAAGAGAGACAAGAACGGCGACGGGACCGGGCCGGCCGGCAATGCCGGAGGATCTGCCGCGGAGGCGGGGCCTGATGCCACGGCCCGTGGGGCGAAGTCGCGCTTCGCGATGCCGTTCTCCAGTAAGGCCGCCCCGCCGCCCCGGCAGGCCGACGCCGCATCCGGCGTGGCGCCGGCCACCCCGGTTCGGGGGGGCACGAAACGGGCCGGCCTGTCCATTGCGGGTCTGACCGGCGGCGTCCGGAATCTGCAATCCAAGTTCGGTCGACGCGGGTCAGCAACCGCGGCCGGTGAACGCAAGCCCGGCGAGAAGCAGATCGCCGCGGCGAAGAAGGCGATCCAGACACCGGCGGACATCTCCCGTCCGGAAGTGGGCGTGCTCGCATTCGGCAAGAAGAAGACCGCGGTCGCGCTTCAGTGGATACCGCCGGAAGAGGACGTATCGGTCAAGGAGCGCCTGGCCGAACTGACCGAGCATTCGCACAGCGACCCCACGCAGCTCTCCGCCACATTCCGCTTCTACACGGACACCCGCAACACCGGGTTCATGGGCATCGGCAGCCAGGAGCTCGGTCACAGCGTCGGCATGCGTGCCCTGGTCACGATGCTGTCTCCACAGATCACCGGAGATCGCTGGGTCGGCGCCTTCCAGATCAGCCCAAACGGCGAGCAGTGGTGGATCGGATCGATCCGCGACGGAAAGGTGTTCGACGACCAGGTGGTGAACTCGCGACACCAGGCCGAGGAAGTCCTGCTGAACGACCTTCAGGCACCGGACTGGACCGCCATCTTCGCCCCCTCGGAATGGGGCATCAGCGGTTCGCGCTCGGAGCAGCTCCACGAGGTCGTCGATCTCAGGCTGGGCGAGAAGTTGCGCTCCAGCACCCCGGTCAAGGACAACCTCCCTCGCGCCCTCCTCGGCACCATGGTCGTCGCCGTCGCCCTGGGCGGATTCACCTATGTCCAGAGCAAGAAGGCGGAGCAGGCACGCCAGCTCGAGGAGCTTCGCCTTCGCGCGGCGGCGAGCGTCACCTACGAGGCCCCGGATCTGCCCTGGTTCATGGCGTCCGACATCCGGACCTTCATCTCGGATTGCGGTGCAAGGATCGAGGATGCGCTGCTGATGGTGCCGGGCTGGGAGAACCAGCCGCTGAGCTGCTCCATCACGCGTGGTGAGGGATCGGTCGCAACGGGCTGGGCCCGCAATGGGGGCAAGACCACCTGGTTGCGCAGTCTCATGCCGCCCCAGAGGCCCGTTCCGATCTTCTCGGAGGACTTCACGACGGCCAGCTGGTCTGAGGAATTCAGCTCCGAGGTCGCGACCGGCGACGAGATGTCCGTGACGCCCTGGGATCCGCAGGTCATGGAGAGCCGCATCCGCGAGCGCTTCCTCCATTACGATCTGCCCATCAATATCCGTCCGGCGGCGGGCAACCAGAGCGCGGCAACGAACCAGGTCGTCTTCAATGCGCACGAGGTTCAGCTGTCAAGCGAGCTCGGGTTTGCGAATTTTGGGGATATGTTGAAGGACATCCCTGCCTTGGTGCCGGATGCGCTGGTATATTCACCGGCAACCGGCATCTGGGACCTCACATTCCGGGTCAATCATCCGCCGATCTTCCCACCAGAGATGCGCTGAGACCGCAGCCATTTTCCAGAGGTAAAAATGACGAATTCCGCTTCCAAATTCCTTCTGCCGGTCGGTATGTCGGTGCTGGCGCTCATTGCCTTCCAGGCCCCGGTCGTCGCTCAGGACATTCCGCTGCAGGAGCTCTCGACCGCGGCGGACGAGCCGCTCCTTCCCGATATGGCAGGCGACACCGCGGATGTTCCTGTTCTCGTCATGCCCGAGGATGCCGCAGAAGATCCGACTCCCGCCGGGCCGGACAATGCGGATCGGGAAATCGCCGAGGAGGTCGATCCGGTCGTGGCCGCCGAACTGCGCCGCCTCGACGCGATGGGCACGCTCGAACGCCAGGCCAGCATGGGTGAGGACATCCTGATCATCGACCGCGAGATCAAGCGGGCTGAGGCGATCGAGCGGCTGATCGGGTATCTGGGCGCGGACGGCTTCAAGCTGCATTACCCGATGCTTGCCCAGCAGCTCGAGAACAGCCCGATCATGCTGACCGCGGACCTGGAGCGCCATAAGCTGCTGGGCGAGATTGAGGTGGCGAAGGCCGGACCGACCGCCAAGGAGGCGACCACCGCCCCCGCCGCGCGCGACGACGGGTCCTCCTTCCTCGAAGGCGGTGCGATCGCGATGCCGGAGGCCGTTTCCGAGGTCACGCAGCCTTCGGCGCTCCTGGGGCCGGATGGCAAGTTCAGCCCGGAGGTTGCTCGGTTGCTTGCCGACGAGATCCGCAAGATCGCTGCGGAGACCGCGAAGATCGAGGAGATCGCGGCATCTTCGGCGGGCCGCGTCCGGGGCCTCTCGCTCCGCGGGGTCCACGGCACCGGGGATGCACTCGTCGCGGTGCTGAGCCGGGACGGCGAGCAGATGGTGGCCAAGGTCGGCGACAAGCTGCCCGATGACACCGTCGTGGAAGCGATCGATCTGGAGTCGATCACCCTCCTGCGCAGCGGCTCGGTCGTGAAGCTCGATCTCGGCGGCTGAGGGCACGCCCACAGCACCCATCAAGCGCGGGACGGCACCTTGCCGGAATGCGAAAAGCAGATCGAAAGATTGATTCCGTTATGTCAGCAGAACTGATTGCCAACCAGAATCCGGATGCTGAGCTGCTGACGCGGGAGGGTGGGTCGATCCCGTCGACCGAAAGCCAGCGCAGGCGCTTCGCGCTGTTCTCCGATGGTCGGGTGGTCCATGCCAAGGGAGAACGATGGTCGGCGGAACTGAGCCATCTTCTGGGCGCGGCTCAGCGCAAGGGGCTGCGTTTCACCGAGTTCATCGAGGCCGAGATCCCGACCATTCTCGACCTCTACCAGGCCGCCCATGGCCGCAACGATCAGGACGCGGTCTCGGCCGCGCTGCAGCTGGAGCGCCAGGTCGACCTGGCGGATATCCTGCGCCAGGCCGGGGCTGACCAGGCATCCGACGTCCATATCCGGGTGCTGAAGCGCTATACCGAGATCCGTGTTCGGGTCTACGGGCGGGTCAAGGATCTCACCTCACGGAAATCCGAGGAGGGCATGGCGCTCATCAAGGCCGCTTTCGCGGTCGCCTCCGACCTGGCCGGCACGTCGTCGGACCTCTCGTTTCAGCAAGGCGCGCTGACCGCGAAATCCGGTCTTCTGCCCAACAGGGTGGAGATGGTCCGTCTGCAGTATTCGCCGACCTCGGACGGCAGGGGGGCGCTGGTCATGCGCCTGAAATACGAGGCGCCCGCGAACGAGATCGAGATCGATCACCTTGGCTACAATGCCCAGCAGATCCGCGACATCTCGATCATGCGGAAGAGGACGAACGGAATGTATGTCCTCGCCGGAAAGGTGTCATCCGGGAAGTCGACGACGCTCCAGCGAGTCCTGAACAAGATGTTCGTGGACAAGAACAAGGAGATCTCGATGTATACCATCGAGGAGCCGGTCGAACTGGACCTGCCCGGCGCGATCCAGGTGCCCGTGAAGAAGAACCCGGACGGCACGGACGGCTTCGTGGAGGCGATGAAGGCATCGCTTCGCTCCGACCCAAACGTCATTGTCCTGGGCGAGACCCGCTCCACAGAGACCGCCAAACTGGCGGTCCAGGCCGTCATGACCGGACATGCGCTCTGGTCCACCGTCCATGCGGGGACCGCATTGGGCATTCTCGATCGCCTGACCGACCTCGGTGTCGAGAGCTGGAAGCTCCAGGACCCGACCGTCGTGCGCGGTCTGGTCTACCAGCGCCTGACCGGGGTGATGTGCAGGCATTGCCGCATCACGCTGCGCGAGGCGGTCGCACGGCGGCAGGTGGAGAAGACGCTCGCGGTGGAACTCTGCAAGCTCTTCAACAAGAGCCCAGATGTGCTTTATGCGCGCGGCGAGGGATGCCCGAAGTGCAAGCTCGGCCTGAGCGGCCGGACGGTCGTTGCGGAGACCGTGCTGACGGATCCCAAGCTCCTCGAGTTCTACGCGCGCGGCGAGCGGTCGCAGATGCGAGAATACTGGCTCAGGACGCGTGAGGACGGCGGCCTCGGCGGCGTGCCGGTCCTCCATCACGCCCTGTCGAAATTCGGTGCCGGCCTTTGCGACATCAACGAGATCGAGGAGGAGGTCGACCTCTTCGAGATCTACAAGCGCGACTTCATGTTCCTGAAGGATCGCCTGCGCCGCGACGTGGAGGCACTCGACGCCCAGGAGGCGGCGAAGGCCAAGGCCGAGACAGAGGCCGAAATCGCAAACGCGAAAAAGTAAACAGGACTTGCCCGCCAACGGGCGCTGAATCTCAGGAGGATCTGGAAATGGCCGTCAAGAAGGCGTCGGCGCTGGAGAAGAAACTTGCGAAGCTGAGCTTCCGCTACAAGCAGCGGCGTGAGCTCTACAGCCAGCTCATCTCGCTGCTGGCCACCGGCATGGCGAAGACGGACGCGATCCAGATGAGCTGGGATGTGGCCTCCCGTGAGGGCACCAAGCCCGGCGAGACCACCGCGATCGTGCTCTACGACATCATCCAGAGCATGAAGAACGGATATTCGCTCGGCCAGGCCCTCAAGCCCTGGGTGCCGCAGGAGGACGTGATGGTCTTCGAGGCCATCGAGAACTCGAACGACTTCGTGGCCAATCTCAAGGATTATCTGGTCATGATGGAGAAGAAGAAGAAGATCAAGGGCGCCATCTTGGGCGGCCTGGCCTATCCCATCCTCCTGGTCGCCATGGTCATCTCGATCATGGTCTACTTCGGGAACTCGGTCGTCCCGAAGATCGGGATGATCCTGCCCATGGAGGAGTGGCGGGGGCCAGCCGGCTTCCTGCGGTTCATGAATGACTTCGCGCTGAGCTACGTCACCCCGCTCCTCATCACGACCGCGATCCTGGTCACCGCCCTGATCGCGTCCCTGCCCCGGTGGGCGGGGGGCGGCCGGATCATCGCCGACAAGTTTCCGATCTACGCGACCTACCGGATGTATACCGGCATCTCGTTCCTCATGTCGATGGCATCGCTCATACAGGGCGGCATGCCCGCGGTTCAGGCGCTCGATCGGCTGCACCCGCAGGCCACCCCCTATGTCAAATACAGGATTCAGCGGGTCCGCAACCAGATGCTCAACGGGAACAACCTCGGCGCCGCCCTCTACAAGGCCGGGACCGGCTGGCCGGACACGAACATGAACCTCAACATCAAGATCTTCGCGGAGACCCAGGATCTGAGCGGCCAGCTGTCGACCCTCGCCAAGACCTGGATCGATCAGGCCCAGGAAAACATCGGCAAGACCATGTCCATGCTGCGCACCGTCGCGATGATCATGGTGTTCTTCGTGATCATGGGCATCGTCGGCGGCATTTTCTCGCTGCAGGACCAGATCACCACCTCCGTCCAGCGCTGAGTTCCGCAGAGCGCGAAGAAATGCGGCCCATCTCGAATGGGCCGCCTTTTGCGATCGAGACTGCCGGGCGTCCGGAAAATACGGATAACTCTCCGGCATCGGCCGGCGGACCGGCACAAGCGCCCCCACCTGCCTCTTGTCGCGTGTCGATACTTGCAGAGGATGCAAGACGGAGGCATCCGCGCAACCTGCAGGGACGAATTCCGAGACCGGGGACGGGGTTTATCCACATAATGGGATGCGTGGTTGTGTTTTCGCATTTGGACCCCACACGGTTTAGCAAGATAATGAGGGAAGTTCAGCCGGCGGGCGTCGACTGGATGGCTCGCCCCCTCATTAGCATCGCCCCTGGCACAAGGGGAAAAAGGAAGCTCGCTATGAAGAACATGAAATCCCTCCGCAAGCGCGGTTTCACCCTGGTCGAGATCACCCTGGTGCTGATCATCGGCCTCGGCCTGATCGTCGGCGGTCTGGTCTATTTCTCGCAGGCCCAGAACGGCTCGGATGTCACCGACAGGACCCGCGCCATCGTCTCGATTTCCTCCGAGGTTCGGTCGCAGTATCGCATGTCGGCCGATTTCGATGACGTCACGACTGCCGCTGAAGAGGATTCCTCGGGCGGAGCCGCCGCAACTCTCGCAGAATCGGTCTTCGCCGTCCGGTCCGGGCTGCCGGCATCGACCTTCAACGACGTTGGTCTGACCGGCGGCGACCAGGCCTTCACGGTCACGATGGCCAACCTGACGGACAGCGTTTGCGAGCGCCTTGCCGTCGCAGACCTGGGCCCGAAAAAGCAGTCCGCCGGATGCACTGCCGGCGTGCTGACCGTGGTCTACAACCGCTGATCCGGTCAACCGGATCGATGAGAAGCCCCGCAATGCGGGGCTTTTTCATGCCCGGGGCGGTCCCGTTCTCCCCAAGATTTTCCCTGTGCCGGACGGGCCCGGGGTGAATCCATTTATGATTTTTCCATTTCTCGCATAAGCTTTCAAAAACGACATCTGCACGGCTGGAGCGGAAATCCGGATATCTCGCCCCGCCACGACCACGAGAAGGTGCTGACGATGAAGATTCTGGACTGGAGAGGTCATGCGGCCATACTCGCATGCATCGCGGCCGCCCTCCTTCTGACCGGGGGCGGCGCCTTGGCGCAGACGCAGACGCCGACGCCCATGGAAACCGCGGCCATGTTCGGCACGGATTACGGGGACGCCTATACGT
The DNA here is from genome assembly GCF_046736325.1 of Paracoccus sp. ME4. Lineage (GTDB taxonomy): Bacteria > Pseudomonadota > Alphaproteobacteria > Rhodobacterales > Rhodobacteraceae > Paracoccus. The sequence continues at coordinate 196,136 of NZ_CP151277.1, forward strand.
CCACCTTCCTCAACCAGATCTTCGGACCGCTCTTCCCTTCGGCGACCGTGTCTGTGGGCGCGCAGACCGTGCCGACGGTCTTCTCGACCCTCATCGGCTATTTCAACGTGGTTTGCCTGGTGCTTGGCGGCATGCTGCTCTTCTGGAACATCACTATCGGCGTCATGCAGTCCGCCCATGAGGGCGTCATTCTCGGACAGCGCTGGTCCTCGCTCTGGGCGCCGATCCGGGTCGTCTTCGCCGTCGGCCTCCTGGTGCCCATTCCGGGCATGGGCGGGTATAACGTCGCGCAGTCCGGCGTGGCCTACCTGGTGCGCGGCTCGACCAACATCGCCAGTTCGATCTGGACCACCGCCGCGACGCTCGTCATCAACGGCGAGGCGCCGATCTCGATCGAGGCCCCGGACATCTCGACGAGCCTCTTCGAATCCATCCTGATGAACGAGGCGTGCATCGCGATCCTCAACGGACAGGTCGCGCGCGCGGCCTCCTACAGCAGCGCCACCGCCAATACCGTCGTCCGCGCGACCGAGAACACGGATGGCGGCGTCATCGAAAACACCACCTACATGCTGGACGAGGCCGGTGAGCGGAAGATCCGCGGCGTGTGCGGAACCGTATCCACCCCGGCCATCCCGCAGTTCATCAACAGCATCGAGGATTCCGCGACCGCGACCGGCATTCCGGGCTCCCTCAAGTCGGCCCTCGTCACGCGATTTTCCCAGGCGCATTCCGACGTCGTCGACGGGCTCACCAACGGCAACGGCGGCTCGATCCCGGGCCTTCGCGTCATCGCGGGTCAAATGGCGCAGGATGCCATGGCAAGTGGCGCCAGCGATCCGAAGCGGGACTATTCCGCCGAATTCGTGGCCCTCTACCACTATGTCAACGATCGGCATCACGCCAACATCAATGGCATCCTCGACACGGCCATCGGCGCGGACCGCACCGCGGCCAATACCCGGCAGATGATGCTGAACCGGATCACCGGGGCGAATTGCACCACCTCCGCCGGGACGGCCGACGGACCGCCGGTCCAGTGCTATGGCGAAGGTTGGATCGGTGCCGGATCATGGTATATGATGCTGGCGCAGCTCAACAACGAGCTGTCGACCCTCACGACGGCCATGCCGACCGCGACGATGGGGTCCTACATCACCCGGACCGAAGCGACCAGCAACGACATCTACGTCTCGACCGGCGCCAACCCGGGCTGGGGCTGGTTCGGCTGGGGCGCGGATGATGCGGTCGAGGATGGCGGCTTTGCGACCGCCTCCGAGGTCTCGTTCTGGATGGCCAAGGTGCAGCAGGTCTATGAGCTGTCGACATCGGGCCTCGCCGCCCTCGGCTTCCAGCTGTCCCCGAAGGTGATGGAGGACATGCTGATCGTCGGCCGCACGGATGATGGCGGAAGTCTTCTGGAATGGATTCCGGGGCTCAAGCCCATGATCACCGGGGCATTGAACGGGATGATCAACTGGACATCCCCGTCGAACTGGGCTTCCGATCCGATGATCGGCATGACCATCATCGGCGACTGGCTGATCGCCGGCGGCTGGGCCCTGATGATCGTGGCCATCAAGGTGTCCTCCCTGGCCGGCATCGCGAACCTGTTCATCGCGACCGGGTCCACGATGGCCATCATCCTGCCGCTGATGCCGTTCTTCTTCTGGATCATGGCGGTTTCCGGCTATTTCCTCCTGATCGTCGAGGCGGTGGTCGCGGTCAATCTCTGGGCGATCGGGCATATGCGCATGGATGGAGACGGCGTTTCGGGCGATGCGGGCCGGCAGGGCTGGCTCATGCTGCTGTCCCTGACCATGACCCCGATCCTGATGATCTTCGGGTTCATCGTCGGCATGACCCTCTTCAGGGTGACGACCTCCCTGGTCGACGTCGGCATCAACAATGTCGCGGCGGCCCTGCTGAACGCCACGATCCCCACGATGATCACCGGGATCCTCGTGATCAGCGTCGCGATGACCGTGATCTACATCGTCATCATCGAGCGCAGCTTCTCCCTGGTCTCGGAGTTTCCAGGCAAGGTGCTTCGCTGGATGGGGGCGGATTCGAACGTCGCCGATGGTGGCGAAGGCCGCGTGCGCGGAGCGATGGCCGCTGCTGCCGCGGGCACCCATCAGGCCGCCGGCGCCGTTGGCCGGTTTGGGATTGCCGGGATCAAGGGAGGTGCATCCGCGGTAAACGGCGCGGCAATGACCAAGCTGTCAAGCGCCGAGAACGGCTCGCCGAAATCCGCAGGGCAGAACGATGGCGGTTCCGGCGGTCCGAAGGGTGACGGGCCAGGTGGGGCGCCGGGCGGCGGCAACGGAGGAGCACCCGCGGCAGCGGCCAGCGCCGGCAACAATGACACCGGTGCGGGCGGCCCGGCCGGAGCGGTTGTCTCCACGCCGGCGGCGCCGGCCGCAGGGCCCGCCGGATCCAGCGGCGGCAGCGCAGGTCAGGCCAAGGCTCCCCGCGGCGGCCGCGCTTCAAGAGGCGCTGCAGGCGGCGCCACGGCCGGTCGTAACGACGGCGGCGGGGGCATCCAGCCCTCCGCACAGGGCCCCGCCCAATCCCCAGCACAGGGCCCCGCCCAGGCCGTGAAGGGCGACAAGGGTGACGCGGGCACCGCGGCGAAGGACGGGACCGAGGGGCGGGACGGAAGGGACGGCGCCGACGGCACGGACGGCCCGCCGGAGAGGCCCGTGACCGGAGGCTGACGGACAGCGAAAAAAAGCCAGGGCCACCGCAAGGTGGCCCTTTTCAATTGCAGATATGCATGCTATTTGCACTGTTGGTGATTTGCGAAAAATAATATCCGATACCTGTTGACGCGTGATTCAGTTATGCGTATATTTATGACATAGAGCCACGAGGAGCCCGTCATGTCGCAAGCTGCCAAAGTCACCTTCTACACCATACCCCTGTCGCTGATACACGTTGCGACGTTCCTGGGCATCTTCGCGAGCGGACTGATGCTGTGGACGGCGGACATGCGGTTCATCGAGAATGTGCCGGTCCTGGGAACGGTCCAGAATACGCCCGGCGCCTGGGCTGTCATAACCCTGGTGATGACGATCGTCGCCTTCTTCACCAACCCGGGTCTTTATGTGAACCGCATCTCTCAGGATGTCTCGGACGGCATCTCCGAAATTGTGGGCGCTCTGACCTCGATGCTGATACCGCTCTCGATCGGCCTTGCCATCTTCTCGGCGCCGTTCTTCTTCTTCCTGGCCTACAACAGCGGTCTGATATACCTGACCCCCCATCTGGCCATCGGCATATACTTCGTGCTGCTGCTCCTGGTTCCCAGCCTGAAGTAACTCCAGGCATACGGCAACCTCCTCAAGGCCCCCGATCATCGGGGGCCTTTTTCATTGCACCTCGTCTCATGCCATTGTTGACAACCCGGCCAGCACCCTTGCGCGAACCGTTCCCTTGATGCGAAAATCTGAAAAGACGGTCGATTGACCGGCAGCAGCAGATTGGATGACCTGATGAGGATTGTGAGCTTCGACCCGGGCCGGGAATGCAGCTGGGCACGGTTCGATACCGCCACCCCGTGGCGCGTGGAGATCGGCACCCTGACCATGATCGGGTCCGGCCGGCTGCTGAGGCCCTGCCCCATGCACCTTTCCGAGGTGATCCGCGATGCGGATCAATGCGTCGTCGAGGAGGTGGGTGCGCGCACCGGTCAGGGCGTCTCCGCGGTCTTCAGCTTCGGCCTCTGCGTCGGAACCATCCTGGGATCCATCTCCGCCCACCACAAGCCGGTGGTGCTGGTCTCCCCGCCCGAATGGAAGAACGCTTCCCGGCTGGGCGGGCTGACGGATGACGCGATCAAGGAGGGGTCCAGGGCCTATGCGCGCGAGCTATGGCCCGAGCATGAGCAGATCCTGCGCGTCAAGAAGAACCACGGAATGGCCGAGGCCGCACTGATGGCGCGCTGGTATTTCCTCAAGGGCCCGGGCCGGGACATCCCGTTCGACGACACCCAGGGCGATGGGCCCATGCGGGCACCGGTTCCGGACCAGGCGCCGGCATCCGCCCTGGCCATGATCTCGTAATGACCTCCGTCACCCGGTCGGGGATTTCAGCCCGCGCCCGTGATGTGAAATTATGACGCTTGTTCAGAAGACATGAGGGCCGCCCGGTGGGCGGCCCTATTCAGTCCAATCCCTTCTGGCCTCGTCAGAAGCCGAAGCTGGGCTGTGCGTCCTGGACATCGACGTTCTGGCGGACCGCATCGGAGATGTCGCGGACCGGCTCGAGGCGGAAGCTGACGCGCTGCTTCGCAGGCCGGGCCGAGTAGCGCTCCTTGGGCGTGGTGGCGTAGGCCTGGATGGTGATCTGGCCTCCCCGCGCGATGGGGCGCAGGAAGTCTGCCTCGAGCGCCAGCGTCTCCGGATCGTTCTCGATCATCCTGAACCAGCTCTTGGGCGTGCCGCCCGCCTCGTAGCCATCGGGCGACCACCGATATCCCTTTTCCTTGAGGGCCTCGTTGTGATCGAAGGTCTTTCCGCACAGGGCCAGCAGGATCTGCCCCTGCGCGCCCTTCTCCAACATCTCGGTGAAGGGCGTGCCCAGCCCCTCCGTCGCCCGCGACAGGACGTAGGGCATCACATTGATGTCGTTGAGCGCGTTGTGGGAGCCGTAGTCATACCCGGCCTGCTTCGCCAGCAGCTCGAGCGACCGGCCGTTATGCCCGCGCAGAAGCCACTCGACCTCCTCGCTCGTGCAGTGGAAATCGAACCGGTCGAAGGCGGCCCCCGGGAAGTTGCGTTCGACCATTTTGCGGTCGAAGCCCGCATTGTGGCAGAAGAACTTCTCCGTGCCGTCGATGAAGGCGGCGACCTCGGCATCGTCGAGCACCTTGCCCTTCACCATCTCATTGGTGATGTGCGTGAGCCGCACCACCTTCTCGGGGATCTCCATCCCCGGATCCCGAAGCCTGTCGAATACCTCGCCCAGGCCCAGGATGCCCTGGTCATCGAAGGTGAACTTCCGCATGGCCAGCTGGAAGACCCTGTCGGTCTCGCCGAGCCCGGTCGTCTCCGTATCCATGAAGATCCCGTGCCGCGCATTCGCCAGGCGCACCGGATCGGTCACGGCCGGGAAGGTGCAGGCCTCGATATTGCGCAGGAGCGTGCCACCACAACGGCCGATCGAGCCGGCCAGGAGCCGCCTGCCATCCTCCGAGCCCATCAGCCCCCGGACCAACGCGTCCATCTTCACTTCACGATCAGTGAGCATGCCACTTCTTTCTTTTGACGATTTTTCCCATCTTCCCCGAATCCACTGAAATCTCAAAGACCGGTCCGCCGGACTGGACTTTGCCGACCCGTTTTCCCGGGGCGGAAAACTATCCCCGGAGCAGGATCAGCTCGCGGACCGCGACCTGGCCTGTCGAAGGGAACTCGCAGAGCAGAAGCTCCTCGGCCGCCTCCAGATCCGGGTGGATCTCGGCCGGAACCTCGAAGGCGAGCATGCGGCCGGCGCCGAAGATCTCGACCTTGCCGCTCGCGGCCTGGCGGAACCCTTCGGCCACGAAGGGAAAGAGGGGGCGAACGATCAGGCTGACCCCGTTCTCGTTGGAGACGAACTCGATCGCTTTCTCGAGGAGGTTCTTCATTTCTGAGGAACCCTATAGGGCGCCTGCGGCGCGGGCCGGGTCTTGATGAAGCGACCGGGCGCCTTCGCGCCGGCCTTGCCCGGCAGGCAGCCCGCAGCCTCGTAGGCACGGCGACCGCCCAACGTGCTGGCGTCAGGGGAGGTCTGATCCCAGTCGAAGTTCCGTGCCACGACCTGCGGATCCGTGAGCGCGGGGTCCGCGTCACGGCAGTAGTCTCCCACATAGGGGCTCAGCCCCTCGAAGTAGAAGCCGGCGGCGGCCGGGGCGGCCAGGCTCGCGGCAAGCGCCAAGCCGCAGGCCAACGCGGCGATCTTGTTCTTCATTTTCCGCTCCATTATGCGTCGCTGATTTCGTGCAGGATGTGCGGGCGAAGCCCCGCAGATCCGGACAGGAGGCCGTGTAGCCATTGGGGTGCCGCGATGACGATCGAGACGAAGCGGGCGCCCGACCCCACGGTGCGGGACAGGATCTGATCGAGCCCGAGACGCATCTGCTCCTCGGCCTGCTCGACGTAGACGCGGGTGTCGACTTCGCGCCCATAGATCCGCGCATGACCGCGCAGCGCCATTCGCACGGTCTCCGGCTCCTCGAGGAGGACGTCGCGATCACCGAAGCTGACCGGAAGCTCGAAGAGGTAGCTCCATCCGAAGATGGCGGTCCAGCTCTCCTCGCAATTTCCCTCCTCGTCGAGAACCGTGATCCAGGTCTCGCCCGCACCGACCGTCACGAAGACGCGTTCGTCATCGTGCTGGCGCTGAAGCGCGTCCGTCACCCGCTGCTGCGCCGCGTCTTCACGCGCGGCGGACCTGAAGACCCGGATGGCCGGGCTGGCATTGCGAATGGTGTTCATCATGCCTCATCCCGCCGCGTTCGGTTTCTTGTTCAGTGATGGACCAGACGCCTTCGGGCCCTTCCGCTTCGCCTTGCTCGCCGCCATGCTCCGGCCCTCGATCAGGCGCTTCATCCGCGCGACGTCGTGGACGGTCTCGAAACCGAAATCCACCGCGGTCCGCTCGGCCGATGGCCCGCGGGCCGATCTCTTGCGACCCACCAGCCGTGCCCTCAGGTAGCGGAAGATGCTGTCGGCCGAGATGCCCTTGCGGTCGAAGAACCACAGGACGAGAGCCGCGATCAGGGCGAGCAGGATGGTCCAGACACGGAAGTGCATGATCGCCACCAGCAGAAGGACCACGATCCGTCCGTCGAAGATGAGGAAGCGCGGCTGCCTGTGCGTCTCGCGCCAGTAGAGGGAGCTGCCATACATCAGAACTTTCCTCCGATCGCGGCAAGGCCGCCCAGGCGGAACGCCCATTCCTTGGAGATCTCGCCGTCGATGAATTTCCGCGCGCAGACCTCGCTCAGGGAGGCCCGCATGCCGTCGGGATCATCTGCCAGGATACGCCCCTCCACCATCTCCGTCACCGCGCCCGACCAGTCGGTCGTCGGGATCGAGAGCAGATGGGCGCGGACACGGTCGGTGAAGCGGAGGTATTCCCGGATGGGCACCCTGCCCTTTCCATCCGCCGAGGGCACCAGGTGCTGGACCATCAGGAAGCGCAGGGCGGTCACCAGGTCGTAGGCCCTGGCCTCCCGCTCGTTCCCCGGAAAGGTCGACAGCAGGCGCCGGATCGCCGTCGCGCACTGGCCCGCATGGGTGGTGGTGTAGACGAGGTGCCCGGTAAGGCTCGCCTCGAGCGATGCGGAGATCGTCTCGAAGTCCCGGGCCTCGCCCACGTTGATGATGTGCGGCTTCCGGCGGAGCGCTGAATGGACCCCTTCCGCGAAGCTGTGGACGTGCCTGCCGACTTCCGACTGGCCGATCGTGGAGGAGGAGCCCTCGACGCGGCTCATGACGTCCCTGAACGTGTATTCGATCGGGGCCTGGATATCCACGATCTTCACCGGATGAACGCTCTCCTCCAGATGGTATCGGGTCATGGCGGCCATGGTGGTGGACTTGCCCGAACCGGTTGCTCCGGAAATCACCACGATGCCCTCGCGCGGCGCCATCGCGTCCACCATATCACGATCGACCCTGACCATCGCGAGGTCAGGCGTCCTCCGCGGCAGCGCGCGCAATGTCAGCTCGACCCCCGAGCCGTCACGTCCGTAGATCCCGGTTGCGTTCACGCGGAAGCGCTGCTTCTCACCGGTCGGCAGGTTGAGCTCGTAGGAGAAGTCCAACACGTTGCCGCCGTTGATCTGGGTCGGCCCGTTTGCCCCGCCGTAGACTTCGACGAGTATCTGGTTCACCTCGGTCGGAGAGAGCGGACGTTGCATGCCACGGTAGAGCACGCCGTTGATCTCCGGGCGCGGCTGCTGGTCCGATTGCAGCGTTATGTCGGATGCCCCGGACATCACCGCGGTCATCAGCAGCTCTCGGAACTCCTCCGTGGTGAGGCGTTGGGGTTCGTTGTCGAGAAGCGCGATCCGGAGCAGCTCGCGGTCGAACTCCACCGACTTCGATTTCTCCACGCCGGGGGACATCCTGCGCCCGGCCGTGCCTCGGGCCAGGGTGCCGCTTTCGGCCATGGCTCAGTATCCCCCGATGGAGAGGGGCGGGATCTCGCCGGTCGCCACGATGAGCGCGTCGCGCTCGGATACGGAGCGGACCTTCCAGCTGGTCGGATCGGACTGGAAGGTTGCGTCGGAGACGATCTTCACGGTCGAGGATCCGATGCGCATCTCGTTGCCGTCCTTGGTCACGCCGAAATCGGCATCGGCCAGAACCATGCGGTCCATCATCCCCATCGCCACGAGGCGGCGATACTGAAGCATGCCCTGGTAATCCTGCTTCAGACGGTCGATGCGCTGCTCGAACTCCGCATCCGCAAGCTTCTCGCCCGCGGACCAGCCTTCCTTGAACCAGCTATCGAACAGCTTCTTCTCGTCGGCATTGCTTGGCATCAGGCTGCGCGCCGGCTCTTCGGGCTGTGCGGATGTGAAGATCAGATAATCGCGCCATGTCGGGGCGACCGGAGCGATCTTCCCCGCCCGGACGATCGTCAGGTATTCATCCGCGACGCTGGCCTCGCGCCCCTCCGCATCCGTGACGAAGGCATCGAAGGATCGCGATACGACAGGCGGAACGATCACGCCGGCCTTGACCGGCGCATTCGACACGATGCGGTTGAAGTCGAAGACCTGGCTCAGGTTCGAGGAATGCGCCTCGAGCCGGCCGGCGATCTCCCAGGACCGACGTGCATAGCCGTATTGAGATCCGTAGCTCTGTGCATTCTCCTTCAACGCCTCCGAGCGGATCCTCGTGACCTCGCCCTTCGCGTCCTTGGGATTGTAGATTCCGATCCGGATGTCGGAGGGCGAGGAAGGCGGCGCCGCGCCGATGCGCAGGTTGTCGCGATCGGCGCCGACGAGCGGCGGATTGAGATCGGAACCGCGTCCGCGTTTCTCCAGGTCTGCAGGAGCGCACCCGGCGAGGGCGACCCCGGCAACCGCCAGCATTACGGAAATGCGAATGTTCATTATGTTCTTCCCGATTCTTGACTATGCCGCGTGGCCTGCGCCGCCCCTTGCGGGATCAGCCCCCGTAACGGATCTCGATGACCCTGGATGAGGGGTTGAACCCGATGTCCGCGTAGCCGTGAGCCATGGCCCCGGCGCGACGCACCACCCCGAAGAGCGGCTCTTCGTTGGCGGTGATGGTGATCATCATCGGGTTGGCCGGCCGGTTGCCGGTGGTGCTGAAGGAATACCCGGCGCGCGTCGCCATCTCGGCCAGGAACGGCTCGATCGCTCCCTGCCAGTCGACGGTCACCGGCTGCACCGCCTCGGGCGGAAGCACCACACCGGGAGGGACCGTCTGACCCGGACCGGCGCGCTCGGGGGCGGCGGTCGCGACCTCGACCTGGGCAATGGCCTCGTTGGCATTGGCGGACACCTCAACGGCATCGGCGATCTGCTGATCGATCGCGGGGATCGGCTTGACGGTCGGGTCCTTGTCGACGGTCGCGCAGGCCGAGAGAACCGGGGCCAGGACGAGCGCAATTGCTGCGAGTTTCTTCATCAATTCTACCTGCGTTCACCAGTTTGGAGCTGCTGCAAGCCTAGCACCGAAGGTATGTGCGAAAATAGCCCCAGGAATTGCCTGCTTGCGATCTCCATGCGCATTATTGTGGACAACCTGCCCTGCATGCCCTGCCAGGCGCCTCGGATCAGCCATCGGCGGTGGGCGGGATGCAGGAGATCCAGGCTCGGAAAGGCGCCGACAAACATGCTGCCAGAGATGCAGGCAAGGGATGGGCACGGCCGCCCTGCCCGAACATGATCGAGCGTGCCAAATTGCGGCGGATTCCTCGAAAAGCGTTGGAATAAACCGCAGGTGCCCTCAACGCCCAGTGAATGCAGGGCCTTCATGATCGGTGCCGGTGCGGGACAGCGACCGGGATCGCGCTCAGGACCGGACCGTCGGGACGCCCGGTCCGCTGCTGCGTCTCAAGGAATTCCGAGATTGCGAATTTCGTTTTCTAAACATATAAACACGAGTGGCCTGCACCGGCAGCTCAACCACCCGGGCAATCCGGCGGGGAGGGTGCGCGATCGAGGGGATGCTATCCTTCTCGATAATATGGGGCAGGAAAAACCAGGCAACGTTATCGAGCGACAAGACCAAATGCAGTATCCCAACATCATGAACAGGCTCTCGGATTGCACGGAGAGACGTGCCGAGCTGCTCCGCCGCAAGCCGGTTCTCAGCGACCTGATCCATCAGCTCTCCATCCGGTCCTGCGCATTGAGCACCAAGACGATCAACGTCGAAATTGCGGCACTGAGGAAGATTATCGGACAGACGGACTGGCGGGAAGGACGTCTCGAGTGGCCTGAAGGAGTCATCGTGCGGCCCTGGATGTCCACCCCCGACAGCGCCGAGCGCGATCGCCTCAACGAGCTTGCCTTCCGAAGCTATCGGGAGATCATGGATGACGGAGCGGCGCTTCTGGCGACGGATATCGAGACAGCAACCCGAACCGGTCACAATCACGGCCAGGAGGAGCTCACGGAGCTGCTCACCGGCAAGCGCAGCGACAACCGCTCGCGCAGCGACCAGAAGGCACAGCGGTTCCTGAACGAACGCGACCTGACCGCGCTCGAGATGGAGCTGAGCGTCCACGATCCGGTCGAAAGCCTGAACAGCCTCAGGGGTCACAAGGCCAGCCTCGAGGGGACGCTCCGCCTGTTCGTGAACGTGATGTGGTTCACCGGCATGCGCCCCGCGGAGGTGTGGAACTGCATGTTGATGGTGCCGCGCATCGACCTGGCTTGGACGCCCGAGATGGTCAGACTGGTCACGACGGATCCGGCCCGCGCGATCTGCGAGGATATGATGATGCAGGTCGAGCAGGCCTCGACCCACACCGGCGACACCTTGGGCATCGCGGCGCGGAACGCGATGAACCGCTCGAATGCGCCCTCCGTCCTGATGATCCGATCCGCCAAGACCACTAATCAGAACGAGGAACTGCGCTCCGAATACCGGTTCCAGATGCTGAAGCGGATCCCGTCACGCCAGCTCAATCTGATCGCCCTGGCCACCCAGTGCCGGAAGCTGCGGCTGGACGAGAAGCGCAAGGACAGTATCCGGGCGTCGATGAACAAGATCCTGAAGTCCATCGGCCGGCACGAACAGCGCCTCGAGGATCTGAACCTGAACCTCTACGCGTTCAGGCATTCCTTCGCCACACGCGCGAAGCTGGCCTATCCCCCGCATGAGGCCGCGGCGCTGACCGGACACACCTCGCGCAACACGCTCTATGTATACGGCGAGCGCAACCTCCGCAGCGCCTCCGGGAAGGGCGGCAAACCCCACTTCAACCAGGATTGGCTGCCGACACCCGATCCGGTCTTTGCGGAGATGATCCGCAGAAGCTGGCACGGTGAGGCCCGGCCCGCCCCGGCTCCCCGTCCCGCTGCCTGAGGGCAAGCTCGAGGAATTGGTTGTCCACAAGATTCGGTTTCACTGGCTTTTGTCGCGGTGGCGCGCGAAACTGCAGTATGCGAATATCAGACGGAAAGCACATTTGCCCGTCACAAACGGAGATATCGAATGCTCGGATTCTACGATCCCGCAAGCCTGGACTTCAAGACCGACCATGCGGTCATCAACTTCATCGCCCTGGACGCGGCTGACGAGGTGAGACCGGTCGAGATCCGCGACGCGGCCCATGCGGGACGGGTCTCGCGTGCCCTGGAGGACCAGAAGACCCACGGCATCACCGCGCTGGAAGGGCGCATGGTTCGCTTCCGCGGCTCCATCGCCTTCAATCCCAAGGCGCCGGACGAGGCGCTGCTGACGCCGGACGATGCGGACAGCTTCGGCCGCACTGTGCCGGTAAAGCTCGGCTTCGGTGTCGATGCCGCCGCTCTGCCCCGTTTCGGATATGCGATGGGGGACGCCGCCGAGGTGGATGGGGCGCTGCTGGTGTCCAGCCTGGCCGTATGCAGCCTGGTCGCCGCGCATGGCCGCCGCCCGGCGCCGCAGAGCAGCGGCCCATCCGCCTGATCCGGACATCTGCGACGGAATAAAGAAGGGGCGTCCGTTTCCGGACGCCCCTTTCCTGCGTTCACAATCCGGATCAGCCCGGCTCGTAGGCGCCATCCTCGTCCGGGTCGTATTCCGGCTCCTCGACCGGGGCTTCCTCGCCCAGAATGATGCGGGGCGCCTCGCTGACCGCCATGTCCGAAATCCCGGCCACGAGATCACCGACCCATGCATTCAGGACGGTCATGCGTTCGAACTCGGGGCCCTTGGTCTTGCGCGACATCAGGAAGCTTTCCTTGACCTCCATGACGCCGGTGACGTCGATGCCGCGTTCCTCGAGATGCTCGGCCAGGGCGTCCAGGTCGAGCTTCTCCTCGACCGGCAGCCCCTCTTCAGCCAGGCGCTCGAGGATCTCTCCGATATTCGCACCCGGGGTGGTCGCCGCGGCATGGATGTCCCTCAGAATGCTGGCGGCGCGCTCTGCATCCAGCTTGCCCTTCTTGTCGGGGACCATGAACGGCTGCAGGTCCACGCCGGATGCCTCGGCAAGGTCGCGGGTGCCGTCCTCGTTCCAGCTGCGCTTGCGGTTGAAGGAGGCCACCATGAGATCCATCTTGCCAGTCGACTTGTCGTGCCATGCCGATCCGACCATCGAGATCCGCTCGACAAGCTCCTTCTGCCGCTTGCCAATCTCGTCTCCGAGCTTCTTGAGCATCGCGGCCTGAGCGGCCAGATTGATCAAGGCCGGATCATCGACGGCCAGATCATCCGGCTTCGGGGCTTCCGGGATGATCCCGTTCATAATGAACTCATGCCAGAGCCGGTCAGAGGCGTCCGAGATCGCCCGGGCGAGGTCCTTGTTGAATGGCACCTCGAAGCTCACGATCTTGAAGGTGCGCGGATCGAAGGCCTCGATGGACATCAGGTCGAAGCGCGATCCGGAGGCCAGCTGCAGCATGCCGTAGTGATGGACCTGGCAGACATAATCCTCGGAAACCCCTTTGCTTTCGTAGTCCTCCATGACGCTGGCGGAGGGCGCCTTGTAATCGAGGCACCGCTTCTTGCCTGCGAATTCTCCGAGCGTATGGACGACGATGTCGTCGGGGGTGCCGATGGCGGCGGGGCGCTTTGCCCAGCGGAAGTTGCGCAGCTTGTCCAGATCCGCCTGCGCGCTCTTCACCCCGTGCTTTTCGTGATACATCCTCTGGATCCAGGGCTCCGCGCGAATCCCTCGGGCCATCTGGTCCGTGGAGGGGCGCGGCGACATGATCAGAAGCTTCTCCAGCGCAAGGTTATGCGCGTCGCTGAAGGTCCCCTTCTTGCCCTGGAAGTGCTTGTAGACCGTCCCGGCCTCAGACCCGCCGATCCCGGAGGCGCGGCGGATGTGCCAGAGAACGTGGGCGTGTGCATCCCTCACGATCTTGGGGTTCAGCGCGTCACCCTCTCGCGATGCCCCGCCCGGGCGCGTTTCCTGGGCCAGCGCCTCGAGACGCAGTTCGAGCCGTTCGCGATCCGCCGTGGAGATCGTGGTGCTCGTGTCGCCGAGGGTCTCCAGGATCTCGGCGACCTCGGCTTTCTGGGCGGGCGTGTAGTCGCTGCTCTCCGCCTCCAGCTCCATGCGCATGACCGCGGTCCGCATGGTTCGATCGAGCCAGCGGTCCGCATTCGCGTTCTCGATGACACGGCGCTGCGGCAGCCTGTCGATCAGTGCGGCCAGCCGCGTGCGGCTTTCGGCGAAATCGGCCGGCGCGGGACGGCTGGCCTCCGCGTCTGCAGCGGCGTCGAAGGTCCGGAAGAGCTTGATGGACTCCTCAAGCGGGAAACGGGGAGGCCCGGCCGTCGGCTGTGTTTCGGTGGTGGCGCTCATCTCGTTCTCCGCGAATCTCACAAGGGTTCTTTCTTGGATTTCAGTATAGGGGTAAAATGCGAAAATCTAAAGCGGGCATGGATAGGCGGAAATCCATACAACTCCCTCTAGGAAATATTTTGGCAACCCTCGTCTCCGCGCAGAGAAGGCAGATTGATGAGCAGGAACAACCTTGCACTGGTCCCCGGACCGGTCGATGTCGATTGCGACATCACCCCCCGCATATCCCCAGCACCCATCGCCATTCGGGAGTCTCGGGACCTTGCGAACGCAATCTCCAACGAGGTCCATCTTCTGAGAACGGCGGCCACGCTCGAGGAGGCGAAGGCGGTCTACGAGGATCTGGCACGCGGGACCCGCCTGCAGGACGTCATGATGAATTATGCGAATATCCATTCGATCGGCATGGGCCACCTGCTTCACAACGCGACACGCAAGGGCCTTCTAACCTGTCGTGACGTCCCGGAGATGCTGGACCAGGTCCACCGCATCGAGACCGGCGCCGCCGCGGAGACGCCGATTGGTCGTCACCGGTTCATCGCCCGTCTGCGGCAGGCAGGCTTCGTCACTCCGGGCACCACCGACCGCCAGCTCAAACCAGCCGGAACCACGCCCTGCTTCAAGTCGCTGCGGACCCTGGTCTCGGAGCGCAAGCAGCTGCCCTTCGAGGAGATCATCTCCGAATCCCGCCGACGGCCGGTGGTCAGGGCACGGTTCCAGGCCATCTGGGTCCTGAGGGCCGTATGTGGACATTCACTTGCGACCATCGGTCAGTATATGGGCAATCGCGACCACACCACCGTGCTCAACTCGATCAACAAGGTGACGATCACCATGCAGACCGATGTCGCCTACCGTCGCGAAGTCGATTCACTTTGCGAGAACGCGGATACCATCGGCATCATCCAGAACCGGAACCTGCTGATCCGGTCACTCGGCCCCTCCGCGGCGTGACGCGTCATCCAACGGAGCCACGCCCGCCCTCGTGCTCAAGGATCGTCTCCGTGTCCAGCTGCCCCAGGACGAGCTGAAGTCGGATGATCTCCTTTTCGGAGGGTATCTCCTGGGGAGATATGTTGAGCAAATATTCGTCCCCGAGATCCGTAAGCGGTATCCTGTCCGAGGACGGCCAGGAGCAGATCCAGCCGGAGTCCTCGCCCTCCCTGACGACCAGCATGTCCAGCCCCTCTATGGCGTAGAGCGCCGCCTGAGCCGATCCGTTGCGGTGCACCGTCGCGATCGCCGCCTCGATCTTCGCCCTTGCACGGTCACACCAGTCGCCGGTCAGGAGGTTGTCGGGGATCTCGTCCGAGATGAGGTTGCATTCGCCCGGCGTTATCTGACGGATATCCATACGTCGCAGGGATGTCTTCGTGAGCTGGTCGAAAATTCCGGCAGTCGCCTGGAGGGCGCCGACATGGGCCTCCAAGCCCTCGCGCGGCGAGCGTGACGCGCCGTAGCGCGGGGGGGCGTCGTTTCCGCCCCGAACCCCGATGTCGCGCATGACCTCCGGCAGGGTTATGCTGCCACCGATCGCGTCAGGATGCATCTGGTTGATCATCCCGATGCGGGAGCGCGTCAGATCCGCGCGCGCGCGCCGACCGAACTCCTCCTCGGTGATCGACAGCCGGACCCGACCGACCCGGTCGAGCAGCTTCCCGAGGAACGCCTGTCCGATCAGCTGCCCTCCGAAGCGGGCCGGGTCCGGATTGGAGGAGACCATGTCGAAGATGCTGGAAATGCCCGCCAGGGCGGTTTTGCCGCCATCGTTCAGCTTGTGCCCGCGCACGCCCACCGCCATCAGCGCGCGCCGGGCCGACAGGGAATGTGCGCCGGTCAGCGGAATGCGGCACTCGAAACCGTCGGCCCCGCTCACCGTGATGAGGATTCCGGCATCCTTACCGGCCGGGTATTTCAGCCCCTCCACCCTGCCGTTCTCATGGAGACGCTTCAGGAGCAGATCGCCGTATCGCAGGTTCGGCCCGCCGGTCACGTCGACACGGCCCGCCCGCCGGGCGCGCTGGACGTTTTCCGGGGTGACGAAGACCGCGCGCGCATCCGTTTCCCGGAAGGCGGCACTTCCGGGCTCATGGATCAGGCTGATGCATTCGAATCCCCCGACCTCGAACAGGGCGCTGGTATCCAGCTTCATGATCGACCTCCGGCCCGCTCAACCGAGATCGTAGGAATTCGTATCTGCGGCAGTCCGGGGCCTCGGCGTTCCGGTATTGACCATCTGCAGATGCGTTTCCTCATCGGGATCCTCCTCGACGAGCGAGCGGGGGTCCATGCCCTCGAAGGGCTCCGAGGGATCGGCTTCGGGCAGATCGCGCGCCGGGTCCGCCTCCACCCGCATGGCGCGGGTCGTTCTGGGCGCATCCGGCCGCGGCGGCGCGAGGGGGCCGGCCTTGCGCAGGTCGGTCCCGTCCGGCGTCGTGGTGCTCGACGGGTTCGGTCCGGCACCCAGGTCCTCGGTCTCGACCTTCGGGGCCTCGTTGCTTCCGGGGGGCGCCGGGGTGATGTGATGCACCCGCTTCCACATGCCCAGCGGACCGTATCTCTCGGTGATCTTGGCGGGCATGTTCATGCTGCGGGCGACCGCAATGGCCTCCTGGCAGAACTCCTTGTTGCCGGCCATGTTGAAGCTGCCCCAGCCACGGGCCATGCCTTCATGCATCGCGAGCTGGATCGCCTGCTTCGAAATCTTCTGGAACCGGATGCCGTCGTCCATCGCCACGACCACGCCACCATCCGTCGTGGCGGCGGTGTTGAAGCCCCAGGAGGCGGTGATGTTTAGCGCATTGGCCTTCACGTCGTCATTGAGCAGCATGGCCCACTTGATGCCGTGATGATCATCGCCGTATCGGTCGATGTCGCGCTGGTTCGACCGCTCCCGCCTGGTGCGGCGGAAGCTGGCAACTCCGCCCATCAGGAGCTGCATCTTCTGCGGATCGTTGTGCTCTCGCAGATATGCCATGATCTGCTCCGCGCGCCGTGCCATCTTGGCGTTCCGCTCCGCGACGAACTTCATGTATTCCGCGATCTCCGCATCACCGGCATCGTTCGCCTTCATCAGGTCGTAGGCCGGCTGCTGAGGCCAGGCCTGCATCCTCGGCCAGCCCTTGGGCACCTGCGGGAAGCGCGCCTCGAAACTGTTGGCCGGCGCGGGCGGCGGCGGCGGGGTCTGTGCGCTCAGCTCGGGGTCGAGCGTCCCGATCGCCGGGTCGCCATTGGTGATCACCGCATCTCCCGCATAGTCGGCCCGCGGTGCGGAATCCTCCCCTGGGCTGTCCGGACGGATCAGGCGCAGCGGCACGGCACGCGCATCGTCCCATGTCGGACCCGCGGCGGCAGCCGCAGCCGGGTCGCCGTAAAGCCGGGCACGGGCTTGCGTGAAGCGCTCGGTATGCTCCGCCATGATCCGGTCGATCTCGGGATCGTCGAATGTGGTGCGAGCCCCCTTGCCGCCAAGGAGCGACATGGCTCCCGCGACGAAAGCCAGGCCCATGTTCTGGCGGAACGCGGCCGCGGCCTTGGTGGCCGGGTCCGCGCCCGGATTGGCCGACATGATCACACCGATGACCTCGGTCGCGAAGTCGCCGGCGGCGATACGCAGGTCTCCATGCAGTTCTGCGAAGCTGTCCTTCAGCTCGCGGTAGGCTGCCATGACCATCTGGGGTGTCGGATCACGATCGATCCGCGGCATGCGAGGAAGGACGGCCCTCATCGTATCGGAGGCCTCGGCGAATGCATCGCGGGGTCCGGCCTGCGGGGCGGTGCCGGCGGCCTGGGGCGCGGGTGCCTCCACTTCGGCGCCCGACGGCTCCGGTTTCGCGACAGGGGACGAATGGGGTGCCGGGGCGGGTGCCACCGACACGGATGCCTCCGCCCTCGCGGCGGCTGCATCCGGCTCGGCGAGCATTGCCGCCTCGCGTCTGACCCGGGCCGCATCGAAGGCGCGGAGCTGCTCGGCCTCATCCAATGCGGCTGCATCGGACTGAACCTGAGCCTGCCGGGCCATGTCGACATCGGACAGGGTCAGGCCCTGATCGAGGTCCTGGTCCGACTGCGGTGCCTGCTTCGGGGCAATCCTGCTGAATCTGCTCATGACCATCCTCACATTTCTGGCTCGTAATCCGGGTTCTGCTCCGGATAGTCGTCCATACCGGCGAAATTCGCATCATCTATTCCGGCATACATGCGTTCGAAATCCGCATCCGACAACGGCGCGAGGCGATCGTCATCCGGCATCTCCGGAACCCCGCCACCCCCGAAGAGATCGGGCTGGGCAGCGGCGGGCGCGGCGACCTGACCGGAGAAGGGATCAGAGGGCGCCGCTTCATCTCGGCCGGGCGCCTTGCGCCGACCCGCGATCAGCCCGCCGAGACTCTGGCTGGCCCGCGCGGGCTCAGCGGCCTTGGTCGGAGCAGGCCGTGCCGGGGCCGGCTGGGCGGGTGCCGGCTGGGCGGGTGCCGGCTGGGCGGATCTCCCCCGTAGGTCGCGAGCCGCATCGGCAGTCGTCGGGACGTCCTGCTCCGCCCGGACCGCGAGGGGCCTCACTGGCATGGTGTCGGCGATCCTGACCAGCGCGCCGTTGCGGTAGATCGGATCGGTGGAGTGCCGGATCACGGTGTGGCCGACGTCCTGGCGCGGCGCCTCGCGCATCTCCTCGACGAAACGTGACGGCCTGGGATTGCGGGCGCGGATGAAGGAGCCGTTCACGCTCCAGGAATAGGAGATGCGGACATCCTCGCGGGCACGGGTCAGGGCGACATATGCCAGCCTGCGCTCCTCCTCGATGGAGTCGTCGCCCTCCTCGATCGCGCGACTGTGCGGGAAGACGCCCTCCATCATGAAGGGCATGCGGACCCGATCGAACTCGAGCCCCTTCGAAGCGTGGATCGTCATGACCTGGATGCCGGCCGCCTGAGCGTTCTCGCTCATCTCGAGCGTCGCCTCCTGCATGAAATCGTCCAGCTTCTCATGAGGCTCCGCCTGCTCGAGAAGCAGCGCGATGTTGCCCAGGCGGCGCGAGGCCTCCGAGAGCTGCCCGGCCTTGTCTGCGAGATCCTCGGAACCCAGCTCGAGCGTGTCCCTCGCGGCCTTGTCCTTCAGCTCGTCATTGATGTTGATCAGCTCGACGAGGAATTCCCGGGGAGAGGTGGCGCTGACCGAGTCCGGCTTCAGGCCCGAGGCCTTGAGCGCGGAGGCGCGCATGTCCGGCAGGTAACCGGATGCCTCCAGGATCTCGCGGATCGCCTCGGCGGCATTGGGAGCGGCACGGGCGCGCGTGCGCATCTCCCCGACGAGCCGGCCGAAATCGACCATGTTAGACTTGAAGGCCTTCGGGTAGATCTCGCCGTCATCCGGGATGACGATGCGGTCCATCATGACGGTGCGCAGCTCCTCGATGAAGCTGGTCCCCTTGAGCTTGGCGTTCTTGCCCACCTTCGCCATGGAGGTGGGACCCAGTCCGCGCGCGGGCTTGTTGATGATCCGACGCAGGTAGACCTCCGCGTCCGAGTTCGAGATGAAGCCCGCAAAGGACATGGCATCCTTGACCTCGGCGGTCTTGCGGATGTCGGATGCCTTCCCCTCCGTGACGGGAAGCCCCTCGGCGCGCATCGCGCGTGCCACATGCTTGGCCAGATCACGGGTCCGGGTCAGGACCGCGAACTGCGACGGGTCAGCGCCGCCCGCGATGTGGGCCTTCGCCTCTCCCACGATCCGGCGGATCTCGTCTTCGGGCTTGTTGTGCTTCTCGATGTGGACGGCCGAGCGGCTGCGTCGGGGATCGGCCGCGCGGATCTGCTTGTCCTGGCGGTTCATGTTCCGCTCCACCAGCGTATCGGCGACCTTGAGGATCGAGGCCTGGCAGCGGTAGGATTCATTCAGGAAACGGAGCTGCAGGTTGTCGTTGCGCTCACCCAGCAGACGCATGATCGAGGGGTCCGATCCGCGGAAGGCGTAGATCGACTGATCGTCATCGCCGACGAAGGCGATCGAGGGGCGCGGGAAGGCCCGAACCCGGTAGCCGTTGATCTGGTGCATGCCGTCATTGGCGTTGCTGTGCTGATTGTCGTCCGCGTGCCGGTCGATCTGCATGACCCGCCCGCCATCGGTCAGCATTTCGAGCCAGGCGACCTGGGCCCGGTTCATGTCCTGCATCTCGTCGACCATGAAATGGCGGAAGGAGGAACGCCATGCATCGCGCACCTGGCTGTCGGACTGGAAGAGCTTCGTCACCCGGTTCATCAGGTCGGAGAAGTCGACCGCGTTCTGCTCGGTGAGCGCGCTCTGGTATTCGGTGTAGATGCGCGGGAAATCCTGCGTCTTGAACCGCGCAAGCGTGCGTTCCCAGGTCTGAAGTCCCGGCGTCATGGGTTCGTCGAACTCCTTCGCCATATGCAGGTCGAAGGCCTTCTGGGACAGCATCTCGGCCGAATAGAGCCGAGCCTTTGCGTATTCGAGATCCGAGAAGAAGTCGTCCACGTCGAACTCCTGCAGCTCGAGATTCTCGGAGACTTCCTTGGCAAGACTGGCCGCATCGGATTCATCGAAGATCGAGAAGTTGTGGCCGAGACCCGCACGGGCCGCCTCCACGCGCAGGATGCGCAGCGAGAGACCGTGGAATGTTCCGATCCAGGGCTCGCCGGTGACGGTGGGATGGGTCTCCCGAATGCTCTCGATGACGGGCTTGATGCGCTCGCGCATCTCGCGCGCCGCCTTGTTGGTGAAGGTCACCATCATGAGGGAGGAGGGATCGGCGCCCATGCCGCCCATCGACTGGGGGAGCATCAGGTGGATCGAACGTCCGATCAGCGTCCGCGTCTTTCCGGAACCGGCGCAGGCGAGGATCGATACCGGGTCCGACACGGTCAGCGCGGCGTCCCTCTGTTCCCCGGAGAGGCTATTGAGGTATTCGATCGGGTTCATGGACATCCTGCGTCTCCAGCTCGTTGAGCTCAAGCTACATCAGATATGCGAAATATCATCGAGGTTTTCCCCAATAATGCGACATACTTGGCCGAATGATGCGAAATACAAATAGGATGACAGTTGCTCGCTGGTCTATGCTGCCCCATGCCGATGAGATCGGTTGCGAATTCAGGATCAAACAGGAGGCTGCCGTGACGAATTCCGCAAACGGCAAGATGAAGTCGGTCAACGTGAAGATGACCGACGAGATGATAAGGGCGGTCGATGCGCTGAACGCCAACCGCTCGAAGGTCGTCCGCCTGATCTGCGCGGCCATCCTCAAGACCTTCGACGAGGGTCAGCGCGGCCCGATGGAACAGGCGGTCAATGCGGCTCAGTCCAGCTCGATGCGGGCACAACGGATGACCCGTGCCGATGGTCCGGCCTGGCGCAAGGCGATCGTCTGGATCCCAGAAGACATGCATCTGCGCCTGATCCGCGAGATGGACGCCTTCGATATCCGCCCGGCCGATTTCATCCGTGGCGCGATCATCGGCTACACGGGCATCAATCCGTCGCCCGCGATCGATGGGGAGGACGCAAGCCGGATCTGGGAAAGCGAGACCGTCGAGACCGAACGAGCGGGAAGCTGATCGATCATGGCTGCCGGCATCTATTCCCTGACCAACCTGGCGATCAGCCTGGTCGGCACGATCGCGACCGGTCCATTCGGGCCGCTGAGCGTTCCCGAGGCCGTCACGCTCGACGTGAGCGACGCGGCCCGCCCCGGATACGCGGTCCAGGTGGCCGCGCTCGATGGAACGCCCATGGGGCGGATCTCTTCGGCGCGGCCGATGAGGCTGGAACTCGACAGGCTGCCGTCGAATTTCATCAATGCGGTGCTGGCCGCCGAGGACGAGCGCTTCATGCTCCACGGCGGCGTCGATCCGGAAGGGGTTGCGGGCGCGCTCCGCGACACGCTGGGCGGGACGCTGCGCGGCGGATCGACGATCAGCCAGCAGCTGGCCAAGAACACCATGATCGGCAACGAACGCACCCTCGAACGCAAGCTGGTCGAGGCTATGGCCGCGACGAGGCTTCATGCCGGCCTCGGGGGGCCGGAGATCCTGCGCCGCTACCTGCAGAGCGCCTGGTATGGTCGGGGTCTCACCGGCGCGATGCAGGCGCCGCAGACCTGGTTCGGAAAGACCTGGGACCAGATCTCCCTCGCCGAGAGCGCCACGCTTGCCGGAATGCTGAAGGGGCCGGCGCTCTACGACCCCTGGAAGAACCCGGAGATCACCCGGACGCGGCGCGATGCGATCCTGAGGAAGATGCATGAGCTCGGCTGGATCACGCAGTCCGAACTCTCCGAGGCGGTGTCCGAGCCGATCCGCGCAATCGCACCGGACACGCATGAGGCCAGCGGCAGATGGGAGCGCCGTGCCGCTGTCGCAGATCTCGATGAGCGCACGCTGGTCCCGGAAACCGGAACGGTCAACCTGACGATCGTTCCCGAATGGCAGACCATCGCCGAGGAGGTGCTCGCGGAAGCGATCCGCAAGGTTTCTCCGGTCAGGAAGGTCGCACAGGTCGATGCCGAGCGCCTGGCCGAGATCCGCGCCCTTCCGGAGCCGCTGCAGCTGCCTGGCGATCTGCGCGCCACCCTTCCATCCGGAACGCCCTACAACAGCGGGCTCATCCTCGGGCCGGGAAAGGAGGGCTGGGATCTCCTCGTGGCCGGGACGGGTCTCGTTGAATCCGTGGAACTGAGCGATCCGCATCCCGGATACGAGCCCCGAACCGGTGATCTCGTCCCCGTCCTCCGACTGGATGACGACAGCTGGGGCATTCGCGTCCCGACGGAGATCGAGGCGGCGACCGTGCTTCTCGATCCGCGCAGCGGGCGCATCCTCGCGACGGTGGGTGGGGTGGATCCGGGGCTGACCGAGTTCGACCGGACGCGTGCGAGACGCCAGCCCGGATCCGCGATCAAGCCCTTTCTCTGGCTTGCCGCCCTGGGCATGGGGTTCGATGCCGGCAGCCCTGTCGATGACATCGAGCACAGTTACCGGGTCGGCGCGGGGGAGATCTGGCGTCCGCGCAACTACGACCACAGCCAATCAGGCCGCATCAGCCTCTACTCGGCACTCGAGCGCAGCTCGAACCTGGCTGCGGCCTGGCTGATCGACCGTCTGGGCCCGGAGGAGATGGCGTCGCGGGCGGAGACGGCCGGCGTCTACGCGCCGGGCGGCATGCGGCGCCGTGCCTCATCCGCGCTGGGCGCCACGGAGACCACGCTCCGGGACCTGGTCTCCGGCTATGGCGCGATCGTCAACGACGGGATGCCGCGCAAGCCCCATGCCATCGAGGGCATCATGGACGGCTTCGGCAATGCGATCCCGGAGGACTTCCGTCGCGCCGGTCCTGTCGCCGGGCGCCAGAGTCTGCAGGACCTGCTTGGAATGCTCCGGGGCGTGATCGTGCGCGGCACCGCATCGGATGCATTCGCCAAGAGCCCGGTCGCTATCGCTGGGAAGACCGGCACGACACAGAACTGGCGAGACGCCTGGTTCGTGGGGGTGACCCCGCAGCTGGCCATCGGGGTATGGATCGGGAAGGATGACAACACGCCCCTGCCCAACCGCATGGCCGGCGGATCAGCCGCCGCCCCGATCGCGGCCGAGATCCTGAAGCGGGCTTTCGATGCGGGTCTCATCGACGAGAACGGTTACCTGGACAAGACGATGAGCTCGTCGATGGGATGGCCGCCGCAATTGCATGGCGGCGGGATCCAAGGCCGCCCGGCCCCGGCCACTGCCGCCCCGGCCGGATCCTACACCCCGCAGTTCCCGCCGCCTCCGGCCCGGCCCGTGACCGCGCCGGCAAGCCGCGGTGCCGCCGCCGGCGGACCCAGCAGCATCGACGGGTTCTGGGGCGCGCTCGAGAGCCAGGCCCCGGCGGCCTCCGCCGAGGTGAACCCGAACCGCAACGCGGATCTGCTCGACATGATGCGCTGAGACCCGAGCATGCAAGAAAGAAGGCCCCGCTGACGGCGGGGCCTTCCGGATCTGGCAGGCGGTTCGTGCCGGATCAGTAGCGCATGAAGCGTCTGGTGTTGCCGTCATCGACGAAACCGTCATTGAGGACGACCGCATCATTTCCGTCCGCGTCACGCACCATCCGAACCACGCCATCTTGGGCGATGGGAGCAAGGATGGCGGCCAGCCGCCTGTGAGCCAGGCCGCAGATCGGCGCCAGGTGCTCGAGGGGGAAGGCCGGACGGATGCCGGCCTCGGTGCGGACGCAGAAGCCCGGGACGGCCATCCTTGCCGACTTGCTCCGCGCCAAGCGCGAGTGCAGCGCGATCGTCGCGATGATCCCGAGCATGTCGTTGAGGCCGATCGGATCATCCTCGGCGCCCAGGATCTGCAGCCGACCTTCCGCGATCGCACTGGCGACATTTGTCACCCGCGGCATGCGGCCGGTGTAGATGTCACCGATTTCCGGGCGCAGCAGGTCCGCCATCCGCTCGAATTCGACGGCGTTTTCCCCCACCAGGAAGGCGATGGACCAGAGCGATGCGATCTGGCCGTCCTCGAGTTCGGCCGCGTTTTTCCCCGGGGTCATGACGTCTTCCTGAATTCAATATAGCTTTTCACATATCAATGTAGCGGAGGGTCCGTAATCTTTCAATCCGGAATGGCCCGCAACAGCTGGTAATCCACAATATAGGGTATCTGCTGATGCAAAACGGGCCCATATAGGCCCGTTTACGGGGTTCGAGGCCCGTCCGGCCCTCCCCTTCCCCTCGCGAAGCCCAATCCTACAGGGTGGGGGGGAATTCAATCCGGGTGCTGCGTCGTGATCTCGAGCATGCGCCCGAGGCCCTTCGGGTTCATCACCGCTGCCATGCCGACATCCAGAAGGCCAACCGGCTCGATCGGGCTCATCTCGACATAGGCCCGACCGTCCTTTTCAGCCTGTTCGAGCCAGGCCTCGATCGCGATGCGGATCTCCTCGGGAAGATGGCGGACCTTCGTCATCTCCTGCTTGACGATCTCGGATGCGCTCCGGCCGGTCGCGGCGCGGATCTTGCTCCGCAGCCCGAGATCCGTGATGTCGAGCTCGAGCGCCGCCAGGCGCATGACCCCGAGAACCTCGATGCCCGGAACAGCGCCGGCAAGGCCCGCGAGGGCCATGGCATTGTCGGATGGCGCGATGAGAAAGCTCGCCCTCAGCGATCCGCGTGCCAGTCCGGACATGTCATTCAGCATCTCAAGGGTCAGTGTGCCCTTGTCCAGGGTCGCATTCATGCCGCCGTCGATCGCGATCTGCTCGGTCGGGTCCACGCCGAGCTTGCGGACCTGCTCGTCGCCGAGAAGGATACCGAGATTCACCCAGGCGCCGCGGATCTCGTGACGGAGACCGAGATGCTCCTTGCGCAGGACGGAGGACAGCTCCTTGCTGAACCCCGGCGAACCCCGCAGCTCGGCGATCCTCATCAGCTCACCGACCATGTCCGGGCTGAGGGAGCCGCGCAGCCGGATCTGCTCGGCCGCGCCGATCTCCGCCCCGTCCGGCTGCCTGGCACGGACATCGGCAAGACTGGCCTCGACGGCGAGATCGGACCCGGCAGGACCGAAAATGCCGATCGACAGGTCGAGGGTGCCGATCTCGGCGCGGGATCCGTCAGCGGATCGGACCTCAACGTCACGGAGGCCGACCTCCTCGGGAAAGAGGCAGCCGTCGGCACCCTCGCCGGCCAGGAAACCGACCTCGGCGCGGCCCATGCGGGTTTCGTCCGCCACCGAGACATCGATGCCCATTTCGGTCCGCATGATCAGATCCACGTAGCTGGCCTCACCGGCCGGCTCCATGTCCATGCCGCGATCCTCAGACCCGCAGCTTCGTCCGCCGATCTGGCGCTCGAGCAGATCCGCGGCCGAATAGGTCGAGGAGGCGAAGGACAGCCCGCCCTTCCCTTCCGCGGCCATGTCGATGCGGCCCGGCCCGGTCTCGACCCCGCCGCCCGGCTGCAGGATCAGGTAGTCGGTCGTCAGCGTCTTGTCGCTGCCGCTGAGCGTGACGTCGTAGAGGCGGATGACGCCGTCATCACCCTTGCGGATCGCCTTTGCCGAGACGGCGCGGTCCGAGATGATCGACATCGCGCCGCGGTCGACCTCCTCCTGGGTGATGCCGAACGGCAGCGCCATGGCGGATGCCGGCAGCACGATCGCGGCGGTGAGCAGCATGGCCCTCATGATGTTCATGTCAATTATCCTTGGAAATTTCCGGGACGAACGACCCGGACCAAATACCGTTCTTCGCATCCTTGGCTTCGGATTGCGCGCGACTGTAGGGGCTGATCATGCCGCCGGTATCCTCGACGGAAGCGATGCCGGCCTGGACTGCGATCTCTCCCACATCGCGCCGCATGCCGTTGCGCATTTCCATGCTGCACCAGCCGATACGTGCATCATCGCGAGCCTCTGCCTCTTCGCCGTCCTCCGCCACCTCAGGATCCATGACCTCGCAGGCCAGGTCGCGATCCGCGAGAATGGTGGCAAGGCCGTTCAACGCCCAACCCGAACAGTCATAGACGCTGCCGGCCGCATTGAGGCAGGTATCCCCTTGCCGTGGGGCACGGACTCCCTGAAGGCGGATCAGGACACCATCGATCTCGCCGGTGTCCGCGCTCATGGGTTCAAAGATGCCCCGGATGACCTCGTGACCAGCCGAGCCGATTTCGGCATCCACGGCACGGATCGTCTCCGGGCGCACGCCGCTCGGCACGTAGCCGATCTCGCCGGCTGCACGGTTGAAGACCTCCGGGTCCGCGGCCTTGCCCGGATCGCCATTGTCGCGCCGCGCGCGCTCCAGGACCTCCCAGGCGCGCCGCATGTCGTCTGAGACGCCCTCCTCACCGAGCACATATCCGGAAACCACGTCTTCGCGCTCCTCGCCTGTCACCTCGAAGGCGAAGGTCTTGAGTTCGCGCGGGCGCGGTAGCGCGGTCGGAATGTGGATGGGTTCCGGATCCTCGCCGATGCCCCCCGCGGTGGCGATGTCGGATACCCATGCATCGACTGCGCCGGGCTCCGCCTCTTCCGTGATCTGGATTTCGGCATCCCTGGCCCCGGCATTCGGCCTGATGCCCATGTATTCGAGGGCATCGTCCATGAGGCCGACGACGCGCTCCGCGAACTGCGGCTTGGGAAGGTAGCCGTGGGAAACGGCCAGCGCATATGCGCCGGCCGAATTCAGGAGCAGCCCGATGGCAGCCATCCCAGCGTAGCGTTTGATCTTTCTCGCGGCCATGAACCTGTTCCGGTCGTAATGATTGCGAAAAACAATACTGCTTATTGGCTCATGATGAAAGACTGTTCTTTGAGTTCGCGCGCGAGATCACCGATCACGTTGCCGCGCCCGCTGTCGTTCAGGCGCTCGCCCTGCTCTTCCAGGCGGGTTATCCGCTTTTCGATCTCCGCCTTTGCCGAGCCCCCCGGGAAGCGGTTCGCAAGAACGCGCCGCGTGGCCTGCGGGCCGATCTGGCGATAGAGCTCCGAACGCAATGCCACGTCCTCGGTGGTGGTCGAGAAGGCCCAGAGCTCGGCCGGGCCGAGGGTGAGCAGCAGCTCCTGGCGGACTTGGCCGAAGTCCTTGGTCTTGAACAGCACCCAGACCGGCGCACCGCGCCAGGAGGGGCCGGTGAGGTTGTTACGCATGATGGCCTGTTCGTTCTGCGTCAGCGAGAACATGGCGTCCATGTAGTCGATGGAGTTCTCCGACCCTGCATTGCAGACGATCAGGGTGGACAGCACCTCGATGATGGCCTTCGGGAAATCCTCGATCAGCTGGGAGGCGATCTTGATGTCGACGTTGAACTTCCGGCCCTCACGGGCATCCTGCAGGACCTGATCGGTGACCGCCTCGATCGAGCCGCAGCGATGGAATTCGTCCATGCAGAGGATCTTCGGGATCTGCTTGGTCTGTCGTGCCTTCTGGACGTAATGCTCGAGGTAGGCGTCGGGAAGGTCCTTGCGCTTGACCATATCGACGATCTCCTCCTCATCCATGAAGAAGTCGCGGGTCATGACCTGGCGGGCCAGCATATACATGAGCGCGGTGCGCTTCTTCGCTTCGGCGCCCGTGCCCTTCGCGGTGACCGCCATCAGATCCATGGATATGATCCGCGCGGAGCCGATCGAGTAGCGCGTCGCGCCGGACAGGAGCGGGTAGTCGCGGACCACCTCGGAGATCGTGCGCTGGAACGAGGCCAGCACCGGCTGCCCGGTTTCGGGATCGTTGGCGCCCGCATAGATCGAGGAGATCTGGGAGGCCTGCGTCGCGGTGACCAGGTCCGACAAGGTCGGCACAGCCTGTCGGTTGGCGATCTCCGCTTCGGCCTCATGCCCCGCGGCATGCAGGAAGTCGACGACCTCCCACCAGGCGGTCTCGTCGTCATGTTCGAATCCCAGCTCATCCAGCGCGCGATCGACCGACGGCTGGTCGTTGCGCAGGTAGCGTTTGGGCTGGTTGTGATCCTGGAACATGTCGTATGCCCGGTCGATCGACGCCGAGATCAGGCCGCGCATCGGGCCGGAGGGCGCCTTGTCCCCGTCAGACATCACGAGCGACAGGAAGTTCATGAGGAAGGTGCGCTCGCCCGGAAGCGGCTTTCTCATGCCCGTCTGCGTGTCGAAGACGTTGATCGCATAGGCGCGATCGTTCTTCAGCGCCTGGAAGACGACCTCGTGGCGGCGGTTTGCCGGCAGCGCCTCCTGAAGGAGTGAGATCATCCCTGCGGATGATGGGCCGATATCGATGATGGCGATCCGCGGCAGCATGGCCTTGTCGCCGGATGCCGAGTTGGGCGTGATCGCGGAGGCGAAGTTCACCGCGTTCATCAGCACCGACTTGCCCGAACCGGGCGTCCCGATGATCGCGGTGACCCAGGTGTTCTGCTTCGAGGAACCGGGCTGGTAGGGCCAGGGCTTGCCGGATGCGGTCCGGAACATCACCGCGCCGCCGTCCCAGGCGGAGGCCTGACGGGCGAACGGCATCATCGCCAGCACGTCGCGCATCGGCCCAGCGGCCACCGGCGCGGTCGCGGCGCCGGTCACGCCGGGGATCGAGGACAGCACCGTGGCCATGGGATCGCCGGAGATGCCGTCGATGCCGGAGTTCCCCCACCGCTTCACGGCACCGGTGACCACCTGCGCATTCTGGCGCAAGGTCTCCATGTTGCCGTCATGCGCCCAGGTCGAGAAGGACATCCGGAAGCGCACGATCGTGTCGTTCTGCCCGTCGATCTCCGAGTTCAGCATCAGGGCTTCCTTGATGCGGCGGTTTCGTGTCGGTGCGGCCCATGTGAAGATCGACAGGAACATCATCTTCAGCGCCTGGGACTGCACGCCGCCCGACTCCAACCGCATGGAGGCGCGCCAGGGGATGTTCATTCCCTTGGCGGTGATGTCGCCCACCAGCTCGTTGAAGCTCGGCAGGACCTCGGGCGCCAGCGTCATGTCGAACCCACTGAAGATCGTGTCACCGATCCTGACCACCTTGGAGCTCTCGACATAGCTGTCCTCCGTTGCCAGCTGGGCATCGAAGGTCGGTGTGGCGAGATTGCCGTAGTCGACGGCCGCCATCTGGGCCGGGGTTTCGGGGAGCATGGTCAGGGCCCGCTTTCCGGGATGGACCGCATCCGAAGCCAGTCCGGCCTTCGACCAGGACGGCAGGATCGGGTGCCATTCGTCCTTCACCGGGTAGGTGTCCGGATAGAGCGCCGCGCGGGTTTCCTGAAGCGCCTCATGGACCGAAAGGGAGCGCGCGCGCTGACCGACCCGCAAGAGACCGCTCGTCATGGCGTCGACGAGCGACAGATGCCGGGTCAGAAGCGTATCCAGGGCCTTGCCCGGCACCTGCCCGCCCGACATGGCCGGCATGCCCTCGAGGCGCTTGGCCACCTGCCTGGCATCCTCCTTGCCCTCTTCGCGGTCGAGTGCGGACGGACGCGTGAACACGGTGATCAGGCAGATTTCGGCAACCATCTTCTGGGACAGGTTCGTCACGCGTTCCTGGAGCACGTCGTCGAGGTCGAGCCCAAGATTGTGCGCCGCCCGCTTCGTGCGGTTGACCATACGCTCCATGTAACGGGCCGCAGAGCGGGAATCCCGCATGAAGTTGACCTCGATCGCATGTCCCGGCGTCGAGAAGTAGGCGGCCATCATGATCCGGAGATCGTTGACCATCTGGGCCATCTCGGCCTCGCCCGGATTGCGCAGCGCACCGGCCACGTTGATCATCGAGACGAGCGTGCCGTCCTTCATGATCAGGGTGCGATCATCCGCCATGGTCTCCAGGCGGATCTGGTCCATCATGCTTTCCTGCAGCAGGCTGGCGGACATTTTGCCGAAGATATCCAAGAGTCCCATCAGAAGTCCTTTTTTCGCACTCAGCCCGAGATGATGATCCGGAACCGACGCGCCCGTTCGTCCGGCGGAAGATCCATGATCCCGTCCAGGGTCCATAATGCATTACGTTGACGCTTATGGACAGCCGCGGAGAGCAGGTAATCCACAGAAATCCCACCGAAGAGGCTTTGACTGGACGGAATCGGAACCCCCATGCGGCGGAGTTCCTCCACGGTTTCGAGCGGAAGCAGCAGGCCCGCCTCCCACGCGGCGTCGAGGATGAGCATGAGCATCTCGATGTCAGCCGGACAGCGCACCGTGATCGTGCCGCAATTGGCAGAGACCAGCATCGCGCCCACATCGGTCAGCGCGCCGATCGCGGGCACCATCGCGGCCCGATCCCGAGCCGCGATCCAGACCGCTTCCGCCGTCTGGCCCGGGCTCTCCTTGCGCGCCGCGCGCATGGCGGAGGCCAGGATGTTTTCCGCCGCGAGGCCTGCAGACCAGGAAGCTCGGGACGCCTCGGGTCCGCCGGCGCTATCCTCCAGGCAGCGCAGGAGCTGACCGGTTGCCGAGGGGCGCCAGCCAGACCCGGCGATGACCCCCTCGATCATCATCCGGTAGTGAGGGGACAGGAGCCGGATCTCGTCATCGATGAAGCGTGCCCGGTGCGCATCTCCCATGCTCGAGCTGAGCCCATTGGCAAAGGCCTGGATATGCTCGGGGACGAAGCCCTCTCCAGGCTGGCACATGGCCTTGTAGATCGCTGGCCGACCGGTCTTGCGCATCTGCTGGAGAAACTCCTCGACGCCCTGGTCGTCGGGGCGGGAGGCGATCTGCCAGGCCGATGTGGCCGGGACATCGCCCGCGGTCACGTTCAGCGCATAGGAGAGTCTCGGAAAGTGGAAGGAGAGGTTCAGGTGGCCTTCAGGCGGTTCCTTGCGGTTGGCGATGTAGATCCCCGACTGCCAGGTGCGTGCGAAATGCTCGATGACGCGCTTCTCGGAGGATCCGCTCCGCTTCATGGCGGCCTCGTTGACCGTGAAGATGGCCGTGGCCAGGGAGGACGCGCGCTCCATCCCGCTCTGGAACTCCTGCGGCGCCCTGTAGCCCATCTCGGACATGTTGGCACGAAGCGCCTCCTGGGTCAGCCGGTAGACCCTGTCCGCGATGGCGGCCACGATCGGCAGGGACTGCTCCGCTGTCCGGCCACCGAGCCCGAAGGCGTTCCGGATCTGTCGGATCGGGAGCTTGAACCAGCCATCCGAGCGCATCGACAAGCCGCGCATCTCCTTGCTGATCGCACGGACCTCATCATACTCCATGTCGGCGACCCAGAGGCCGCCTTCCAGGCGCTGCGGGACGCCGTCGCCGGATGCCTCGAAATTGGTGCCTACCCGGCGGGCATACCATTCTCCGTTCTCTCCGAAGAAGATGATGCCGACATGGGAGAACGGGGCGTCCCGCTCGGACTGTTCTTCATGTTCGATGTCGCGGAACTCAATAGGCATGGGCCATCCATCAATTGTCGGCGAGAGCCGCAGCGGCGGCCTGCAACTTGTCCGTATCCGGATTGTATCTGCCGCGGATCGCCGTCGCGGCACCCTCCGCAACGACGCGGTAGCCGCCGATATCCCAGGTGGAGAGTCTCGACCCGCGATCAAGTTCGGCATGCTCCTTGGTGAGCTCGGATGGCCAGAACCTGATGAACTGGTCCAGACGCATGGCCGCGGCAATCGCCTCCTTTCGGTCGATCAGGTCCTGCAGGCCGAGGACCGCCTCGAAGAGCGCCTCGGCACTGGTGCATCCGATCAGCTTCGTGAGCTGGTTCTGCCGGGCCTTCATGTCGGAGACGATCGTCTCGATGCCGGGAGCGACCGGGTCCTTGTCCGGCCTGTTCTGGCCGCGCCAAGCAAGGGCGACCCAGGCCATGCGGTTGAGGTCCTCCTGGCTCAGATCCGGCGCGTAGATCGGGACGATGCGCTTGCGCGCGCCGGCCCAGAGCGGATGCTTGAGCGCGTGGCAGAAGGGGCAGATGCAGGCGAGTTCCGACTCAGCTGCCTTCCTGTGCCCCTTGAGATGGTCGAGTTCCATGTATCCCGGCACGGAGAAGCCGCAGACATGGCAGATTTCCCGATCGCGCGTCATGACCCGGGCACAGAGCTCGGCCTGTGGCGCCAGGATTGCGGCGTGGTCCACGATCCTGAGATTCATGGTGACCAGCGATGAATTCAGCATTTCGCCAAGCATGGGGCCTCCGGCGGAACAGTCCGGGCCATTCCGGCAATCAATCTGTTCAATGGGTTAAGCCTCCCCCCGGCAGATGTCCGGGAGGAGGTGGGACTCCGTCAGAGGCTATTGAAACCGGTCGTGCCGTTGGTGGTAGCGGCGCTGCTCCCGAAGACGGTCGCGATGCCGGTGCCGAGAACGGCCGGAACGGCCACGAGGCCCGCGCCCGCGAACATCAGCACGAAGGCGGTCGACATCTTGTTCGAGGGATCGTTCGGGTTCTGGCTGTGGGCGCGGAACTTCATCAGCCCCGCGATGGCCAGCGCGACGCCCAGGACGAAGGAGACCACCGTGATCAGGACCCCGACACTGGACACCTGGCCGCGCAGGCTGGTGGCGATCGAGCCGACGGTCTGCGCCGAGGCCGAGCCCGCCATGCTGGCGGTCACCATGAGGGCGAGAGCCCCCGTCGCGAGCCGCGCCCGCATGAGATCGAATTTCGTCATATCCAGCTCCTTCCTGAGCTTGCCGTTTTGTGAGTCATGCTTCAGCAGGCCTGCGCCCTGAACGTTGGATCGGGGCACAGGCGTTTCGCATCAGAGGCTGCGGAAGCCCGTCGTGCCGTTGGTGGTATTGGCGCTGGACCCGAAGACGGTCGCGATGCCGGTGCCCAGAACGGCCGGGACGGCCACGAGGCCCGCGCCCGCGAACATCAGCACGAAGGCGGTCGACATCTTGTTCGAGGGGTCGTTCGGGTTCTGGCTGTGGGCGCGGAACTTCATCAGCCCCGCGATGGCCAGCGCGACGCCCAGGACGAAGGAGATCACCGTGATCAGCGTGCCGACCAGCGAGGTCTGCGTGGTCAGGCTGCTCGCGATGGAACCGACCGTCTGTGCCGAGGCCGCGCCCGAAACGGTCAGGGCGGCGGCGAGTGTTGCCAGGCCGGCTGCGTGGCGGTTCCGCATGACATTCATTTTCGACATAGTTAGCCCTTCCTGAGCCTGGTTTTTACGATGTCCGCAAGTGCGGTCGTTTTTCCTCACCGGATTGCGTTGAAGCCGCCGGTTCCGTTGGTCTGCTGAGCTCCGGTCCCGAAGACGGTCGCGATGCCGGTGCCGAGAACGGCCGGAACGGCCACGAGGCCCGCGCCCGCGAACATCAGGACGAAGGCGGTCGACATCTTGTTCGAGGGATCGTTCGGGTTCTGGCTGTGGGCACGAAATTTCATCAGCCCCGCGATGGCCAGCGCGACACCCAGGACGAAGGAGATGACCGTGATCAGGACCCCGACGCTGGACACCTGGCCGCGAAGATCTCCGGCGATCTCGCCAGCCGTGAGCTGTGCCAAGGCCGGACCGGCCATGACGATGGACAGCGTGGCGATGCCAGCAGCCGTCCTGATATGCGCTAGTTTCATCTGGAAAATCCCTATCCTCACCCTCGGCCGTCACGGCGTGGGCTCAGCGATATTATGGCAATAATTTGCGAAATCTCCATTACGGAATGAGAGACGTTACCCTCATGACTGTGGACAACCTCGGGCTGGCGCCTCACCGCTGCCGTCTGTCCGAGATGTGACGCCCCCAACCCCCTTCATACGCCCAGGCGTAACGCGCAAAGCATTGAAAATAATCAGTTATGTCTGGAGTGTAACGCTGTAACGCCGTCACGTGGGGAAGTGTATTGCATGTGTGCATGCGTATATGCGCGTATATACTCATCTCTCCATCTATCTTGTAACATACAAACAATCACTATCTTTTCATAATAGAATCAGTGACTTGACTGCGCAACGCGGTGCGTCACGCTGGTGTGACGGCGTTACGCGCCTGTTTTCGTTGGAAAATTTTGGAGGCCGATCCAGGCGCGAGCGACCGCCTTCAGGACGGATTTGCCCAAAAACGGGCTTTCCAAGCTCATCATACCCTGAGGGACTCTTCCGTATAAATATGAAATCCCATTGAAAATCATGCTTGTAACAAGATCTGTAAGGGAAACGAGCCACAAGGCTGTGCAACCTCTCTTGCGTTTTCACATATACTGCGAATATGATCCACCTCGATGAATGAAGTCTGATTGATGTGAGGCAGCCCATGGCGGCATCGGTATCCGGGAAAGCGTCCCCCGCTCCCGCGAAGTCCAAATCCATCGCCTGGAGCGAAGAGGATGTTCACATCCTTCAGTCGATGCGCCGCAGTGGGCACAAGAATTCCGAGATCGCCGAAAGGCTTGGACGGAACGAAAATGCAGTCGCGGTCAAGGCCACCCGGCTGCACCTGCCTGCCAGTGGCTTCGATCCGAATGAGACCGCGAACCCAAATGCGAAAATGAGAGCCTGTCTTTGTTGCAGCAAGCAGTTTTTCAGCGAGGGCGTCGGAAACCGCATCTGTGATCCCTGCAAGTCGAGCTCGGCCTGGTCTTCGGGCTCATACGCAGTTTCGGTCGGGAGCTGGTGAAATGAACGCACATGCGAATAATGGACACCGCTTCACGAATGATGAGGTGCGGGATCTCTGGGTCAAACTCCGCGACGACATCAAGTCCGGGTGGGCGATCGATGACGCGATCATCCAGCTGACCGGAGCGCGCCTGAAGCAGCGCGGCGCCATTCTCGAGGCCTGCTGCCCGTTCCATGTGGAGAAGTCTCCGTCGTTCCGCGTCAACCCGGAGCGTGGCACCTACCGTTGCTTCGGGGCCGGGTGCAACGCGCAGGGCGATGTGTTCACGCTGGTCCGAGATACGCAGAATCTCGATTTCCAGAATCAGATGATCTTCGCGGCCGACCAGGCCAACATCGAGGTGCCCGACGTCCTGCGCAAGATCGCCGCGCGCCGGGGAGCTGCATCGAAGTCCCAGCCCGCGCGCAAGATCCACCGCTATCCCGACGCGAGCCCCCGCGTGGCGCCGGGCCATCTGGCGACGGCCGGCCTGATCGTCGCGGAT
This sequence comes from Paracoccus sp. ME4, assembly GCF_046736325.1. Lineage (GTDB taxonomy): Bacteria > Pseudomonadota > Alphaproteobacteria > Rhodobacterales > Rhodobacteraceae > Paracoccus. The sequence continues at coordinate 231,640 of NZ_CP151277.1, forward strand.
GCCGGCACGAGGATGCCGCTTGCCGGACGTCCGTTCCGCATGTGGAACAATGGCGGCATGTATGGCGACAAGACCTTCGAGGAGCGCAGCTATCGCCCCGAGATGGTCCATGAATACCGGAATCTGCAGGGTGAGCTGCTGATGGCCATCCTCCGGGTCGTCGGGCGGGACAAGAAGTTCTTCATTCCCGCACGTCTGCTCCCGCCTTCCGGCCCCTGCCCGAAGACGCTTCTGGAGAAGCAGGAGCATGGTGGATCTCAGGTGGCATGGGTCTCCGTGGGCCCCGCGGCGGGCGAGGCTAAGCCGGTATTCGGGATGGAGGATGTCCTGCAATGGGCGGCCGCCGGCGGCAAGAACATCCTCTGGGTCGAGGGCGAGAAGACCCGGGATGCGGCCAAGCGCCTGCTCTCGGAGATCCCCGGAGCACCCTGGTTGGTCGTTACCACGATGGGTGGATCCAAATCGGCGATCTATGCGGACTGGAAGCCGCTCGTGGAGGTGATCTCCGGCCTGGAGCGCACGGTGAACTTCGTGACCTGGCCTGATGCCGACAAGCTCCTCGAGCGTCCGGACGGGACGAAGGAGGATCGTGTCGAATCCGCTGTCATGCAGGTCCTGAGCGCCTTTCGGCAGCGCCTGATCGACGAGAACTGCGCTACGCCGGTGATCACCGGCCGCATCGCTCCGCCGGAGGGCGTCGAATCCGGATGGGACCTGGCGGACGCGGAGAAGGAGAACTGGTCCCCGGAGAGAGTCATGACCTGGATCCGCGGAAATTCGTCCCGCGTCCCTGATGAGGCCCTCACGCTGAGAGAGGATGAACCCGGGAATGACGGGGTTGCTGCCGCGAAGGAGGCACCGGAGACGGCTCGCCCTTTTGACCTGGCCGGGGATCCGGCCAGCCAGCAAGACGACAATGACGATACGGATTGGATTGAGATCATGATTGCGAAAAATGAAATGACCTGTGGCCTCAATTTCGATGACATCGAGGCTCCCCTGACCCCTGAGGATGTCCTGCCCGAGCCGGAGTCGATCGATGAGACGGACATCATCGATCCCGACGATGCCGGACACGACGATATCGAAGATCCGCGTGTCGTCGATCCCGAGCACAACCCGCATTTTCGCTGCTTGGGTTACCTGAGCGGTGCCAACTACTTCATGTCCGTGGATTCCGGGCAGGTCTTCGAGCTCAACGCCTCGCAGATGAAGCCGAGCTCGCTGCTTCATCTCGCGCCGCGCGGCTGGTGGCTCGAGATGTTTCCGGAGCGCGCCAATTCCCAGGGCGTGATCAAGGTCGGCTGGGAAGCCGCCATCTCGACGCTCATCGAAGCCTCCTACCGCGCCGGCGTATGGGATCCGCGCCTTCAGTGCAGCCAAGGTGCGCGCCTGGACGGCCGCACCGTCGTCTTCAACACCGGATCGCGTCTGCTGGTGGATGGGGCCAACATCGTCCCGCTGCAGGATTTCAACGGCAAGAACTGCTACTCGGTCGGCCCGAAGGCCCGCAATCCGAACGTCATCGATCCCTTCACCGCGGATTCGCCGGAGCCACGGGCCTACCTGGACATCATCCGCAAGCTCGACTGGCGCGAGGAGAACCGTCAGCTGGCGGTTCTGGCCCTCTTCGGGTGGATCGCGATCGCGCCGATCTGCGGCATCCTGAAATGGCGCCCCCACATGTGGCTGGATGGACCGCGCGGATCGGGCAAGTCCTGGGTGGCGCACAACCTGGTGCGGCCGGCTCTGGGTGACTACCTGGTCAACGTCCTTTCGAACTCCTCGGAGTCCGGCATCCGGAACATGCTGTCTGGCCGTTCGGTTCCGGTCATCTTCGACGAGGCGGAAGGCGATGGCCGTGACGATCGCGCCCGGATGGATGCGATCATCCGGCTTGCCCGGCACTCCGCAACCGAGTCCAATTCCGTGGTCGCCCAAGGCGTCGCGGGCGGCGGAAGCCAGCGCTACTATTCGATCGCCTCGACATTCCTGATGACCTCGATCATCCCGCAGCTCGAGAAGGCCGCGGACAACTCGCGCTTCGCGCGGCTCAAGCTGGCCTCGGGCCGCAAGCACGAGGCCTTTGCCGACGAGATCGAACGTCCGGCCATGGAGCTTCTGACGGACGAGTTCTGCGATCGCTGGATCGGCCGCATGGTCCTTCGCGCGAAGGACTACCACAAGACCTACATGCTGATGGTTCACGCCCTGTGCCAACTCGGCCTGGAACGACGCCTCGCGGACAGCTACGGCACCTTCGCGACCGGCTGCTGGCTGATGCTGCGCGACAAGCATCCCGAAAGTCTCGTGGAGGCCACCGACTTCATCTCCGAGGATTTCAAAGTGATGAACGAGCTTCTGGAGATGAACGACGAGATCGTCGAGGACAAGGACCACACCCGCATCTTCCAGATCCTCATGGCGCACAGCGTCAAGCTGGACGGGAACGGCAACGCGGGTGCGCGCAGCGAGCAGCTGGGGACCCTGGTCGAGATCGCCTGCGGACGCCCCCATCCTGACGAGGACGTCCTCATCAGCGAGAAGGATGCACGTCAGATCCTGGCCCGTCTCGGCATGCGCCCATCCAACGGGGAAAGCCCGACGAGCGAGGGTGAGGTGGCAACCTCGGTGCTTATCCACAAAAAAGCGGCGCCGATCTCCGAGATCCTCGAGAAAACCCCTTATGCGAGATCCTACCCGGATGTTATGCATCAGGCAGATGGTGTGAAAATGGGAAAGCCGGTTCGTTTCGGAGCCGGGTTCGGCACCTCCCGTTCGATCATCGTGCCGCTGAAGCATTTCTCCATCGGGGTTTGAGGATGAGCATGAAAGACAGGTTTGGGGTATCGCGCGCCGCCCTATCCCGGCATGAAACCTGGCAGATCGGCTTCACGCGGATGGCGGCCGTGGCCCTGGTCGCAAGCATCGCCGCCTTCGTCGCCATATGCGCGGCCTGGTGGTCGATGAGCCAGAAGCCGGAGGCGCGATACTTCATCGCCCGCGAGGACGGCGGCATCATTCCGCTGGTGGCGGTGACCGAGCCCTATCTGAACGATGGTCAGGTCACCAACTTCGCGGTCGAGGCCATCACGAAGGCTTTGACCTTCAACTTCGTCAACTGGCGGCAGGACCTTGCTTCCTCCTCCGAGTATTTCGAACGTCCGGACGGCTGGAACAACTTCCTCGCCGCCATCGAGGGCTCGGGCATGCTCGAGTTCGTCCGCAACCGCCGGCTGATCTCCTCGGTCGTCGCCAACGGCGCGGTCATCGTGCAATCCGGTCCGGATGCGACCGGCCGCTTCAGCTGGGTCATTCAGGTTCCCATCACGATCACCTACCAGTCCTCCTCGGAGACGAGCACGGAGAACCGCATGGCGGAGGTCCAGGTGACACGCCTTCCGACCTGGCAGAGCTCGCGCGGCGTGGGCATCACCCGCGTGCTCGTGAAGTAATCCCGGAACAGATTGGAATTCCGAAATGATGAAAACTGGTCTCCGTTCCGGTATCGCGATCATCGCGATCCTCTCCTGTGCATCCCCCCTGTTGGCACAGGAGGGCGCCACCCCCGCCGACAGCATCGCCGGCCAGGGAGGCATGTTCTCCGGCTACGTGCCCTCCACGAGCGGCATGGCTGTTGGGGCGGTCTCTCCCGACCAGGCAGATCAAGCCCCCGCGACCGGGACCGTGCAGGCGCCGGTGGCCCGCAAGGTCGACGCGGCCGGCAAGGAAATCCCGGACATGACCGACGGGCACACGGTCAACGCCGACAAGGTGGATGGGTTCAACCAGGCCATCGAGAAGAACTTCCCCATGACCCCGGACATGATCCGGCGCTACCGGGAGATCTTCGACGACAACCAGCGCGCACTGCATGAGCGCGCGGAACCCGATGTCCGCGTGGACGCGGGTTTCATCAGCCTGGAGCCAGGCGAGACGCCGCCCGCGATCACGTTGGCTTCGGGCATCGCATCCGTCATCGGCTTCTATGACGTGACAGGCCAACCCTGGCCCATCTCCCAATATGTCGTGGGCGCCGGAGACAACTTCCAGGTGGTCCCGCTCGGCGAGAACAATCTCGCGATGACGCCGCTCTCCAAGATCGGTTTCACGAACCTGATCGTGGTGCTGCGCGACGAGCCGAAACCGGTCGTCATGCGGGTGGGCATCTCCGAGACCAGCGCGCATTTCCGCCATGACGTGCAGATCCTGAGCGCCGGCCCGAACGCCAGCGCGAACACCGCAGCGAGCAACCTGACTGTGCGAGAGGCGGGATCCCAGGCGCTGCTGCAGTTCCTGTCCGGCGTCGACATTCCCAAGGAGGCGCGCCCCGTTGCAATCCAGGGCGCGGATGCCCGCGGATGGCTGATGGGCGACAGCCTGTTCATCCGCACGAAGAATCCCCTGCTTGGGCCGAGCTGGGTGTCGTCCATGTCCGGCCCCGACGGGGTCCGTGTCTACGAGATCCAGAAGAGCTCCGCGGCCCTGTTCTCGATCGACGGCCAGATCACCCGCGCCGACATCGTCTTGCCCTGATCGGGTCGAAAGGTAACTCCCAATGTCGAACAGCAACGAACTCGACCAGATCCCCGAGGGCGACTCGATCGAGGCGGCGCCCGCCCCTCGCAAGCGCAAGCCGGCGATCCCGGCTTCAGCGAAATTCGCAGGCCTCATCGCCATCCTCATGATCGGTATCGGCCTGACGATTTTCCAAGGCTCGAAGGGCGTCGTCGAACCGAGCATCGCCCCCCGCGCGGCTGAGCTGGACTCGACGCCCGGGGGCGCCGTCCAGGGCGACAGTGCGGCCTACCAGCAGAGCCTGAGCGACATGAACGCGAACCGCGCCGACCGGGCCGCCGAGCTGGGCGTGACTTCGGTCCCCACCCCCGAGGTGGTCCTGCGCCCGGTCGAGCCGATCACCGAGGTGGTCGAGATCCCCGAGGAGGAAACCGAGACCGCCGTTGCGGCGGAGCCGTCACCGGAGCAGCCCCGCGCGGTCGAGCGCCGCTCCCTGCCCCGCCCGGTCGAGGCTACGCCGCGCCCGGAGCCGCAGCGAATCCCGGTGGCAGCCCAGAGCAGCGCACCGGCCGCGACCGCGGCCAATGCGGACAATGTCGACGGGCAGGAAGTGCCGGAGAACCCCTACCTGGCCTCGATGGAGAACCAGATGGCGACGTTCGCCGAGGCCTTTACCCCGAAGACCATGACGGTCGGTGCGGGCGTCGCGGAGATTGATCGAGATGCCGGGGCGGCTGCGGGCGACGCGGGCGCGAGCCAGGGCGACGGCGCCGGCTCCGGTCCCGACGAGACCGAGGTTGCCGAACTGCTGCTGCGTCCGGGCGACGTGCTCTACGCGGAGACACTGACCAGCGTCAACTCCGACGCGAAGTCGCCCATCATGGCGGAGATCGTCTCGGGTGAATACAAGGGCGCCCGGCTGACCGGCACCTTCGAGGTGGCGGAAAGCTCCTCCCGGATGGTGGTCGCATTCACCAACATGACCCTGCCGGACGACCGGGTGATCGCGATCAACGCATTCGCGGTCGACGGTGCCACGGCAGAGACGGCGGTGGCCAGCGACGTGGAACGCCGTTACGTTTCTCGCTATGCGCCGATCGTTGCAGCGGCATTCATTTCGGGATATGCTGAGAGCGCCTCCGAACGGGAGCAGACCGTCATCGGCACCGGCGACAACACTCAGATCGTCTCCAGCGCCGCATCAGCAAAAGAGAGCCTCTACTCGGGCATTTCGAACGCTGCCGGTGCGGTTTCCTCGGACATTCTGGCACGTGCCCCCAAGGGCCCGAAGATCATCCTGCGTGACGGGTATCCTCTCGGTATCCTGATCGTGGACCCCGTTGAAAAACCTTGATTGAAATCCGCATTCCCTGGGGGAAAGAATGAGCACCGAAAAAAAAGCCATTGCCAAGGTCAGTGTGGATGATGATAGCGGCGTCATTCTCGCGCGACCCGCTCTTCCGGACACGCTCGAGGCGCGTCGCAAGGACCTTCTCGACCCTGCGTCCATCGGCGCCGCACGCGACGGGCTGGACAATTTCGAGGATCGGCTGAGCCAGCTCAACAGCCTGTCGAACCTCTTCGACGACGATGATGGCGATGGTGATGCGCTCATCACCATGGGCGGCGGTGCAACTGCCGCGCGTCCGGATGCGGCACCCGCAACCGCGGAGCGGCCGCTCGATGCCGACATGACGGACGGCAGGGGCGACGCGGGCGACGATGATTTCCACGACGACGAGGCCGTCGTCATCGGGGGCCTGTCCACCGACGACGAGATGATGGATGCGGACTTCGCCCTGCGGGGCGAGGATGACGGCCTCCTCTCCTCGTTCGACGATCATGACGCGATCGACTTCGGCGGCGAGGATTTCGACGCGGTCCCCGCCGGACAGCCCGCCCCTGACATGACCGACATGGGCGATGCCTTCTTCGATGACGAACCTGCGGCGCTGCGCGCGGACGTCGATTTTATGCCGGCCGACGAAGCGGACATCGCCCGCAACGCCCAGGCGAGTCAGATCGCCATCGATGCCGGCGAGGCGATGCAGGACCATCCCGAGGAGCTGCATTTCAACGACGAGGAGGATGATCCCGCCCAGTCAGCGGAGGATTCATACCCCGATCCGATCTATGAGGATACGGCTCCGGCCTCCGGCACGGTCCGGTTCGAAACCCCGGTCGTGGGCGCCGAGGTTTCACAGGACCTGGGCAGCATCGTCGGGAGCCGGCGTGACCGGCATGATCACGCCGCGTCCGCGCCGGACCGGTTCGATGCGGATCTGTTCCTGAATGACCCGCTTGCCGATCCGGACGACCTTCAGGGGCCGGACGCGCATGACGACCTGTGGTCTTCCGCGGATGCCGATGATGGCATCAACTCGGCATGGGATGATCCCCGACCCGCTGGCGGCAAACCCGAGCGGTTCCATGATGATTTTGCGGTTGTGAATAATGAAACCGGAAACGGACATTGGGACGATGCGGCCGACAACGATGCTGCGTCGGGGGGGGACGCGTTCGAGGCCGGATCATCATTTGCCGATCCGACCCCCTGGGCCGGGTTCGGTGACGACACCGACATTCCGGGCGGCTCGGACGTGACCCCGCGAGCGGCCGGAGGCTGGGCGGATGAGGAGGCCCCTGCCGCTGAGCTCGAGGAGCTGCACGCCCTGCCCGAATATGCGAACTATGATGAAGCGGACGGTAATGACAATTCTGCCGCCGAACCCCGTGAAGGAGCCGACCGCGTGCGCGCGACGAAGGATCAGACTAGCAGCCCCGACGCCGGCCCGGCGCCGGAGGCGTTCGATGCGAGCTGGATGGTGGGTGCGGACGAGGTCGGCGACGCCGAGGCCGATACGCCCGAGCTGACCGCCGCCGAGGATCTGTCCGCTGGCCAGGACGAGACCGTATCCGCCAGGCCCGCGAAGCCCCGCAGGAACATCGCCTTCATCGCGACGAGCGCCGCCCTGGCCGCGCTCATCGCAGGCGCCGGATATTTCGGCGCGGCCTCGATGGGGCTGATCGGCATGGGGCAGTCCCAGCCCGCTGCAGTCGCTCCGGTGACCGAGCCCGCGCCCGTGATCCTGCCTGCTCCGATTGACGCGCCAGTGGCCGTTCCGCTCGATGCGGCCCCTGTCCAGTCCGAACCCGAAGCGCCTTTGGAGACGCCGGTCCTGATCGACGAGGTTCCCGACACGGACATGGGCGAGGATGCGCTGGATCTCGACATGGGCGATCTCTTCGATCCGGAAGCTCCGGCCGAGCCCGTGGCCGTGGGCCAGCCCGAGGACGCCCCTGCCGACGCGGGCGATCTGTCCGACCTGGCCATGGGCCCGATCCCCGACCCGGCCCCCATCGACACCCCGATCGATGCGGTGGATGCGGCATCGGACGACCTCGAGGATGTCGCTCTCGGCCTGAGCGGGGCCGCGGCGGGCGACCTGGATGCCCTCTTCCTGCCCGACGGCAGCACCGCCGTCGTGCAGGAGGACGAGGAAGCCTTCGATCCGGCGATGGTGACGGACCTTCTGACCGACTATGCCACCAAGGAAGAGGCGCAGGAGCTGCGCTCCGCGATCGACCTCATGTTCGAGAAGGTCAGCCTGATCTCCGAAGAGGTGACCGAGCGCGACGAACGCATCCTCGAGCTGGAGGAGCGCATCGTGAGCCTGGGCGAGAAGGCAACCCGTGCCGAGACGCTGGCCCTGGCCCAGAACGAGGTTCTGGTCGAGTTCGTCCGCGTGAAGGAGAAGGTCGACATGGCCGAGAGCCTGATCGTCGACCTGTCCCGCCGCATCTCCTCGATGGAGACCACCGACCCGGCCGACCGGGTGGCCGTGGAACGCTCGCTCGAGGACATCATGAGCCGCATGGACTCCATGGCGCGCGATATCGGCCTGGTGGCGCGGGTTGCGATCAATGGCAGCCCCGAGAAGGTCCGCGCCGGCGCGGATACGGAAGAGGGCGGCGTTCCGGGCTCCTCGGCGGTCTACGAGAGCACCAAGTCGGATGCCGCGGCGCCGGGCGATGTCGGCAAGGTGCCGTCGGACGTGAAGGTCGGTGATTTCGTCGAGGGCTACGGATACGTCCTGCAGATCATGCCGACCTCGGATGGGTCCCGGGTGGTGGTGATGGAGAACAAGTCCATCCTGCTGCCGAACTGATGAACTTCCCTCCCCGTCACCGGGGAGGGGCTACTCCAGGAGGGAAGAATGGACGGATTGTTCGATATCATTGCGGAGGCGGCCCTGGGCATCGCGGAGGTATTCGTCACCTCGGAGCGCACGAGGGACGACGCCAAGGCCACCGTCCCGGGCGCGGCCGGCACCAAGGATTGGTTCGCTCCACCCAAGGACCATGATCGCGCCTGAGAGCGCAACCGACAGACCCAAGAAAGACGTTCCAGATGGTCGACCTGCTCCAGATTATCCAAAACATCGTCGACGCCATCAGTCCGGCCGGCGGTGGCGGGCTTACCGGCCTCATGTTCATCCTGGCCTGGGTGATCGGGGTCACCCTTGTCATCATCGGGATCCGGCAGGCCGCGACACGCGGCGAGAACGGACGCCAGGCGGGCTCCTGGGCCCAGCCGATGTGGACCGTGATCATCGGGGTCTGCTTCGTGGCGCTGCCGGGCCTCTCTGACACGCTCGCGCAGACCTTCTTCTCGCAGGACACCCCGGACCCGTCCTCGATCTTCTCCTACGCGCCCGCCACGGTCGGGCTGATGGAAGCCGGATCGCCGGCCCGGAACATGATCGTCGGCATCGTCACGATCATCCGATTCCTGGGCTTCATCGCGATCATGCGCGGCCTCCTGCTCCTGCGCGAGACCGCCAACGGCAGCGGCCAGCGGACGCATTTCGGCGCCGGGATCACCTTTGTCTGCTCAGGCGCATTCGCCATCAACTTCCCGCTCTTCATGGCGGTCATGGAATCGCTGTTCGTCTGATCAATGATGCAGCAACAAAAAACCGGCCCGAGGGCCGGTTTTTTCGTTCATGCGTTCGCATAATCGGGCGGAACGTAATCGGGCGGCACGTCGTCCGGGTTCGCGGCCAGGTGCGACCATTCCGGATCCGGCTCCGGGAAGAGGATCCGGGTCTCGCCGCGCAGCTGCACGATGGGCCGGGTGGCCGCCACGTAAAGCGCGTTGAATTCCTCCATGGCCTGGGTCTTGTGCTTCTCCGACTTCTGCTCCGCCTTCGCGAAGCGCTTGGAGAGCGCATTCACGTCACGCCAGTCCGCGCCGAGCATGACCGCGGGCCACTCCAGGCCCTTCGAGCGGTGGGCGGTGCAGATCATCATCTTGGCATCGTTCGAACCGCGTGCCTGATGCTCCGCCAGCCGCTCGATCTGGTGCGCCATGCCCTCCTCGATGAGCGTGGAGAGCCGGGCCAGCGTCTGGTCGCCCTCCTCCGCCTCGATCTGCAGGTCCGCCCAGCTGTCGAAGACCTTCAGCTCCGGGGTGGTCACGTCGCCCATGCGCCCGTCATGGAGCGCCTGGGCGGACCGGACATCGGCCAGCAGCCCTGCCATGTTGTCGACATGGATCGGAATGCCCTTGCGCATGCCCTTCAGCGCCTCGTCGATCATTCCCATGTTCGTGCGGCAGATGACCGCCGCCTTCGGTCCGGTCAGATCCGTCGGCATGCGCCCTCCCAGGCCGACCAGCCGCTGCGTGGGGCCACCATCCGGACGGGTCGCGAGGATGTGGCGCGCCACCTCGGCGATGTTCTCGCCGAAGCGGAAGGACTGCGTGAGGTATTTCGTCTCGCCCTCGAGCAGGCCCAGGGCGTTCTCGGCGCCGCGCCAGCTGTAGATCTGCTGGTAGGGATCACCAACCGCGATCAGGGGCAGGCCCGTCTTGGTGATGATGGAACGCTGGACCGGGTTGATGTCCTGGGCCTCGTCCACCATCAGATAGCGGAAGGAGCTGAAGGCGGAGTGACGGATGTCCTCGTTCAGGTCCATGGCCTTGAGATACATGTCATGGCTCATCTCGCCCTTCTCGAGGTAGTGCTCCCAGAGCGCCTCCGCCATCTGGAAGATCGGCATGCCGAGACGCTGGATCGCATCCTGGGCCTGCTCACGCTTCTTGCGGTCCCGGATGAAGTCCGGATCCCCGACCGAATCCATGAGTGCCTCCTCGCCGTGGTGAAGGCCGAAACTCTCATCCGCGGAGTTGCAGAAGGCGGAAAGGGCCCGGCCAACCGCAAGGGAGACGCGGTATCCGTTCCAGCCATCCACCTTCGGGATGTGGAAGCGTTCCATCACCCCGCTGTCGCGGATCGTGCGCGCGTTGATCGAGAGCGGCTGACCGATCATGTCGCGCACGGCCTGGAATGCAAGCGAGTGCATCGTCGCGGCGGTGCAGGGCGTGATGGCAAGCTTGCGCTTGGCCTCGTCCGCGATCGACTTGTTGAACGCCAGGTAGACGCCGCGTTCCTTCTTGGCGCTGGCGATCCCCTTCAGCGTCGTGGTCTTTCCGGCGCCGGCAAAGGCTATGATCTTCAGGCAGTCGCCCGGCACCATGCCGCTGGCATGATCCGTGATATCCGCCTGCTCGAGGGTTGGCTTCATTGTGGATTCCTCTTATCTTTTTCGCAGAATATGAGCTATTGTTGAAAATGTCTTTCCAGAAGCGCACATGTCTTCCGGCATGGGCGGCAGAGTCCTCCTGGAGTGCGTGTCGACGATTGACGATGAGACGGACCGAGCAGCCACCGCCTCCGGATGCGAGCGGTCCATCTCATGGGTTCCGTGAATGCGATGGGGTAAGAACATGAAACGATCCATAGCCGTGCTTTTCGCGACGGGCGCGGGCTTTGCCGCGCTGAGCGCACCGGTCCTTCTGCATGCCGAGGGCATGCGTTCGGACGGCGTGGATGCGCTCTCCTCCATCGTGGATCCGAGTTACAACGCTGACGTGCAGTTCGGGGCGATACCCGGAGACAATCTGGGCAATCACATGGCTGAGGGCAGTCTCGACATGCGGGGTCATCCCATCGTCGACATCGGGCCCCCGCCGTCGATGGGGAATGACGGCTATGCCGTGAGTGTCGGATACCTGCGAGATTACGTATCCGTCTACGGATCCGACAATCTCGGGGATCACGTCGCCAGACAGACCCTCAGGATGGGCGATTTTCCCATCGAGATCACCGCACAGCCGCTGAACGACGACCATGCGGCCAACAAGGCCTACGTCGATGCTCAGGTGTCCGCGATGCCCGGATCCGACAACCTGGGCGATCATAGCGCCGACCAGAACCTGTCGATGAACGATTTTCGCATCACCGGGATCCATGATCCCTCCAACGCGAAGGACGCCGTCAACCTGCGCTTCATGGAGACGTTCGTCCAGCAGAACGGCGACCACCTGGGCAACCATGTCGCCCTCCAGGATCTGGACATGTCGGGCTTCGGCGTCATCAACCTGCCGGAGCCGGTCGAGGACGCGCAGGCAGCGACGAAGCTCTATGTCGATGGGCGCATCTCAGGCAATGGCGACGCAATCGGCGAGCTGCGCGACACGCTCATCACCGCAGGAGCGGGGCTGTCAGGCGGGGGTCCGCTCAGCTCGGGGGTGACCCTTTCATTCGACACCGGATGGGGTGACGGTCGCTATGCGCTGGCATCACGGACGGTGACCGGCACCGACGGCGTATCGGGCGGGGGCCCGCTGACGGGCGATCAGGTGCTGCGGGTCGATGCCACAGTCGTGCGCACTGCAGGCGCTCAGACGATCACCGGAACGAAGACGTTCGGCTCGACGATCGAGGGAAACATCTCCGGCAATGCAGGTGCCGCGGCGCGTCTGCAGACGCCGCGCACGATCAACGGCATTCCGTTCGATGGGTCTGCCGGCATCGAGCTTCCGACCGTGAACATCAGCGGCAGCCAGAGGGTGATCGGGCAGAAGACCTTCGTCGGTTCCATGATCTCGGAACATCAGGGAGATCCTTCCATCCGGATGGAGATCCACCCGCACCGCATCGCATCAAACGGAAGCCTGAGCTTGCGTGTTGGATCCTCGCGAGAGGTGCAGATCACCGACGATGCAGGAAATCCGACGGGAAGCACGGTCAATCGGCCCTCGGCGGGATTCATCGATTTCGACAGGAACAGCGGCTCTGTCATCATCGGTGTGAACAGGTCGCATCCGAGGAACCTGGGATGGGGAGAGATCCTGTCCGTGACCGCGGACAATGTCGCGTCATCCCGTGACATCCACATGCGCCGGGCCGGCGCAAATGCCGGCCTGCCGGGCGGCAACATCGTGATGAACGGCGGCCGGGTCATCGGCCTCGAGGATCCGGCGGACGGTTCTGACGCCGTCAACCTCCGGTCGGCCCAGCGGATCGTCAACGACATGGCGGTGACCGTGACGCGCGACCAGGCGATCGACGGCGAGAAGAGCTTCACGTCCCAGATCCGGGCGCCCGGGTTCGTGACGACCTCGGACGCCCGCCTCAAGCACGATATCCGCGATGCGGATTTCACGGGTATCATCGACCGCTTGCGACCCGTCACGTTCACATACAATGCGGACGGACGGAAATCCTTCGGCTTCATCGCCCAGGAGGTCGAGGAGATCCTCCCGGCCGCAGTCGCGACCGGACCGGATGGATTCAAGGCGGTCGACTACAGCTTGATCGTGTCCCCGCTGGTGGCCGCGATCCAGGACATGCAGCGACAGATCGTCGAGCTCGAGCGCGATCTGGCGGAGATCCGCGCGGATGGAGCCGTTCATCGCTGAACAAAGTATTTCCTGTAACGAGTTATACGGACAACAAAAAATTGCCGTTTTCACATACGGGAACTATGTTGGTGATCAATACCCATGAGCCGTTCAGCGGAGCGATATGATGACCAAGTTCAACAAGGGTCCCCTTGCAGCCAGCACCGCACTGCTGACCATCCTCGCTGCGGCCGCGGGTCACGCGCAGGATGGGCGCTCCGACGGCGGCGATGTCCTCGATGACCTGAGCAACCCGGCCTACGACTCCAACACGTCCGTCGGCACAATCCCGGGTGACAACCTGGGCAACCACATGGCTGACGGCGATCTCGACATGCGCCAGAACCGGATCGTGAACGTCGGCAATCCGCCTGCCGTCGACAACGACCTGTATGCCGTGAACGTGACGTTCCTGAGGGATTACGTGCTCAATTACGGCCGCGACAACCTGGGCGATCACGTCGCGACCCAGACCCTCATCATGGGCGACTTCCCCGTCAAGCTCACGGCGCAGCCGACCGATCCGAACGATGCCGTCAACAAGGCCTATGTCGACACCGCGGTGGAGGGCGCGAAGGACAATCTCGGCAACCATGTCGCCGAGCAGAACCTGGTGATGGGCGACAACCGCATCACCGGCCTGGCGAATCCGTCCTCCGCGAAGGATGCGGTGAACCTCGACTACCTGCAGAAATACGTCGAGGACAACGGCGACCACCTGGGCAACCACCTGGCGACCCAGCAGCTGGACATGGCGAGCTTCGCCATCATCAACCTCCCCACGCCTGCCGCGGACACCCACGCGGCGACGAAGCTCTACGTGGATGGTCTGTTCTCCGGCAACAGCGACGACATCGAGGAGCTGCGCAAGAGGCAGATCAAGGCCGGAACCGGCCTGTCGGGGGGCGGCCCGCTGTCCTCGGACGTGACGCTGTCCTTCGACACCAGCTGGGGTGACGGGCGCTATGCACTGGCCTCGCGCATGGTGACCGGCACGGACGGTATCTCGGGTGGCGGAGCGCTGACCGGCAACCAGGTCCTGCGGGTCGACGGCACCGTCGTGCGCACCGCCGGCGCCCAGACGATCGCCGGAGCGAAGACGTTCAGCACCATCATCACCGGCAACCTCTCCGGCAATGCCGGCACCGCGACGCGGCTGCAGTTCCCGCGGGCGATCAATGGCGTGGCCTTCGACGGCTCCGCCAACATCACCCTGCCCACCGTGAACCTGTCCGGCAATCAGACCGTCTCGGGCCTCAAGGCCTTCGCCGGTGGAATTACCGTCTTCGACGATGTGAATTCCAATCCGTCAAAAGCGATATTCGGTCGCGGCGGCGGGCAGCTGATCGGTCTGCATGGCTCCAGCAACGGCAACTTCATCAGTTCGGTCTCCCCCGATGGAGCGCCGAAGAACCTGATGCTGTCCGTTGCGGGCGGTTCGACCCAGAACGTCTTCACCTTCGGCTACAACGGTCAGATCACCGGCCTCACAGCGCCGACCGTGAACAGCTCCGCCACCAACAAGCTCTATGTCGACGGCGCGATCGCCGACGCCATCGCCAAGAACACCTACTCGGCAGGCACCGGCCTGGCGCTGAGCGCGGCAAACGTGTTCAGCGTGAACTCGACCGTGTTCCGCAACGATGTGGCAAACGGCGGCAGCCTGAGCTTCGCAAACGGCAACGGCCGCGGCGTGCGCTTCTGGAACTCCGATGTCTACTCGAACTACATGTCGGTCCACAGCGACCCGGTCTATGGCGGACGCCTGGACACCACTTCCGACTACAACATGTATTTCACGATGGGCAACGGCGCATCGCGCGGGTTCGTGTTCAAGAACGGTGCGGACCCGGTCTTCCAGATCGACGGCAGCGGCCGGCTCTGGGGCAGGGACGGCACGATCGAGACTGCCAGCGAGTTCGTCTCGCGCAGCGCCAACAACTACCGCCTGGTAGGGGGGGACTACGGTTCCTTCTGGCGCAATGACGGAAGCAACATCTACCTGATGCTGACGAATTCGGGCAACCAGCTGGGCAGCTGGAACGGGCTGCGCCCGTTCTCGGTTGCAGCTGCCACGGGCAAGGTCACCCTCGGCAACGGGCTCTTGGTGAACAACCACCGCATCGAGGGTGTCGCCAACCCGACCACGGATCAGGACGCCGCCAACAAGCGCTATGTGGACGACTCCATCACCGGCGCGGTTTCCAGTGCGGCCTACTCGGCCGGAACGGGCCTCAGCCTGGACTCCTCACGGGCCTTCAGCTTCAACACCAGCTGGGGTGATGCGCGCTACGCGTTGCGCGGACGCGCCTACACCGCAGGCACCGGACTTACCGGTGGCGGCGATCTGTCGGCAAACCGCAGCTTCTCGTTCGATACCGCTTGGGGTGATGCGCGCTACGCGATGCAGTCCCGCTCGATTGTTGCCGGAACCGGCCTTTCGGGCGGCGGCAATCTGTCCATGAACCGCACCTTCTCGTTCGACACGACCTGGGGAGACACGCGGTATGCAACCCGCGCGCGCGCTCTCACCACCGGGACGGGCCTTTTGGGTGGTGGTGATCTGTCGGCAAACCGCAGCTTCTCGTTCGACACCAGCTGGGGAGATGCGCGCTACGCGATGCGCGGGCGTTCGTTGACCGCGGGCACCGGGCTTACGGGTGGCGGCGATCTGTCGGCGAACCGCACCTTCTCGGTCGACTCGACCGTGTTCCGCAACGATGCCGCCAATGGTGGCGACCTGAGCTTCGTGAGCGGCAATGGTCGCGGCATGCGCTTCTGGAACAACGACAGCTACAAGATCTACATGTCGAACCGGACCGATGCGGACCATGGCGGCCGTCTCGACCCTTCGTCCGACTACAACATGTATTTCCTGATGGCCGGCGGCTCGAACCGCGGCTTCGTGTTCAAGAACGGTGCGAACCCGGTCTTCCAGGTGGATGGCGGCGGACGGCTCTACGGCACCGGCGGAACGGTGAGCTTCGGCGATCCGATCGACATGGCGAACCTGAAGATCACGCGTCTGGCGGCGCCCACCGCGGCGGCCGATGCCGCGACGAAGGCCTATGTCGATGCGAACAAGGGAACGATCTATTCCGCTGGAGGCGGCCTGAACCTGAGCGGGAACTCGTTCTCGTTCAACACGACCTGGGGCGATGCGCGCTACGCGCTGCGCAGCCGCTCCATCGACACGGGCTACGGACTGGACGGCGGCGGAAACCTGACGGTAAACCGCACCATTTCCCTCGCGGCCAACCAGCGCCGGGTGAACGCGGCCTCCGTCAACCCGGGCGTCATGGCCCATGCCGGCGACACGCGGACGACCGCCCAGTTCTACTCCGGGACGGACAACCCGAATGCGACGAACCGGCTGAACTACAACGGCGCCATGTATGCCACGAACTACTACTCGCAGGCCTACTACTACTTCTCGGACCGCAACCTGAAGAAGGACATCGAGACGATCGGCCGGAGCGATGGCATGTCCATCATCCGCGACCTGCGCCCGGTGTCCTACACCTGGAAGCAGGACGACAAGAAGGCCCTTGGCGTCATCGCCCAGGAGGTCGAGGAGGTCGTGCCGACCGCGGTCACGGTCACCGAGGGCGGCGAACGCGCGGTCGACTACATCCAGCTGATCGCGCCCATGCTGGCCGCGATCCAGGAGCTGGACGGTCGGGTCCAGGCGCTGGAGACCGCGGCGCGGTAAGGCCTCGGCGCGAGGATCAGGAAGACTGCGAGGCCGGGCGGATGCCCGGCCTCGTGCATTACGGCGCAGACCGGAACCGCTCGAGGATCGAAACAAATCCCTTTGTTTTTTCGAGACAAGCCAGGAAAATGAGAAAAACCATGCGAGGGTGGGATGCAGGCCCTGATCATCATTGAAGCCGCCGGGAAGGCGCAGGCCTGGGGCCGGATCCTGAACGCGATCCGCATGCCCTCGCTCGTCGTTCCGACTGGCGGGCATATCTGCCGCTTCCCGTCATCGCTCTTCCCTCTCGGAATCGATCTCACCAAGGGGCAGCCCCTCGATCCCGGGCGCAGGCCTGATCCCGAGCGCGCGCGTGCCATCCTGGACGCGGTAAGCTCCGTCCCCTCCGCCTGCCCGATCGTGATCGCCACCGACAACGACGTCGAGGGTGATGTCATCGCCTATGACGTGGTCGAGCTGATCCTCCGGAAGTTTCCGAACCGGGCGAACCGCATGGTGCGGCTCAGGCCCGGCCCGATCACCAAGGAAGGGGTTCGTGCCGCGCTGGCCTCGGCAAAGAGCATCAGGGGCAGCAGGCTCGTCTCCGACTCCGTCCAGGGGCGCGCACGGGCCGTCACGGACCGCTGGATCGGCTCGACCTTCTCCAAGATGGCCGGGGTGCCGGTCGGACGCGTTCGTTCGGCGCTCCTTGGCGCGACGCTGATGCTCAACCGTGCGCCCCAGGGGCTGCGCGGCCGTCCCGAGACGGGCGAGATCACTTTCCAGGCGCGCTCCGCCATGGGCGGCAGGCCCTTTGTCGCGCGCGTCGCGCTCACCGGCTCCGAGAAGCCGGAACTGCTTCGTCGACTGATACGCCTGGCGCGCCGCCACAGCGGATTGCTGGTGCCCGGCGCAGTCCGGCCCCGCGCGTCTCTGCATGCCGCGGTCGCGCCGCGGGACGGAACGGTCCGCCCCTTCAACACGGCCGACGCTCTGGCCTATGCCTCGCGACATCACGGCATCTCGGCGCCGAACGCGATGCGGGGCCTGCAGGACGCCTATCAGTCAGGGCAGATCTCATACCCGCGGACCGACAGCCGCGACATGTCGGCGGCATCCGCATCCAGGGTCGTGATGCTGGGCTTCTCCTGCGGTCTGAGCGGCCTCGAGACCGAGGTTCTGGGAACGGAAGGCCGCGTCAATCCGGATGCGACTTCCGTCACACCGGGCGCTCACGAGGCACTTCATCCGGTCATGGCACTTTCGACCGTGAACACGGAAAAGCTCAGGCAGCTGGTCAGGCGCCCGATACGCGAGCCGGAAAACGGCTGGACGAGACAGACCATCCAGGAGCTGATGACGACCCTCGTGGCGCGCAGAGCCTTCGAGGCGGCCAAGGAGATCTTGCTCGAACCGGGCAACTGGTCGTGCGGGAACGGCAACGTCGCCGATCCTGAGGACGAGAAGCTCCTGCGGGATCTGGAGTGGCAACGCGAGCAGGGATTCACCTACCCCTGGACCCGGAACTTCGGAACCGGCGTCCGCAGCTGGCCCATGGAATCCGTGCTCCTCGAGCTCATGGCCGGAGAGGGGATCGGCAGGCCCTCCACCTATGCGGGGCACCTGCGCACCGCGACGGAAAGCGGCGAGATCGAGCCGGCGGCCTTCCCGCTGCCCCCCCGCCCCTCGGAGCGGGGGCTACGATCGCTCAAGCGGATTCCCCGCTCCGTCTGGGATCCTTCAACCTGCCGGATCATCGAACTGGCGATGGAGAACCCTGCCAACATCTACCGGGAGGATCCGCGCGGGCGCATCGACGACCGTGCCCGTCATCGGGTTCTGAGCTGGCTCGTCCAGATCCCGTCGGACATGCGGGCGCCGCTCCAGCATGCCCTGAAGATGAGCATGAAGGCCACCGATACGGGTAGGGCCGCAGGCATGTCGGGCCGGCCCGGACCGGTCCCCGCGGCGGCGCATGCCCATCCCGGAGAGATGCCCGAAATGCCCATGGATCCGCGGCCGGTGTGAACCGCCGCGGATGCCCTAGCCGAACCAGACCCTCTTGTCGCCAGAATCGATATGGACGAAACTGCCCCGGTAGTGACCGGTGCCGCCGATCTCGAGCCATTGCGCATACTTGGCCACGTCCGCCACCTCGCCACCCTTGACCACGAAGTCGATAGCCCGGCCCTTGGTGTGGAGGGAGTTGACCGCGGTGCGGTAACCCTCCGAGCGGAGGTAGTCGTTGGTCCGTGCGGTCCGGTATCCGGAATTGATCTGGATCGAGCCGTCGAGCCCGTCGCGGAGCGCGGCCGTGCGGATCGCGGCCAGCCCCCAGAACAGGCGGATGTCGATCTGGGTGACCTCCTTCTGCCGCCAATCCCGCATCAGGTAGTTCAACTCCTGGACCCCGCCACGGTTGTAGCCGGTAGAGCCGAAGAAGCGAACGAGCTTGCGCTCCTTCGTGTTGGGATTGTAGAGATCCAGGACCGGCTCGATCAGGGGAACCAGCTGATCGAGACGACTGTTCCCCCGGTCCGGATCCGGCGGCGCTGCCGGTCCATCAGCCCAGGACAGCCCCGGTATGGCGCTCAGGGAGCAGGACATGGCCGCGGCAGCCACGTTGGTAAGGAGTCGTCTCCTGTTCATCATGGGGGCACCGTATTGCAGTGGGATGGATGCCTCATAGCACGATTTTTGTTTTCGCAGAATATCGGCCACGCGGATTCTTGTGGACAACCTGAGCGGGCGTGGAAACGGTCGCGCTTTGAATTTTCACGTATTGGCGCGATGATCGTCCCAACGAGCAGAAAATACCGATGGAGATCCAAGTGTTGAAGCCCACATTCAGGGATATCGCCCAGGCTCACCGCTTCCAGCCTCCGGTCCCGCAGGCGATGGCCGAGGGCCGCTACGACGCGATCATGCTGCGCTATGACGGCAAGGCCGCCGCTGATCGCGACCGCTTCTTCGTGGTCATCAGCATCGAGGACATGGCCAAGCTCCCGGGCGACCCGTTCTCCCAGCTTCCGCAGCGCCTGGCAAAGGGCGATGCGTTCTTCCGGGACACCGCGGCGGGCCCTTCCATCTATCTCGAGCACGATAGCTGCGCGCGGACGCTTGCCGGAATCCGCGACCTCGCGGCGAAGGGTTCGATCAAGCTGATCGACGCCATCGGCGACATCCGCCTGATGGGTGGCCCGCACGATCTTCGCGCGCCCGAGGAGGCGGCCTTCGAGCAGAACGGCTTTGCCCATATCGACCCGGTCGAGGGCTTCAGGGCCCTCATGGACCTTGTGGAGCAGCGGCTGAACGTCCCGGCTTGCACTCAGGACGAGGCCGGTTTCTCCGGGCCATGAACGGGGCGCCCCCATATCTCAAGACCGACAGGCTCGAGCCGGGGACGACACTTCGTCCCCGGACATCGTTCTTCCTGCGGCCCTCGGACTACCGGGTGACGGATGGTGACACCATCGCCGTCCTGGCGCCTCCCGGTGAGGACGGAAGACGCGAGCAGATCTTCGCGATCCGCGTGCCGAACATAAACGCGCCAGAGAAGGTCTACAAACGCGAGGACGACCAGGTCCTCGAAAGGCTCGGATACACGCTTAACAGCGGCCATCCCGGAACGCGCGCCACGGAGGCCGCGAAGAAGTGCCTGGCCGGCCGGGCACTCTACATCGAGCCGGTCACCGACAAGGATGGCCTCAACACCGACCGCCATGGACGTCTGATCGGCGGCCTGACCGTCTCTGGCTCTCCCGGGCGCAGCTTCGATTGCACGAATGCCTTCGACTTCGAGCGCCACATGGTCACGGAGGGGCACGCCAATCTCATGAGGGGAAAGGAGCTGCCGCATGGCGTTCCGCTCCTGATCGACCGGCTGGCCCGGATGATCCTGGAGGTCCGGCGCGTCGACGCCTTCCGGGGCGGGATGGCGGCGCGGAGCGACCTCCCCGCCCGGAGCCCCGACATCGAGGATCCTGTCGTCTTCTGACCCTTAATTTCCTTTGCAGCGTTCACATTTTCGCATAACATCCGCGAAACCTCATCCCGGATCTCATCGTGAAGCACACAACCGTCGCCCTCCTCGGATGCCTCATCTGCGCCATGCCAGCCCTTGCCATCGCCGAAGGGCCGGATGCATTCATCGAGGCGCGGCGCGATGCCCTGATCGCGCATGTCTCGACCCTTCCCGGATACGGCCGGATCTCGGGCACGGCCCTGGAGGACATGGACGGAGACCGACGCCTCGAGGCCTTCGTGGTCAGCGCGGAGAATTGCGATGCGGAATACGGCTGCGCCTGGATGGCCTTTTCCGATGCACCGGAAGGGTGGAAGACCATCGGACGCGGCTACGCGCAGGAGGTCTCCTTCCACAGGCCGAGTGGTTCGGACGACTACGTGATCGACACCGACGGGGTGAGGTGGGTCTATCGCGGCGGCAAGGAGATCGCGCTTTCGACCGGCGAGCTGGCCAGGAAGCGCCCCCTCCGTCCGACCGAGGCGGACTACGCCTTCCTCTCCGAGGCCAAGCCGGAATTCGACGACCGTGCCGAGATGGATCTGGTCCGCTACGAGATCGACATCGATCTGGATGGTGCGCCTGAAACGGTCCTTGTCATCCGCGGTCTCAGATACGGCATGGGGACCAGCGGCAGACCCTATCTGATCCTGGACGGGGACAGGAACATCCTGGTCGACGCCGCGGCGCCTGACCTGCCCATCATCTTTCCGGCCGAGGGCGCCGGACTGATCGTCAACCCGGCCCCTGCCGGCCTCCAGATACTCGAGCTGAGGTGATCCCATGACTGTCCGGTCCGCATTCGGAAGATTTCGGCCCAGCGCGCTGCTGGGCCTGACCGTCACCGCCTTGGCGATCGGCAGCGCCTCGACGAGCCTGAACCCCTTGCCGGGGGCGGCATTGGCAGCAGATGCCGGAGGCGTCGCCGGATCCGGCAATTGCGACGGTGATCCGGGCGGTTACGGATCCATGCTCGCGGGCTACGAATCCGGCGCCCATGGGCAATACGCCACCAACCCGAACAGCACCGCGACCGGGCTCTACCAGCTGACGGTGGCCGCCCTGAAGGACGCGGGATACATCACCTCCGTCTCAGGCACGACCGGCTTCGGGGAGGATGACTGGTCGAACGTGACCTGGAGCGGCAAGGACGGCATCTACAGCCGGGCCCAGTATATGGCCAACACCCAGGCCCAGGCGAATTCGCTGGAGGCATATACTGCGAAAAACCTTTCGTATATCTCCGGCTACTATACCGATGGGCAGGTGATCAACGGTGTCACCATGACCAATGGCGGCGCCGCCGCGGCCGTCCATATGCTCGGGAGCGGCGGGTTCCGGAAATGGGCGGATTCGGGCTTCGCACCGTCGGGGCTGAGCCCTTCCATCGCTGCCGCGCACAACATGACGCAGGAGGAATATCAGCAGCACCTGATGGAGCGCGTGGCCTCCGGGGGATGCTTCGATCCGGCAAACATCACCGCGGCCGCCCCGACGACACAGGACGGGACACCGGTCCAGGATCTTCCCGAGATCTTCCTGATGCCTTGGGAGAACCCCTTCCCGCCGACGGTTCTCTTCCCCGGAAGCATCTGATCGACCGGCACCCCAAGTCAGACGCACCCTCAGCACGAAATGGCAGAAGCATGAGCAACGACCGAACCCGACGCGGGATCCTCAATCGGGTCCGGACATATGGCGTGAGCCGCATCCGCGACGAGCGGCTGATGAGCAAGTCCCGCAAGAACATCTCCGGCGCCATCTCGGCGATCGGGGAGGCTGTGAAACCGGTCGCGGCCGATCCGCAGGACATCCGCAAGGGGCTTGCTGGTCGCTATGCGGACGGTGGGGTGGGCCGCTTTCGGGAGGAGATGGGACGGCGCAACCTCAATGGGCGACAGCTCGACCGGATCGCGGCCGGGCACCTGCGTATCGCGATGATCTTCCTGGCCGCCGCGAGCGGATCCTTCGCACTTGCCGCATGGTGGATGCTCTCCGGTCACGGCCTCAACGGCTTTCTCTACGGGCTCGCGATCTTCATTGCGGTGCTGGTCTTTGTTGCCTTGTCCCTCCGTCACGACTATTCGGCCTGGCAGATCCGGGAGCGCCGCTTCGGCGGCTTCCGGGATTACGTCCAGGGACGTTTCGGCTAAAGGAAGGGGCGGGGCGACATGGAGCTCTGGCATGGATCACCATCGCGCCTGGAAGGTTTCGACGCGCAGCTGTCCCGGGCGCAGGGCATCCATTGCGGAACCCGTGACCAGGCCCGCATGCGCTGCGGCCAGGGCGGGCATCTTCACCTGATCGAGGCGCCGGTGAGCCGTCAGCGCAGGTGCCGCGACAGCGGCGGAAACTGGTCGGAGCGCATCGCGCGTGCCAGGCGGGACGGCTGTGACGCGATCATATACCTGAACCGCTACGAGGGGTTGCCGACCGAGCGCATCGTGGCCCTGGCCGGATCGGGTCAGCTCTCCGATCTCGACAGGCTTACCGATGCGGCGTTCCGCAAGCTGGTGCCGGAGGCACAGGACAGCCTGATCCTGCTCTGCGACCCGTCCCTCGTGAGGATCATCGAGGTCGAAGGCCCCACACGCCGGATCTCCGGAACGGATGACGGACCGGCAAGCGCCCCGTCACCGTGACGCGCGGCTCAGGCGGCCGCATCCAGCCTGTTGACGCCGACGCAGAGGAGACGGGCGGCCTCCACCATGACCGCGACCTGCCGGTCATCGCTGAACCCGGCCCACTCCGTCTCCGTGACATCCTCCGTCCCGAACAGACGACGCAGGCCGGTGCCGGAGCTGGACAGGATCTCCTGGCGGAAGGTGTCGGACATCGGCGCAGGCATGCGATTGCCGACGACGGACATGATCTCCTCCGGAATGCCGAATGCCAGCCCGCCATACTCGAAACGGCGGACCTGCTCCGCCGCGCCACCTGCCAAGGCCGCCTTGTGATCGAGGATCATGACGCACGCCGCCTCCAGGAGCGAGCGTCCCGCCAAACCTGCCTGAAGCTCGGTCATGTTCTCGCCTGCCGCGCCCACGATGTTGGGCATGCCGCGGGGCACGTCCTTCAGAAGCAGAAGCGAGGTGAAGGCCCCGGCCCCGTTCGGGCATACGATCAGGCTGTCCAGGTGCCGCCGCTTCAGTCCGGCATGGAAGCGGAGCATGTTGCGGGCGCGCTCGGCCGCCACCTCGTCGAGGCGGGTGACGGCCGCCCGGGACATCGTGTTCTCGAGAAGGCCGCGCAGGCGCCTGCGTCCTGCGAATAGGTCTGCGGTGGCAATCGTCTTCATGGTCAGATCCCGGATGGTTATGCGTCCGATCTTACAGAAACGTTCAACCGCTCTCAATATGCGAATATCTGACGGTGTTTACATCACTGCTCAACTTGGATAATATTTTTGAATACAAGATTTGGACCGTGCCCATGCTCCACCCTGCCGTCGCGGCCTTATCGCATGCCCATGCGGACGGGCCGAAACTCCACGAACTTCCGAAATCGGGAGTGGTCCTCGTCGACTGCGACGAGGTTCTGCTCTCGTGGCACACCAACTTCCGCACCTGGGCGCTTTCCCAGGGGATCGCCCTTACCGGTGAGGCGCCTCTGAGCTACAATATCGGTGGCTGGCTGGGCGAGGCACACCGCGACCTGGCCATCGACCTGATCCGCCGGTTCAACGGCAGTGCCGAAACGGGTTTCGGCGATCTCCGGCCCCTCCCGGGTGTGCCGGAATTCCTTCTCAAGGCCCGTGAGGCGGGTTTGCGGGTGCGGGTGATCACCGCCTGCTCCCTCGACCCGACCATCATGCGGATCCGGACCGACAACCTGACCCGGGCCTTCGGCGCGGGGCTTATCGAGGATGTGGCCTTCGTCGATCTCGGTGCAAGCAAGGCGGCTGAACTCAACAGGCATCCGAAGGGTTCCTGGTGGTTCGATGACCTGCCCAAGCATGTCGAGGCGGGGAATGAAGCCGGGCATACCGGCTTCGTGGTGGCCACGAGCCACAACTGGGCGCAGCGCGACGAAGGCACCCACGACCATCTGAGATGGATCGACGGGCTGTCGGACATGATCCCGAGCATCGAGCATGCCCGCTGCGACCCCTTCCCCTGCCCCTGAAGGGTGGTTCTCCACATAATCCGTTACTGTCGGACACGATTGATGAATCACGAAATGCGAAATAACGATACGATGGCCAGCAGCGTCCCCAACGGATCAGAGGCCATGCCCGACATCACCTCCGCAGATTTCCAGAAGCATTTCGGCCATTACAAGCGCGTGGCGCTTGATGAACCGGTGCATATCACCATCCACGGTCGTCGCACGCTGGTGATCATCTCCACGCCGGAATACGAGCGCCTGCTGGCGGCTCAGCACAAGGCCTCCACCAGCACTGCCCCCTTCCCGGAGCCGACCCACGCCGTTGCCGTGGTTCCGGATCCGGACCCGAAGATCTCCGCAGATCTCAGCGAGCTGCAGCGCATCGCGGAGCAGGCCAGCGACAAGGACCGGTTCAGGGAAGACCCGGTGGAGTGAAATTCTTTCCGCTCGGAATTTTGCGATTTCCTTTTCCGGTGAACCCGTCTACCTTCAGCATGTAGAGAACAGGATGACCCGCATGCGCCCCCTGGCCGGCAAGACAGCACCGAATGACGCCTCCGCCCTCAGCGGACCGGCGTGCTTCGGCATGCCGGTGTGGGATCTCGCCGGGTTCGATGCGGGCGTGTCGACGCTCGAGGCGATCGAACGCCGCGCCCTGTCCGCCGGCAGCCGGATCCCCGCAGGCCGCCACTATCCCCGCATCCAGACCAGTCACCAGACCAGCCAGTAGATCCGCGCGAGGCCCCTTCCTTGCGGATCGAGATCCAAGAGGGAAAGGAGCCGAACATGACGACGAACCTGGCAGCGCTGGTGCTGAATGCGGACTACCAGCCCCTCACCCGCTTCCCACTGACCTTCTGGGATGTCGAGAAGACCGCGCGCAACGTCATTCGCGGACGCGTCGCGGTGGTGGCCGAGTATGACACGATCCTGCGCTCCCAGCGCGCCAGCTGGCGCGCACCGTCGGTCGTGGCGCTGATCGACTACGTCAAGCGGCCGGTCCATGTGCCTTTCACGCGCGAGAACATCTTCATGCGCGACGAGTTCCAGTGCCAGTATTGCGGGCATCACTTCAATTCGAGGGATCTCACCTTCGATCACGTGATCCCGCGGGCTGCCGGCGGCGGCACCTCCTGGTCCAACATCGCCACCGCCTGCGGGCCCTGCAACTCCGCCAAGGGCCATCGCCGCGACATGAGGCCGATCCGCCAGCCGCGCGAGCCCAGCACCGCTGAGATGGTCCGAAAGCGGCGCCTGCGCCCTGAGAACTTCCATGCGACCCAGCTGGACGTGCTCTACTGGAGCGGGATCCTGGAGCGGGATGAATGATCATCCCGCTCCTGCGCGCCTATCCCCATTGCAGGTGATTGACCACGAAGCGGGGAGCAAGATCGGTGACATGCACCTGCACCCCCTCGAGGCCATTCGCACCGATCAGCTCATTGGCGTTCTCGGCCACCTCCGCATCGTCCGTGACGATGCTGAAGATCCACTCCGGGTGAATGGCGCCGAAGTGAAGGATCTCCGCCTGTGGATCCGTGGGCATGTTGTCCGGATATCCGAACGTATCGCGATACCCCTCGCCACGGTGGAAGCCGAACGGGCAGCGGTCCCTGAACATGTCCTCGAAGTCCCGCAGGCCACGAAACTGGCGCATGGTCCTGCGGTAGTGGCCCGAAGCGGCATTCGATGCGCAGAACCGGAGATCGGCGCCAATGAGCAGTTCGGGGTGAAGTCCCAAGATTGCCCATTTCTGCCGAGGCGCATCACGCCTCAACCGCCTCAGCATCGGATAATTGTAGTAGCAGACCGAGAGCGAAATGGCATCCAGGAAGCCGTCCCCTCGCCGCTCGTCCGTATAGACGTATGGGTGATCGGCATCGTCGAGCGCCTGGCGCGGATGAAGGCCGTGCTCGAGGATGGATGCGAGGTTCTCGGCGGGCGTGAAGTGCAGCAATGCGTTCACGCCGCGACGGTGCATAAGGTCACGCAATCGGTTCGGTCGCGCCATGTCTCGTCACCCCGGCTTGTCTCAGTGGTGCGGAATGTGCGATTTCGTATCGGGATCGGCAAGGCGAATAGCGCATCACCGGCCTGAAGATTGTCCACATGTTTAACACCGCGGCGCGACGTCCATTGATGATGTTCTCATCATTTTTCGCTATCGTCGAACTGGAAGATTCATTTGGGGAAATCATGGAAGATCTCAAGAACGAGCTGCTCGTCCGGGTGCGTGACCATGCGGCGCTGGCGCTGCATGAGGTATCGGTGATGCCGGAGGCAGTCGCCAACCCTCAGCTGCTGATCATGACCGATCTGGAGAAGGCCACGGCTCAGATCGCGGCTCTCTCGGAAATGAAGAAGGATGTGATCAAGGTCGGCCTGGAACTGCACGCCCTCTATGCGCGCATCGCGGATTTCCTGGCGATCGACGAGGACCAGCTGCTGAGCGTCGAGGAGCTCATCGAACTGGGCCACAGGCTCGCCGCGGAACGCCCCGGCACGGATGTGGCCGCGGCCGGCGGGGATGCGCGGGCCGATGTCGAGGCGGGAGGCTCGAAATACCGCGAAGCGATCCGCAAGGCGATCGCCCGGACCCATACCGGCGCCGCTCCGAAGGGCGGGAACGTCTTCGGTCACGACGAGGGCGACTATTTCCTCGGCTTCTACCAGAAGTCCGGCTCCACCGCGAAGGAGCTGAAGTTCTCGGTCAACAAGGAGGTCATCACGGAGCTTGGCGCCTCGGCCGACGGCCATCTCTACCTGGTCTGCAAGGATGGTCTGGTCGCCGACATCCTCGTGAGCGATCTGGCGGACAAGGAGCCGGAGGCGAGCCGCTGGGAGTTCTTCGTCGCGGTCTCGGACGACACCGTGACGTCTGTGCTGACCAACAAGCGCGCGCATGCGCTGCGGTTCGACCAGTTCAGCGCCGGCGTGAAGGGCTCTGCCGACTGATGGGAATGCACCGACCGACGCGGCGCCATGCCGCGTCGGTCACCACACGGGGGAACGCTCATGAAGGTCCTTGTTCTCGCGGATCTGCATCTCGACGAATACCACATCGCAGAGGCGAAGCTGCAGCTCGGCCGGGAGATCCGGTGCGCGGCGCAGGCGGCGCGGGCGGTGATCATCGCCGGTGATCTGTGTGAAGTGTCGTCGGAACGATGGGACCCAGCACTGAAGTGGCTTCGAGACCTTGTCCCGGACCGGCCCATCCATGTGATCCCGGGAAACCACGACTATTACGGTCAGCACATGGGCGAGGCGGAAAGGACGATGTCCCGCATCTGCCAGCAGAACGGCTGCGAGTTCGCACAGCAATCCGAGTTCCTCATCGGCGGAACCCGCTTCCTGGCCGCCACGCTCTGGACCGACTTCGGGCTCTTCCGCGCGACCGCCGGCGCGGAGGCGACAGGGCGGGCCATGCGGATCGCGCGCGAGAAGATGCCGGACTACGGCTATGGCAGCATCACGACCGGCAATCCGGAGCGCTCGCTCCGACCCAGGGATACCGCCACGATCCATGCCATGCACCTGGCCTGGCTGAAGGGCCGCCTCGGCACATGCCATGAGGGCCCCACGGTCGTGGTCACCCATCATGCGCCCTCCATCGCCGTCTGCGGCCCGCTGAGCGAGCGCAGCCCCTGCTATGCCTCGGACCTCGATGCGCTGATCGACGAGACCCGCCCCGAGGCATGGATCTTCGGGCACACCCACCGGGAGGCGGAGCTGCGCGCGCCCGGCGGCACATTGATGCGCAATGTCTCGGTCGGGAGCGAGGCGGAGATCACGCCGGAGCCGATGAGACGACGGGTCCGGGCCGGGATCCTGGATCTCGAACATCTCGGGAGCGCCCCTGCGGATCCGTCCGCACCAGGCGACCCATCGCCCTGAAGCGGCGTGGATGCAGGGGGCCATCGCCCCCTGCCCGTCAGTCCAGCTCGGGAGCGGTGGCGGGCTCCGCTGCGCGCTTCGCGCGGTCGATGCCCTCGGTGATGATGTTGTAGACAGCGGGCGGATATTCCTCGTAGACCTTCTGGCGCAGCCGATCGGCCATGGCCTCGGCGCGCCCCGCATCGATATGGAAATGCGCGCCGACCTCCGTGGGCAGCCCGCCCGCCAGGATCGCGCTGTCTGCCAGGGCGAGGGCCGCGCGGGGCTCAATGCCCTCGTCCGTGAGGCTCGTGACCATCTCGTCGAGCACACCGGTCAGCCGCGGCTCGACATCGGTCACCATGGCCGAAAGCGAGCGGAGACGGGAGCCATCGAGGTTGTCGGCCTGATACCAGATCGCGTCGGCATCGACCCTCGGCGCGGCAGTGACGCCCGTGACCGGGTCGAAGGACGGGCTTTCGCCGCGTGCGGACAGACCCATCAGCAGCTCCGCATTTGCGCTGGCTTCGACGAGTGCCTGGCGCAGGGCGGGGTGGTTGCTCACGGCCTCCTGCAATGCCTGGTTCGAATGCCTGATGGAATCCTCGAGGCTGACCTCGAAAGGATCCTGGTCGCCCACCATGGCCCCGGTCAGAACGACCGTCCATGCGGTCCGCTCCGCCTCGATGAAGGGCACGCCGGCGCCCTGCATTTGCTTGCGCAGATGGTCGTTCAGCTTGCGCAGCTCGACATTGGCGTGAAAGACGATGCCGGCCAGGCTGCGGATCTCGCCCGGGGACATCTGGTTGATGCGCTGCCATTGGGACCCGGCCTGGCGCGGTGTGGAGGGATCCGCGCCTTCCTCGAGGGTGGCGCGGCCCAGGGACTCGTCCCGGATGCCGTTGACGAATTCGGTCGGTGCCCAGCCCGACTGCCCGGCCTCCGGCATGATCGCAGGTCGCGCCAGGGCCGCGGAGCCGAGGCTCATCAGGGCCGCCACGCCGCCGGCGGCCGCCATTGCCGGAAATGCGGAGAATGCGGCGCGAACCGCACTCCTGATCTTGTCGGTGACGTCTTGGGACATGGGAGACTCCTTCGTTTCGCAGCAAGGCTACCGCGAAACGAAGGAAAATCATGCACGCTTTTCGCTTACAGCGGGAAGCTGACCACGCCCTCAGCAAGGCGATCGTTCGCGTCACGCAGGAACATGCCGAGGAACTCCCGAGGGACGGTCTCGTGGAAGGGTTTGTCGGTCCTTTCGTCCCGCGTGCGCTGGGAGGGCGGATACAGCATCGCACGATTGCAGTTATACCAGACCAGCTGGGACACGAGAAAGCAGACGCGACCTTCGTTCGGGTTCGCACGGTCGGCATAGGCGACGGCCCTCGATCCGGTGACCTTCACCACATCCCCCCGGGCATTCTGGACCACGGCCTCGCTCCGGGCCAGGACCCGGGCCACCCGGGCGATCTCGCGCGACGAGGCCTGGAGCGCATGCGACCGGTAGTAGAGGAGGAACGCCTCCGCCTCATGCATCCTGCGGAAGTCTCCGCCGATGCCGGTGACGCGCCCAGCGCCGCTGAGCCCATGCAGCTCGTCGGCGATCCGGATGGCCCGCGCCGCATCGTCCAGGCTCGCGATGCGATGCCTGCGCCCGGCGACGTCCAGCAAAGTCAGCGCCGGGCTCATCTCGCGGCGGAAGACATCATCGTCCTTCATGGCTCTCTCCATTATTCACATCAGATATTGAACTCGACCAGGTGGCTGAGGCGCACCTGCCCGGCCCGGAACACGATCATCTCGTTGTTGCGGACCAGATCTCCGCCTTTGGCGAAAATGCTGTCATGCCCCGCGGCAGGCCTGAGGCCGCTCCCGGTGCGATCGGGGTGCCAGGGCTTGCCCATGGCCACATCGGCCAGGAACATGTAGCAGCGCCGCTCCGATCCGGCGGAACCGTCCCAGAAGCCGGCGCTGTAGTTCAGCGACTTCGTGGACTGGTCGCTGAAGTAGATCCCGTTCCCGAACATCCGGCCGGTCACATGGATCGAGCCGCCGCTCTTGGGAATGATCAGCCCGCTCTTCAGGATGGATAGCAGATTGTGGGCACGGGTCCCGTGCCAGAGCTGACGGATCCCGCCGGTCTTTCTGCCATCGCGCTCGAACTCACGGTCCATCGCGCCGAGCGACACATCGAAAACACGGCCGATACGGAACTTCGATGCCATGTGGCTGACCGACGAGCCGTCACGATAGAATGTCGCCACCCGTTCCAGGAGTGCGGCATCCTCCGAGAGCCGCAGGCTCACGTCGAAGATCGACGCCGCCGCGGAGCCGGGCTTGCCGTCGAGGTTCGCCGCATCGCGGATCCGGTCGCGGGCGATGGAGATCGAGCTCTCCAGCTGATCGAGAAGCGCGCCCTGGCGTGAAAGCGCATCAGGATCGGGAAGGAAGCTGCGGTGCCAGCCGCGCGACGCGCCGACCTTCTGCGGCACCAGCATCAGGTAATCCTGCAAGGTCGAACGAAAGCTGCCCGCGTCGAAATTCTGCGACACCACGAAGGGTTCCAGCTCCGCCAGCAGCGCGCGGGCCCGCTCGACATTGGCCTGGGTCACCACCCCCACCGGGGTCGAGATGATCCCGCTCGAAAGATCCAGATCCATCTGCCCGCCGGTTGCGGCCAGCAGCTGATGGCGGTTGATCGCGACCAGGGATCGGACGAGATCGGTGACGACCGGATCGCCGCGGCCGATCTGGTCCTCGGCGGCGCTGCGCAGCTCGGAACTGCCGATCGCCCCGCCCGTCTCCGGCGCGCCGACGATCTCGATCTCCTTGTAACTGCCCCGGAGCTTCTCGCGGATCTTGGATTCCACGAGCTTCTCCCCCTGCCCGAGGGTGCGTTTCTGGCCTGCTGATCCGACGCGGCCGTTGCGGGTCGAGACGGTGCCGGCGGCGTCGATCGTGATTTCCCAGAACTTGTTGTTGTTGGCCTCGACGTCCGTCTTAACGAACATGCGGGTCCTTGCGACGCACGTCATACGTGGCCTCCAATCCAATTCATAAATCCTTGGGGAAGGATACTATTTTTCGCATCTTGCGACAATCACCAATGCGAAATATAGATGGATAAACGCATCTTGCCGTGCGACCGCCATGCGCTTCGATGCCCCGATCCCGGGCTGGCGGACATTGCAGGGCGCCGCCGCAGCCGATGGCAGCTTTTCGTCGCCGCGTCCGTCAATGGCCGTTCCGACCTGCTCGGCCGCGGGGCGCAGTTTCTCGCCCAGCCCCTGTCGGATGCGCCCCGCCTCTACCGGGCCCAGAGCCGAGAGCCTGTCCCTGAATGGAAAGAAGGCTGGGACCATGAGTTGCGATGGGTCGTAGTCCATGATTATGCGATCGAGCACAACGACCCGATCCACACGGGGGACGCACTCTCCGACGCAGCCGACAGGCCCCGAGCGTGCGGCGCATCAATCCCGATCTCGGCGCCCGCAGCAGCGGCCGCCTCGCCGCTCCCGAGGTGATCGAGAGCCATTACCGCGTTCACCTGGTTTCGGAAGCGCCACGCCACCCACTGCGGTCGACGCAGACTTTCCATTTTCGCAAAACAGGTCTATCCCTACAGAAACGTAATGCGAAAAGGAAAAACGGTTGTGCGCCTTTCGGAACTGAGCATGAATCTGGCGAAGTGGGACATGCAAGGACGTCGGGTCTTCACGATCAGCGATATCCGCAAGATGTTTCCGGACGATCAGACTGACAGCTTTCTGGTTCAGCTGCGCCTGGTGGCAGCCGGGGAAAACCCGGTCATCCGCCGCGCCTGCCGCGGGGTCTACGTCAACAATCGTTCTACCCGGCCGAAGACGGACCTGATCGAGGAGATTGCACGCACAATCCGGCGTGGGCACCACAGCTATGTAAGCCTCGAGAGCGCCCTGTCCGAACATGGCTGGATCTCGCAGATTCCGGTCGGCCGACTGACCGTGATCACCACCGGGCGGTCCGGTGAATTCCGCACGCCCTGGGGCGACATCGAGTTCACCCATACCGAACGGCCCTTGGCGAGCTTTGCCTCTGACCTGGTGGATATCGGACGTCCGCTCCGCATGGCGACCCCGGAGCGCGCCCTGACGGATCTGAGGCGCGTCGGTCGCAACACCCATCTCGTCCAACCCATCACCGAGGAGGAGCCCGATTATGCGCAACTTTCATGAGGTGGTCGATCAGGCAATGCTGCGTCCCGAGGTGGCGGGCCTCCGTCCGATGGTCGAGAAGGAGATCCTGCATTATGCGATCCTTCACGGTCTCGACCGGGAGGGGCTTTTGGACAACCTGATCTTTCAGGGCGGCACCGCGATCCGCATGTGCTATGGCGGTCAGCGCGGTTCCGAGGATCTCGATTTCTGCGGCGGCCGCGGCTTCGCGCCGGCACAGCTGCGCGAGATCCAATCCTGCATGAAGAGCTTCATCGGCGGCCAATACGGGATCGAGATCGAGGTCAAGAATCCCAAGCAGATGCGGGAGGTCCCGAGCTATTTCGGCCTTCAGATCGATCGCTGGCAGCTCTCGTTCATCACGAGCCCGCAGCAGAAGCACCTGCCTCGTCAGCGGATCAAGTTCGAGGTGGCCAACATCCCGTCCTATGACGTCGAACTCCATGCGCTGCGCAAGAACCATGCCGAGGTCGGTGACGGCTACGAAGACACGCTGGTCCGGGTGGAGAGCATGTCGGAGATCATGTCCGACAAGGTCGTTGCGCTGGCGGCGAGCACCGAGCATGTCCGTCACCGCGATATCTGGGACCTGCTGTGGCTGAAGCAGCGCGGTGCCGAGCCCAGGCCGGACCTGATCCGGAGGAAGATCGACGACTACGAGATCGTGGATTACCAGCGCAAGCTCGATGACCGCATCTCGGATCTCCACGGGATCGTGCGCTCGCGGGGATTCATCGACGAGATGGGCCGCTTCCTGGTTCCGGCGGTCCGCACGCGCACGCTCGATCGGGAGGGATTCCTGGATTACATGAGCGACCAGGTCGCGGCGATCATGGATCACACAAGGCGCAAGCTCTACAAGCCCGAGCCGGAATTCGAATTCGAGATCTGATGCGGGAGAGGGACGGCGCGGCACTCCCACGCCGTCCCCGATCCTTCGATCAGGCCGACACGGCATCCTTCAGTGCCTTGCCGATCGAGACCTTGGGCGCCTTGCGGGCCGGCACGTCCATGGTCTCACCGGTGCGCGGGTTGCGCGCGGTGCCCGCCGGCTTGTCGATCACGGTCAGCTTGCCGATGCCCGGCACCAGCACCGGCTCGCCCGACTTTGCGGCCTCGACGGTGATCTCGGCGATCGCGTCGACGATCGCGGCGGCGTCGGCCTTGGTCGAACCGATTTTCTCGGCCAGCGCAGCGACGTAGTCGGCTTTCTTCAGCATGCTCATCCTCTCGGGTTTGCGGCCGTCATTCCGGCCTGTAGACGGGTTATGGCTAAAGCACCGCACCGCGACGTGCAACGATATATATTCGCAAACCGATCAGCGCCGTTTTTCGTTTCACAAGGGACGGAACAGCAACTCCAGGCGCTGATTATGAGGGTCCCTGCCATCGGGCAGATAGGGGAACTTCCCCCCCAGTCCGGTCGGCCGGATGCGGGCAGCCTCCACCCCACGGCTCATGAGCGCGGCGCGCGCGGCCTCGGCCCGCCTCCGGGTGAAGATCCAGGAATCGTAATCCGGCGCCATCAGGTCGTGATGGGCCACCACCTCGACGCGGACACCCTTCCTGTCCGTCATTCCCTCCGCAACCAGCGTGAGGATGGCCACGCCCTGGGCGGACAGCGCATCCTTGCCGGCGAAGAACAGATCCGCAGCGGGAATGCGCAGCCGAACGTGATCCTTGAGCATGACGGATTTCAGATCGGAGCCGGAGAATTTGCGGTCCAGGCTTGCGCCGAGCCCCGCAAGGCGTGCGCGTTCCGCGGTCGTCAACCTGCGGCCAATCCAGGGATCGGCAACCGCGCCCTGCGGTCCGGCCATGATGGGCGAGGCGAGAGCCGCGCAGATCACCGCGGCACCGCCTGCCATGAGAAAGGCCCGGCGCGGCGGGACGTTCGGGTTGCGGGACATGAGGGACTCCGTTTCTCGTTTTCGATTGCTGAACACCTAGCCGGAACGGGCAGACGCTCTCCATCACAATTTTTCGATATTCACATAATTCATCGACGAGCCAGGGGAATTGGATCCGATGCCCGGTCGGGGGCACGGCTGCTGATCGCAGGAAGCCGCTCGATCCTGCGAGCCGCGACCATGATCGGACCCTCGTCCCTGAAGCGTCCTTCGAGAACCTGACGAACCTCCTCGACCGAGGTCAGTGCCCGGTTCCCGGCCTTGCCTTGATAGTGGGACTGGCCCGCCTTCCTTCCCGTCATGACCGGCAGCGCCGCCCAGGCGCGCGCCAGGCAATTGCCGAGCCGATCGATGTCATGCGCTGGGTCATAGAAATTGCACCGGTTCATCAGGATCCTGGCAAGTCGGTCCTGGTTGTTGGCGCTGTAAAGCTCGTCCGGCCGTATCTCCCCACGACGCACGAAATCGTTCAGCGTCTTCCTGATGACCTGGTATTGGCCGACCGCGGTCGACTTCGCGCCCTGCCGCTGCAGACGTGCCTGGTAATCGAGGACCTGCCCGATCGTCATCCTCGTGAGCGCATCCGGCGGCTGACTGGTCGCGTGAAGGGTGACGTCGTCATATCCGTCCGGCCCCTCCATTCCGGCAATGAACGCCATGAATGGCTCATCGACGATCGTCAGCGCCGGCTGCGCCGCACTGGCGCCTGCAGATCCGCAGATGAACAGGGGCGCCAGCGCGAGGAACGTCGCGACCTGCGCGCATCTGAGCTGCGCCCGGATGTCGCGCACGAGGCGAATGCAGCGGTGCGAGATCACGGGACGCATGGCTCAGCCTTCCGGGGCGCTGTCCTGATTGCGGACCACATCCAGACGGAAGCCCAGCGCCACCAGCACCGCATTGACGGTTCCCACACCCATGTCGATCGCCCGGCCGCACTCGATCGCCTCGACACGACCCTTGCTGACGCCCGCCATCTCGCCCAGGAGCTTCTGGGTGAGACCGCGCCGGTGACGCTCGATACGGATGTGGTTGCCGATGCTTTCGAGACGCATCAGGCCGCCCCGGCAAGGCTCGCGGATTCCGGGACTTCGGACCCGGCGCCACCAATGCCGTGGGCATTGAAGCGCAGAGCCTCATAGGTCTCGGGCGGGCGGCCGGTCTCGCGGATCGCGGTCCAGCGCTGGATCAGGAGATGCTGGATGTCCCACACCTCTTCCGTGCAACCGGTCTTGCCGCACACCCCGATCGCGGAGAGATCGTGGATGCTGTGCCTGTCGGACGCGATGATGGCCAGGCTCTGCAGGGCGGCCGGGGTCATGCAGTCCAGGCAGCGGTTCGGGTTGAGGGTTTGCCCGTCGATATTGCTCATCAATCTGTCATCCATTCAAATCCAGGTTCCAGCCCATTATAGGGCCGGTCCCGATCATGCGAAATACTCAATGTGTTTTCGCATAATGAAAAATGTGGATTTCTCATGTTGGGGAAGTCGGGCCGTTCAGGACAACCCCAACCCGTGATCTTCAGTCCGGATCATCATCTCGTCATGCACGAGGCCCCAGTATTCCCTGAGTGTCGCATCCGGAAAGAGATCGAGCACTGTGTCCTGAAGCTCCTCGACCGTGAACCAACCGGTCCGGAGCCTCTCATCCCAAGAATTGACCCACAAGTTCATCGGATAATCGGTCCCGATGCTCGCCATCTGGTCTGCATCGATCCGGCGCGGGCTGCAGGCGCAGACCCTGATCCCCTTGCTGCGGAAGACCTCGTCGAACCCAAGCTTGCCGAACTGCTCGCGGAGCAGCCTCTGATCGATGTCGCTCTCGCGCATGGCCTCGATGGCGGAGCCCGGAAGCCGATCGATGACCACGAGGCCAAGGGAACTCCGGCTGAACGGATTGCCGGGGCTCAGGGAGAGGTGCATGACGGCGGCATTTCCGTTGGCCAGCGCACTCTCGAAATCCTTGAGGAAGGCGACGACCTCCGGGTCGATGGCGCAGATACGAAACGACCGCTCATCCCAGCTGGACGTATAGCCCTCCTTATCCCACCTGATGTCCGGCCGCCGCACAGCCTTCTTCCAGCTTGCCTGGTCCGCGTCGTTCATGCGACGCGGGGATAGCTCCAGGACATGGCACTCCGGCGCGGACCTCGTCTTCGGCAGCGTGACGGAGGTCAGATGGTTCATGGCGCGATCGGGGTCAGCCCGGTGCCGCTCGATGCCCAGCTCGGCATCGGAGGCACCGACCAGCCTCCGAATGCCGGAGATCCCCATCTCATGCTCCGCGACGAAGTCGAAGCCCAGAGAGAGGGCGATGGGCAATGTGCTGTCGCCCTCGCCCATGATCAGTTGCAGGTCGGTCCGTGCATCACGCATTCGGTTCAGTCCTTTCGTGGATTCGGAAACTTCAAAGCGGCACCGGCGCCGGGTCGTCCGGCGCCTCGATGCTGCGCCCATCCGGGAACAGGTCCAGCGCATCGCTCCCGTCGGGGAGGAAATGGTCCCAGCCATCGGCATTGGAGTAGCCATTCAGCCACTCGGCCATCCGCTCGTCTCCCTGCGGATAGGGCCCGTCGCCGAGGCGCCTGGGTCCCCCGCGGCGGGCGTGGACGCCCTCCGCATAGGCCTGGCTCACCTCGTATGCGGTCTCGCCGAAGAGGATGATGTTGCGCGACAGCCCGCCGACGGAGACGCCACGGGCCGCCTTGTCGGCGTTCTTTCTGCGGCATTTCGCGATGACTGCCGGCGCCTCCACGCGGGACATCTCGCGCTCCGTGGCCGCAGCCATGTCGACGCCAAGGCCCTCGCACAACGCACCGATGCAGACCATCAGGCCGCCGACCTCCTGGCCGACATCCCCGGGCTCACGGGCATAGACGTCGGTGATGACGGAACGCGCCTGCGATGCCGGCAGGCCGACCGCCTGCGCAAGCTCCGCCGCCTCCTCGAGAATGCGCTGCGCGCGCTCGATGGGACTCTCGAGGGAATTCCGTCCGAACGCCTGCCTGACCCAGGTCCCGGTCCGGCGCTGATAGGCGGCAAGGCCGATGGGATCCTCATCATCGGCGGATGACGTGCGCCCCATGGCGCCCGCGCCTTCAGCCCTGTCGCCGCTCACGCGATGCCCGCCCAGTCATCGTCGACGGTCTCCTCGACCGGCAGGACGACATAGCTCGAGCCGGATCCGGAGAAGAAGTCGTGATTTTCGGCCACGTTCGTCAGGGCGGCCAGCACGGCGGGGTTCACGTCCCCGGCCCCGACCGGGAACAGCGGCTCGTATCCGAGGTTCTGCAGCGCCTTGTTGGCGTTGTATTGCAGGAAGCGCTTCACGTCCTCCGTCATGCCCGTGCCGTCATAGAGATCCGCCGTGTATTGCTCCTCGATCTCGTAGAGCTCCAGCAGCAGATCGTAGGCCCAGGCCTTCAGCTCGGCCCGCTGCGCTTCCGGCAGCCGCTCCGCGCCGCGCTGGAACTTGTAGCCGATGTAGTAGCCGTGAACCGCCTCGTCGCGGATGATCAGCCGGATCATGTCGGCGGTATTCGTCAGCTTGCCGCGCGAGCTGAAGAACATCGGCAGGTAGAAACCGGAGTAGAAAAGGAAGCTCTCCAGGAAGGTGGAGGCGATCTTCTTCTTCAGGGGGTTCGGATCATCCTCGTAGGCCTCGGAGACCCTGCGGGCCTTCGCCTGCAGGTGCGGGTTCCGCTCGGACCAGGCGAAGGCCGCGTCGATCTGCTCCGTGGAGGCCAGCGTCGAGAAGATGCGCGAGTAGGATTTCGCATGCACCTCCTCCATCAGCTGGATCAGGGCGAGGCAGCTCTTCTCATGCGGGGTGATGGCGTCCTTCAGGAGGGAGGGCGCGCCGATCTGCGCCTGAACCGTGTCGAGCAGGGTCAGGCCGGTGAAGACCCGCATGGTCAGCAGCCGCTCCTCATCCGTCAGCTGGCCCCAGGCCTGGACGTCGTTGGCGACCGGGACCTTCTCGGGGAACCAGATGTTCGTCTTCATGCGCTCGAAGACCTGATTGTCCTTGTCGTCCTCGATCCTGTTCCAGTTGATGGCCTTGATGGGCGTGTTCATGTGTTCACCAATCTCTGTCATGGACCGTCGGGCGCATCGTCGCGCTCGAGCTCTTCCGGGAAAACGACGGCCGCGTAGACGGCCTGGAGGGTATTGTGCAGCCCACGCATCGTGGCGAGGGCGGCGGGCTCGGCCGTTCCGCGATCCCGCGTAAGGGCGACATGAGTGTTTGCGGCGTCGATGAGCGCCTCCGCGACCTCAGCCAACGCCGCGCTGCGGCGCATCGCCGGCTCCTCGGAGGTGCGCAGAGAGATGATGAGCGCACTCGCGATGCCATCCCGCTCGGCATGATCTTCGGCATCGGCCAGGCGGTTCACCCTGTCCTGAAGCGCGATGAGGAATTCGGATTTGGGCGGCCCGTCCGGGAAGCGCGTCATGCCCTCATGCACAAGAGCGGCAATCTGCGGGTTGCCCGCATTCTCCTGAGGATCCGGTTTCACCGCGCGGGCTCCTTGTGGCAGGCGGCGGAGCCGAAGAAGCTGCACTGCTTGAAGGTGTCCATGCCGATCTCCTCGATCGCGGCACGGAAGGCGTTCGTCAGATCGTCCAGTCGACTTGTCTTGTTCTGCATCGTTCCCAGTCCTTGGTGATATGTGCCGGCGGCGCCGACCGTTTGCCGCCCCCGGCGTGATCCGGGGGCATGATGTTCGGATGGCATTCAGATCGAGCAGGACTCGCAGACCGGTCCGCTGTCGGACGACAGCCCATCCTCGAGGGACTCGTCGTTCATGCGGATGTAGTAGATGGTCTTGATGCCCTTGCGGTATGCCAGGATATGCACCCTGTTCAGGTCGCGCGTCGTGGTCGGCCTCTTCCCGCCCTGCCCGTCGGGCTGGGAGCGGTTCATGAAGAGGGTCATCGAGACGCCCTGGTCGACGTGCTCGGTTGCCGCCGCGTAGATGTCGATGATCGCTTCCGGGCCGTAGGAATAGGCATCCCCGTAGACCGCGCGGTTCTCGTTGGTGAGGTGGGGGGCCGGGACGTAGATGAGGCCGGTCTTGCCCTCCTTGCGGGCCTCGATCAGGTCGACCGCCGGATGGATGGCGGAGGTCGAGTGATTGATGTAGCTGATCGAACCGGTCGGAGCCACGGCCTGCAGGTAGGCGTTGTAGATGCCGTCGCGCATGACGGCCTCCTTCAGCGCCTTCCAGTCCGCTCGGGTCGGGAGCGAGATTCCCGCCTTCGCGAACAGGTCGACCACTGCGCTGCGGACGGGCAGCCAGTCCCGCGTCACGTATTTATCGAAATACACCCCACTGGCGTAGGCGGAATCCGCGAAGCCCTCGAAGGTCTGCCGACGCAGGCGCGCCAGCTCGTTGGAGGCGGACAGCGCATGGAAGGTGATGGCCGCGAAATAGCAGGAGGTGAACTCGACCGCCTCCGGGCTGTCGTAACGGATCCCCTCGCGCGCCAGGTAGCCATGCAGGTTCATCTGACCCAGCCCGACCGCATGGAAGGCGTCATTGCCGCGGCGCACGGAGGGCACGGCGTTGATCGCGCTCTGTTCGGAGACGGAGCTGAGCGCGAGGATGGCGGTGCGCACCGTCCGTGCCAGCGATCCGCCATCCATCACCTTGGCGATGTTCAGCGATCCGAGATTGCACGAGATGTCGGCCCCGATTTCCGCGTAGCCGAGATCTTCCTGATAGGTCGACGGCGCGCTGACCTGCAGGATCTCGGTGCAGAGGTTCGACATGGTGACGCGGCCCTTGATCGGGTTCGCACGGTTCACCGTGTCTTCGAACATGATGTAGGGGTAGCCGCTCTCGGCCTGCATCGAGGCGATCGTCTCCATGATCTTGCGCGCCCGGACCTTGGTCTTGCGGATCCGCTTGTCGGCGACCATCTCGGCATATTTATCGGTGATGGAGATCTCGGTCATCGGCACGCCGTAGACCGTCTTCACGTCGTAGGGCGAGAAGAGGTAGACCTCGCCGTTAGCGGCCGCGGTCTTCATGAAGATGTCGGTCAGGACCACGCCGATCGACAGCGTCTTGATCCGGATCTTCTCGTCGGCATTCTCGCGCTTCGTGTCCAGGAAGGACAGGATGTCGGGATGATGCGCATTCAGGTAGACCGCGCCCGCGCCCTGGCGGGCGCCGTCCTGGTTCGCGTATGAGAAGCTGTCCTCCAGAAGCTTCATCACCGGGATGACGCCCGCGCAAAGACCGGCAATGCCCTTGATGGGTGCGCCGGCCTCACGCAGGTTCGTCAGGTTCAGTGCCACGCCCCCGCCGCGCTTGGAGAGCTGCAGCGACGAATTGATGCCGCGTGCGATCGACTCCATGTTGTCCTCGATCCGCAGCAGGAAGCAGGAGACCAGCTCGCCCCGGCGCTTCTTGCCGGTGTTGAGGAAGGTCGGCGTCGCCGGCTGATATCGACCGGAGATCATCTCGAGCATCAGCGACATGGCGAAGTTCTCGTCGCCCCGCGCCAGCCCGAGCGCGACCATGCAGATCCGGTCCTCGAAGCGCTCGAGGTAGCGTTTCCCGTCGCGGGTCTTGAGCGTATAGGAGCGGTAGTATTTGTGAGCCCCCATCAGTGTCGGAAAGCGGAACTTCTGCGCGAAGGCGGCGCCCCAGAGGCGCTCGATGAACGAGAAGTCATAGGCCTCGATGATCGCGGGGTCGTAGTAGCCCTCGCCGACCAGGTAATCGAGCTTCTCGCGCAGCGAATGGAAGAAGACCGTGTTCTGGTTCACATGGTCCAGGAAATAGGCCCGGACCGCGCGGCGATCCGCGCTGAAATCGATATCGCCGGCCTCGTCGGTGAACTTGAGGCGGGCATTGAGCGAGTAGTGATCCTCGCCTACGCCGCCAAAGGCGTCTGCTGCTGAGCCGTCCATAGCCGATGCAATCCTTCCTGAACCCGATGGGTGTCCTGGGGCATGCCGGCGAGCTCGAAGCGATAGAGCACAGGCACGCCGTAATTGATGGAAGCGGCCGTGGCACCGGCCGCGAATGTCTGTCCGAAGTTGCGGTTCCCGCCGCCGATCACGCCGAGGATCCGGCTGCGGTTCTGGGGCGCCGCCATGAAGCGGAGCACCGGTTTCGGGATGGCGCCACGACCCTGGCCGTCGGCATAGGTCGGGATGATGAGCACGAAGGGCGCCGTCACGAGCACCTGATCGTCATGGTTTCCGA
Organism: Paracoccus sp. ME4; assembly: GCF_046736325.1. Lineage (GTDB taxonomy): Bacteria > Pseudomonadota > Alphaproteobacteria > Rhodobacterales > Rhodobacteraceae > Paracoccus. The sequence goes on from NZ_CP151277.1 coordinate 273,950, forward strand.
TCCGATGGGCCGGCATGCCCAGGCTCTCCACGAACTTCGCAGTGTTGCCGGTCTTTCCGCTCCAGTAGACGATCAGGCCCATGAGCCGTGCCTCAGAGCGACGGTTCGGGGGTCTCTTCGACCTCCACGGCGGGCTCCGCACGCTTGGCCAGCTCAGCCTGAAGCCAGCTGATCTTCGCGGGAAGAAAGCCGCACCAAGCCTGCCCGAAGGCCTCGACGACCGGCATCTGGCGAATGCCGAGGGTCTCCGTCACGTGCTTGAAGGCCTCGGCATCCTCCATCACGTCGATCGACCGGAAGCTGACGCCCTTCGCGGCGAGCGAGCGCTTGGTGGCATCGCATTGCGGGCACGCGGGCTTGGAGTAGACGGTGACAAGATGGACGGCGGCCGTGTCCGGGCCCGCCGCGGGGGTCGCGGTGCTCATGAACTGATCCTTGTCTCTGCCCGCCCCGCCTGGATTGGTCGGTTCGATCGGGCGCATCACCGACATTAGCGAAAACCGGAGAAATGCCAAAGACGGGTTTTCGCGTTTTCCACAATCGGGTGGAGCACTGGGGCATGCCACCACAAGATATGGTGCATCCCGTCATGATCCTGATCCTTGCGGAACCGTCTGTTTTTCGCATTTTTACATGCGCTTACCGCTTCACCTGGGTGACGGTCGGGAAGTCGTCACGGCCCAACTTCTTGAGGCGGCGCTCCCGGCGCAGGAAGTCCTTGTGGTCATAGTCGACGAATTCGACGTCGAAGTTCTGGCGGATGAACCGGTCGAACTGCTCGGGGGTGATGCCGTTCTTTCCCACGTCCTGGCCGTGAATGAAGTTCAGGATCTTCGCCGCGCGGATCGGATAGATGTCGGCCTGCGGGAAGCGGCGGATGTCGACCACGAAGAAGTAGTCCAGTCGCTCCGTATCCGCGAGCATGTCCGAGCGGGTGCTCAGCGGGTCGCGATGGCCACCCGTGCGGATCGAGCGCGAGAACTGGATGCGGCCGCGGTTGAAGGTGCGGATCGTGGCGTTGAGCTGCAGGACCGGGTGCGGAAGGCGCAGGGTCTCGCCGTCATCCTCGGCGCGGATGCCGTAGGCCTGCTCGACCCATTGGGTCGCGAGGTGCGTGATGGCGCGGGCCTGGGTCATGTAGCGCTTGAGGCCGTTCTCGGCGAGCTGCAGCGAGGCCATCAGCTTCTTCGGTTCGAGGGTGAGGGTCCGCACCACGAGCGGCTCCAAGGGAAGGGGCATGGCGATGTCCAAATAATCTAATTTCTTTTTCGCATTATCACATGTCGTTGTGCTTATGACAATGAGCAATTCTGTATTTCGCACAAGCGACCTCTGCGCGTCGATCCGTATGGTGCAGAGGAGAAGCGGACATTCCATCGCGGCCCGGAGGCCGCGATCTTGTCGACAGTGCCGTTCGTGTAAGCCACCGGGCTGGCCGCACTGCGGCTTCGCATTGATGAAGTGCCGGAAATCCGGATCCTGGTCCGGATTGCGCGCCAGCCAGTTCATCCGGGTCTGGTAGTCGACCAGCTGATCCTTGACTTCGCCCGGCATCCCGTGGCTGCCGGAAGGCCACGTGCGACGGCCCGCATCGCTGAGGCTACCTGTCTTGAGGCTTGGTTTTCATATGAATCCTGGAGAGGATCGCATCAGCCTCGTCGAGTGCGCGATCGAAGCTCTCCATGGCTCGCGACATGGATTCCTCGGCCTCTGCCTTCAAGGCGCGTGGCGGGTGGGCGCGCTTCAGGTCGACGGGACCGCCCGGTTTGATGCCCCCCCGTTCGTCGGGACGATCACCGACCCTCGATGCTGGCGCGGAGCGCCTCCTGCCACCAGTATCGACCGCCCCGGGGTCGGCATCGACGAGCATGGAGGCCAGTGCCGGGGTGGCCCAGTAACGAGAGGACCGGCGCCTGGTCAGTTCGACCACAAGCCCCTGCTCCCGCATGGCCAGCATGAGGTTGAGCGCCCCGCGCTCCGTGACCGCAATGCGTTCCGCGAGCTGCGGGATGCTCATGAGCGGCTCGATCGTGAAGGCCCGGACGGCATCGTGGATCCTGGAACGCCCATGGCGCGCCTGCGACACCCGATCAGCCTCCGAGACCCATCGCCGGACCGTCCCGATCCGGCCGATCTCGCGCCCCAGCTGCCGGTCGATGCCCTCGATCAGCGCGCGTGCGTGCCCGACCGGGGACCAGATCCTGAAACCGTCGGCGATCAGGCTCAGGGCCGGTGGGATGATCCAACTGGCATCGTATCGACCGCCGAGGCCGCGCAGCGGGTCATCGCGCCGCGGGCCGACGGCCTGGGCCGACTTGCTGCGCGAGAGATGCTCGGCCGCCATGAAGACCAGGCGTTCCGCCACGGGCGAGCGCCGCTCCGTCATCAGGCCGAAGGTGCCGGATGCCCGCAGCGCTTCCAGGATCGGCGCCCTGCCCCGGCAGTGCTCGAAGACGCCGGCCAGCTCCTCCGGTCCGGGCCAGGGGGCCTCGCCGGACCCCGGAGAGGGACAGAAGCGCATGACGCGTTCCATGCATCCCGCGCCGCCGCCCTGCCCTGAAAAGGGAGACCGGATGAATCTCAGGATTGCGAGCGCGTTCTCGGCGGCACTGGTGTCCAGTTCACCGATGCGGTTCCGGACAATGCGCTGAAGGAGACCGGGCGCGGATATGCGCACATCCTCCAGCCCGACGGAGCAGACCGCCTCCGCGATGCCCACCTCTGCTCTCCACTGCTGCCCCAGCCTTGGATCGGCGTCGAGCGCAGCCTCGATGCGCGCGGCGCGGACCTCCGCTCCGAGAGCCAGGTCGAAGATCTCCGGTTCGCTCACCTCGCACCTCCGGGGGCCGCTCAGGGGTTTCATGTATCAAATACACTTATCCTGCGATGTCGATGCCTTACCGACTATCTCGGAACGTAATGACCTGTCATTTTCTGTTGGCTCGGACTTGCCAGAGCCCCTTAGGTGGCAACGTCTCCGAGCCCCCTGCCCTTCCGGCGTTCGTCATGCCGACCACTGGGCCGAGAAGGGCCCTCATGCGGCTCAGGCGCTTGGAAACAGGGAAATCCGGTCGTTCACACAATCGGCGGGTTCCAGGAGGAGGGAGTTGCGGATGCCTGCATACGACCGTATTTAGGCGACATCCTAGTTTGGACAGGACCCGCTCGGCGGGATATGCTGCCCCCATCGGACCCGCCATGGATCGAGGAACACCCGAATGGCCCTCATCGGTTATGCCCGCGTCTCCACCGGAGAGCAGAACATCTCGTCGCAGCGCGAGGAGCTGACGGCGGCGGGCTGCTCGGTGATCCATGAGGAGCATGCCTCCGGCGGCAATCGCGCAAGGCCGGTTCTGACGACCCTTCTCAGGAGCATCGCCGCAGGCGACAGCCTGGTCGTTGTGCGCCTTGATCGCCTTGCGAGGTCCTTGTCGCACCTTCTGGAGGTGATCGAGGGCCTGGAGCGCCGCGGGGCCTCATTCCGATCCCTGCGCGATCCGATCGATTCAGGCAGTCCTCAGGGAAAGTTCGCCATGCAGGTGCTGGGCGCCGCGGCCGAGCTCGAGCGATCGCTCATCCGAGACCGGACCATCTCCGGCCTGAGATCCGCCCGGGAACAGGGAAGGGTCGGCGGAAATCCGGCTCTGGTCTCGAAGGACCCGCGCATGATTCGCCGGATGGCTCAGGGGCGCAGGGAGCTATGGCTCGACAGGGTCGTCGAGCAGTCGTCCGCCTGGATGGGGCTCGTCCGCCGCCAGCGACCTCACATGCCCTGGGAGGATCTCGTGCGGCTTCTCAATTCGACGCTGCCAGCCGGACAGGAGGCCTGGAGCGAGAAACGCCTGCTCCGCGCAGTCCGCGCGATGGTCGATTCCGGGATGCTGGAGAGTTCGGTGCTTGGGCGGGCCCCGCGTCGCAGCGGCGACGATCGTCAGCTCGTGCTGATCGCGGCCATTCACGGTAGTGGGGATGGCATGACACTGGAGAAGATCGCGATGCGCCTGGAACAGCTGCGTGAGCGCACTCCGCGGGGACGTTCGAAATGGAGCAGATCGAGTGTCGCCAATCTGCTGAACCGCGCAAGGGATCTCGGCCTCGTGGAAGCCGATATCAGTGCGTCTGATGGTCAGGGAGCGTGAAGGCCCGGAAGTCTTAAAGAGGCAGACCGTGAATACCTCGGACCGCCCATTCAGACCAACGGATCATGAGTGCTCGACCTTGGGAACGAGGTGAAGGTGGTTCGCACGATAGCGAACGGCCATCTGAAGGCGGCTCCGGGGAACATTGCTGGTGACCATGATCGGAAGCTCGGCATCCCCATTCCTGAGGTGGCGGATGGCGCTCGTGGAGATCGACTTGTCACTGCGGACATGGCTGGAGCGGCTGACGATGGCGACGCCCTTGTCAGTGATGCTCTGCCCCATCACGCTCACGACCGTCCCGCGGCATGTTGCATCGAGCAGGAAGCCCTCGACGTCCTCTTCGCAGGCCTCCATGCCGAACCCGTTCTTTTCCAGGAAGTAACCCGGGATCTCCCGACCGGAGCAGAACATGGACATCATTCCGTTGCCGAGACTCCGCAGGCGGATCCCGATGTCGAAGCCTGTCGTCAGCGAATGCTCATCCATCAGGGAGAGGAGCTCGGAACGGCCCATCTGGCGCAGGGGGCCGACTTCGATCGTGCCTACCTCATTCAGATGAACCGGATCCACATTTTGAGTGTGATCGCTCGTCTCACAACTGGGCATTTGGACTTCCTTCCGAAGATTTACCCAGATCCTGCTTGCGCCTGACCTATGGCTCGCTAGTCACAACGGTGTGACCGAGGGAACCAAATAACGTCGGACAAAATCCAAATCCAGCGGATTTTCGCCTACTTCCCCAAAAGGGGAATTTTGCGTATTTACACCAGAAGGTTGTTCTTTAGTGCCAAAGATACCGCATGTGTTGCATTGCGCGCGCCCATCCGACGGCGGACCCTGTCGATGCGCTTCTTCACCGCATCACGAGAGACACACATGCGGTAGGCTATCGTTTCCTGGTCAAGCCCTTCCGACAGCAGTCGGAGCATGGCGAGGTCCGCCTGCGACAGGCCCATGAAGCTGTCCAGGTGTTCGATGATGCGAGCGAGGATCGTCGCGATCGTCTGGTTTTCATCGTCGGTCAGTTTTCGGTCCGGCCTGTTGACAATCAGCGCGCACTTTGATCCGTCTTGTCGCCTGTCGGCGATGACCGTGCCGTAATTGAAGCCGCAACGATCGATGAGATCGCTGGCATATCCGGCCGGCACCGGGCTCTCCGCGAAGATATCCTCGAAGGTCTTCATGCCAATCCCGCAACAAGCGAAGCGTATGACCGGATCGACCACCCATAGATGCCTGCTTGCATATGTCGGCATCCAGGACTTGTCCGTGGTGGTGTAGATCTCGCCCATCAGCGATCCGGCAGATTGGGTGATGAGAGAATACCCGCTCGTGGCGATATCCCTGAGTTCCTCGTCAAGCCGCATCTGGAAATCGGGAGCGAGGCCTGGCAACGTCTCGAGCATTGATCCTGCAGCATCCTATCCGACGACTGTGAATCCCTTGGACATATGGTCGCCGAGCTCATGGCGCAAGCAATCACGCAAGCTTGGGGGTGCGACCAGAAGGTGAACGTCCTGGCGGACACGCGGACTTGGCATGAAGGCAAATTCGCAAAGGGGGAATCACCGGATGGAGTTGCCGGACGCGATCCAGGGCCGCGGGAAGGGAATCAGAGCTGGAGCGTCACCCACGGCACATGGAGCGCGCTCGAGGGACGCCTCGATGAGCGCCCGAACGGAGCATGAAGGCTGCGGCGAAACAATATTTGTGCAAGGTTTTGCTGGGCATTTCGACGCATCTGAACCACTCGATACAGATCATGTGCATCCTGGATAGGAAAAAACTTGCCATATCCGGCCGCCGGGTGTCATTAAGGCTCAAACAGCCATAACGCTCCAATGGCGCACTGTGCCCTTTAACCGTGCGGAACGCCAAGGAGGAGAATCATAAGTGGCAGGGCACGAGGGAACAGGCACATGACCGTCGAGAGCATGATCGGCCAGGCACCGGGCTTGGATATCGTAGCGGATCTCGTCGCAGATGACGAGCGGCTGCGGACTTCCCTTGCCAAGCACATCAGGAACGTCTTCTCCCCGGACGATCGCAAGCACCTGAGGACCTTCGGGGTGGCCGAGACGGCCGCGCTGCTGGGTGTGTCGGTGTCGAACCTGCGCAAGCTCCATCATGAAGGCCGGATCCCTGACGTGGCGCAGGATGCGCGCGGGCACCGCACCTATAGTGCATCGGATATCTGGGCGGCCCGCGAGGCGCTGGCCCGGACGGCCCGGAATCCCCGCCAATACATGCCGACCAGATCGGGTGAAGAGCACCTTCAGGTCATCGGAATAACCACTTTCAAGGGTGGATCGAGCAAGTCTACGACGGCGAATCACTTGGCGCAGCGGCTCGCGCTGAAGGGTTACCGGGTCCTGATGATCGACATGGATCCCCAGGCATCGCTGACCAGCATGATGGGCATCTCGCTCGATCTCGAAATGGATGAGACGGACGAGGATCTCTCCATCTATGCGGCCATCCGCTACAAGAATCCCGTCCCCATGTCGCGGGTGATCCGCAAGACCTACTTCCATGGTCTCGACATCGCACCCGCCGCGTTGATTCTGTCCGAGTTCGAGACGGAAACCCCGGTCAACCTTCTGAAGGAGGGCGATCGGAAGTTCTACTTCCGCCTGAACGACGCGATCGAGCAGGTGGCGGACCGGTATGACGTGGTCATCATCGATTGCCCGCCTCAGCTGGGTTTCCTCACCCTCTCGGCAATGACCGCGGCGACCGGGATGATCATTCCGGTGATCCCCAACATGGTCGATGTCGCATCGCTCAGCCAGTTCCTGAGCATGGCGACTTCCATGCTGAACGTGATCGGCGATGCGGGGGTGAACTACCAGTATGACTTTCAGCGTTACCTCCTGTGCCGTTACGAGCCTTCGGATTCGCCGCAGGCACAGATGGCGGCCTTCCTGCGCTTCAACTTCGGGGCCAGGCTCATGACGGAGCCCTTCCTGAAGTCCACCGCCGTGTCGGACGCGGGACTGCGCCAGATGAGCCTCTACGAGATCGACCGAAGCCAGGTGACGCGCGCGACACTCGACCGTGCGCTCGACTCGATCAACAAGGTCGTCGACGAGATCGAGGTCGCGATGCATCAAGCATGGGGGCGTATCTGATGGCCAAGAAACCCAACATGTTCGGCAGCGTCATGGAAGAGATGCTGAAGGAGGATGCCGTCCGGAACGCATCGAAGGCTTCTCCGCCGTCCGGAAAGGGTGCAACGGGGGCCAGGGAGGCCGCGGAGAGCGCCCAGCAGACGGTTGCGCGCCCGGACGTCCCTGCCCCATTCCGACGCGGCGCCGTCGGGGCGCTTGCGGCCGAACTCAGGAACAGCGCTCCGAGCGGCCTTCGCGACATCGATCCGGATCTGATCGACGCGAGCCCTTATTCGGATCGGATGGCTTTCGGCGAAGACGATATTCGGGATCTTGCCGAGAGCATCCGCAAGCACGGCCTGCGGGTCCCCATCCTGCTGCGGCCGAACCCGGACGCCGCGGGCAGGTTCATCATCGTCTACGGCCGCCGTCGGCTCGCGGCGCTGAGGCTGCTGGGGTTCCAGGCCCGCGCCCTGGTTCGCACGATGGACGAGGAAGAGGCCATCCTCGTTCAGGGCCAGGAGAACAACGACCGGCTCGACCCGTCCTTCATCGAAAAGGCGCTCTTTGCCGCCTCGCTCGAGGAGGCCGGCTACTCGACGGATGTGCTGGCCGAGGCTCTGTGCGTCTCCAAGCCCTACCTCTCCCACATGCGTAGGGTCGTGACCAATGTCGACCGCCGGGTGCTGGAGACGATCGGGCCCTGCCACGGGGTCGGATGGAAGCGCTGGCATGATGCGGTGGAGCGCATCGTCAAGGCCGGCATCGAGGCGCCCTGCCCTGCCCCGGATTACTTTACCCCGGATATGGATGGCATGGCCCGCTTCGAGGCCTGGCTCGATCTCATCCGGGACGGGACGTCCCAAGGGACGCAGGCAGGAACAACGGGTAAAGATAATACGCAAGCAATTGATAGTAATAGGAAATCCGTCAAGGTGCCGGTCTTCTCCAGCCACAATGGCAAGAGGATCGGTGACATCCGCAAGAGCGGTGGCCGGGTTTTCCTGAGCGCTGAACCGCGCGAGACAGAATTCGCCCGTTGGCTGGAAAGCAACGGGACGAAGCTGCTGGAAAGGCTCCATGCAGAATGGGCCGCCAGCACGAAGGCCGACGACTGAAGTCGCCGGATTTACCCAGGTAAACGAGCAGAAAAAGGAGGCACGAACCGCACGCCAGAAAAGAAATGAGCCCCCCAGGACGGATCCCGGAGAGCCCACACAGTCGTTTGCACCATCTGTGTAGCACCCCCCCAGATTCGCTGTCAATAACGCCTTTCGGGCGAACGGACACTTTCATCCAGGATTCCGGCATCTTTGCTGCCGGTCACGGATAAGTCATGGCCGTTTACCCAGGTAAACTTGCTTCCGCGGGCTCATCCCGACGGCGTCTCTCGTGATGAGGCATGAAAACATACACTACTGATGCGCTTCCTTTACAGGGGCGCAACGCGGCGGGCCCTGCCCCGCTCCGCGAACGGGTTTGGCACGTCGTCCGCGCCCTGCAGGCGGCGGCGTCCGAATACGGGCTGAAGGAACGGCATCTCACCGTTCTCGACATGCTGGGCTCCTTTCTCCAGGAGACCGGGCCGGAAGGTCGACCGATCGTCTTCGCGTCGAACCTGGCGATGTCGGAGCGCGCGCGCGGCATGGATGTGCAGCGGATCCAGCGCGTGATGCGGGACCTGATCGAAAAGCAGTTCGTCATCCGGAGGAGCTCTCCCAACGGGAAGCGATATGTCCGTCGGGACGCGTCCGGCCAGATCCGCTCCGCCTTCGGGATCGATCTGTCGCCGCTTCTCGATCGGGAGAAGGAGTTCCTGGATGCGCGCGACCGTGCGTTGGCCAGGCAGCTGCATCGCAAGATGTTGCGCGATGAGCTCTCCCTGATCCGGATGTCCTTTACCCCGGAATCGGAGGAGGACATCCGGATCCGCGCCCTGCTTCGGAACCGCAACGCCTCACTGGAGCTCATGGAGAGCCTGATCGGCGAGCTGACCTCGGAGGATGCCTATTCGACCTCCCACGACGTTCGCGGAGCCGCGGTGGAGCCTGATATGGATCCCGTAGAACGCTGCGATGCAGTGACCGAAGAAGGCAGCGGTGACGCGATTCCGACATGCGATGCGCATCGAAATGATACGCACCAACAGAGAGTCATACAGAATAATATTGATAAGAAAGCGCTGCGACTGCAAAGACGAGAGCCGGAGCGAACACAGGCGCGTGCCGATAGTCTTGATTTCCATGAGATTGCCAGAGCATGTCCGCGCGCTATGGCCTATACCCCGGAGTCGCCGAGAAACTGGTTGGAAATGGTCAGGTATGCAACGGAGATGGCACCAAACATTGGCATACCGGATGCGCTCTGGCGCAAGGCGCTGGAGCAGCTCGGCGGTCCATCCTTCTCAGCCGCGATCCTATGCATGGTCGAGCGCGTCGAACCAGGATTGATCCGCAACCCTGCTGGATACCTGACGAAGCTGATCTCGAAGGGCTCAGACTTCTGCGCAACCCGTTTCCTGCGCAGCACGAAGAGAGTTGGAGCCGTCGCCGCATGAGGAGGTCAAAGCGCTGCCCGCATGATGCGCTCCGCGGATCGCTCCCTCGAGCGATGCGGCATCAGACCATGGATGCGCATATCTTCCGCGGTATCCGCTCTGCAGCGTCGCGATTCCAGGAAGCGATAGGGGCAATGACGCGCCCTGCCCCGCGGCTGATTACCTGCCTTTCAGGATGCATTTCCTCTGTGACCACCCTGCTTTCCGGCAACGGTCGTGCCGCCGATCTGAATCCCCGCCTGACCCTTGTCGTATTCGACTGCCCGAATATCATGGAGTAGGTCCTGCCGCATCTTCGGTGCCGCTGCTCCGGATACGCGGGACTCTTGCTGACCTGCATCGGGTGAATCAGGTCCGGACCCGGGCTCGGACCTCCGTCTTCACCTCATGCATCGCAGACATGGCCTCGGATGACCGGGGGGCAATTTACCCGGGTAAACGGGTAAGCCGGACTGACCTATTGACCTGGGTAAATCACCAGCGCATCGATATGGGAACATCGTCACATTATGGACCTCGAGACCTGAAAGACCTGCTGACCAGTGACACCGCGAAATTCGGCACACCTGGCGCTGCCTCGGTAACCTGTCACCAAGGACCCATATGTCAGCCGATTGATTCCGGGCCTGCGATTTGGTCTCGCAACCCATCGCCAGATCGCGCTGCGGGAGTCGGATCTGGTAGCCCGTTGCCGGGCGCCGCGCCTGTCCAATTCTTCCGTATGGACTTCTCGTGAATACCACGAAGCCAAACAAGGGGCCCTGGCAAGTCCGTGCAGAGGGCTGGAGAACCTTGGTTCCGGATGGGTCTGCGGAGCCTCATGAGCACATCGGGTATGTGCGGCTTACCTGGGTAAGCGATACGCTCCACGCACCATTGCCCGACAACGCGTTGAACGAGGCATACTCACATCCGAAGCGCGAACGTGGCACCTGTGGAAACTCACGGGGGATATCGGATCAGAATGCCGGAGCGCTGGCAGCGGAGATCATGATCGGCCCAGTCAGGCGGCAAGAGCAAGCGCCGGGGCTTGATCCCGGATTTACCCAGGTAACCCCGTGCCGTGACCTGGTCCAGCCGTTCGGGACAGGCACGCAGCCAGCCCATTTACCATCGATCTGAGCATTTCGGCAAAAGCCGCTGGCCGCCACCAACTGCGCGATGCCGTGGCCGTCACGGTGCAAGGTCCGATGCTCAAACATCGCTGGTCATCTTGCAGTTGCGAGACATCATCAACGTGCGACATGTTTTGCGGGCCGATGGCGGCGGCCTGCTGGGCTCCGTCTTTCCGGAACACCGTGCCGTCTCATGCAGCCATCTTGGGCGAGAGCCACATCTGATCCTCGATAGGATCCTGATGGTGATGATGACGAGCGCCGTTTACTCCGGTATATCCGGCCAACACGTCCGATCCGGCTCATCCTTGTAGTCCGAAGCGAACAGCACCGTCCGGCCGGTCGGCCTAATTTACCCGGGTAAAAAGGTCAGTGATGCTGTCTGATTTACCCGGGTAAACTGGCATGAAGACACGTTTCGGATCGGCCTCTGAGGGGATCCATTTCAGAGCCTTGTGGGGCAGGGGGGGTGCATGGTCCCATGATGTGCCATCTACGGTAGCCCAGCCCACGGATCACCTCACATGGTGTTGCGCCGAAAAGGACAGTAGGGCAGGGGGGCACTCAGAACCGGATGTTTCAGGCAGGGCAGTTCCCGGCCAACCTGTATCCGGCCGAAGCCGCGTCCACCTCTGTTGCGAAGATCTCAACGTTTCGCTCTGAGACGGCGTCGTAGCTCGGACAGTCCGGACGATGATAGATCTTGGAATTGCGGTTACCCCGGATGATCTGCTGATCCGGCGCTCCTGCGGGTTCCCGTGCATCAGCCAGGACCGCGCGTTGCGTCCCCTGGAAGTGGGGCGCGAGGGTGACGAAGTTCGCCTCCGGATCGAGGACCATGAAGACCGGGGCATGATCGGACACACGGTCACGCGCATCCTCATGCGTCATCTTGAGAGCTGCTGGAAAGTCGTGGATCCCGGAGCCAGTGATGGGCAGCGAGACGCCGGCCGGTGCCCAGATGTTGTCGTAGAGATTGGCAAACCGACCATCACTCTTCGAAAGGGTCGTCGCGCCCTCCGTAATGAGCGGCGCGGAATTTACCCCGACAGAAGCCCAGGCAGGATTCGAGGGAGGCAGATTGAAATCCCCGGCAATGAAGATCGGTGTTTCCGGGAAGCTGTCCTCGAGCCATGACTTGTATCCGGCGAGAGCCTCCGCCTCGAACTCCCGGCCTTCGACGGTCTCACCATAGATCAGATGGACGGAGGCCAGCACCAGCTGGTATCCATCGACAGTCTCGAAGCGGGCCGAGAAGGGCTCCCTGGAAAAGGCGTCTCGATCGTCGAGGTATACGAGCGCGCCATCAACCCAGCTCACCTGGGCGTCACGCCACAGGAAGGCGTAATGCTCCCGGTAGGATCCTCGGCCGATGGCAGCGGAGGCCATCGTGCTCCAGCTCTCTCCAGTCAGCGCCTCGACACTCTGCTCGAGCTGCTCGAGCCCCTCAACGGACATGACCTCCTGCAGGGCAACCAGGTCGAAGGATGCCGCAACCTTGGCCGCAGCGGCATAGTCCTTCCCGTTGTTCCATCCGAGGTGCAGGGCGTTCCAGCTGCCGACATAGGTCTCGATCGCGTGGGCCGGTGCAGCCAAGAAGGAACCGGCCGGGATCAACAGGGCAACAGCCGTGATGATTTCAGTAATTCGCATAGTCACACCGCACCCGAGCCCTCGCGACTTTCCTGGCCGACCGCAGAGGTCTGCAGCGGCGCAGATGAACCGGTGACGAAGACCGCGAGATCGTTCAGCTCATCGCGGAGTCTCATCGCGAGCCATCCCCAGGCCTGTGCGATACGGGCAGCAACGAAGACGCTTTCCACATCGCCGGCCCGGATCATCACGATTGCCCGGTCGAGGTCCCGTTCGATGTCGTCGAAGATGAGGCCCGTTTGCACCGGGCCTGCGCCACGTGCATTCAGCTCGGTATCCGTCGTTCTTCGGAGGATGTCGGTGATGGCATTGAGAAATGCGCGATTGGATGTGGCGATCGGCGCCAGCAGGGCGCGGAGCTCTCCAAGTGCGTCATAGAGGAGCTCGGCCGGCGCCGTCTCCACCTGGACGTCGAGGAGAAACCGCGCACGCCAGTGGTTCTGTGGGGATTGGACGGTGGTCATGCTCATGCTCGAGAATTCATTTCGGCCATGCGAAATCGGAAACAGAGTGCGTCTGGCTCTGGTCATCACGACCACGGCTCATTGCAATGTGGTCCCGTATTTCGACCGCCGTAGCGGTGGTGACGTGGAAGTCCGGGGATTACTGTTGCCAGGCTCCCCGGGGGCCTCGCCTGACGGGCTCACCGTCAGGGCTTGTTGGGGTTCACCCGGGCCGCTTACGCGGCGAGGGCAAGAACCGGAGCACGGTTGCTGTTGGCATTTGTGCGTCTTGAACCGATAACGGTGGTATCTCACCGAGCAAAAGCAAACTTCTATCTACGTCCGTCGATCCTGTATCGGCCCCATCAGAGACGCCCCCTCGCTCCCTGCAGCCCGCATGCAATGTGGCGGGTCAGGGAGGGTCGCCTGTGGTGGAGCCGCCGGGAACTGCCCCCGGGTCCGGCCCATCCTTCGAAGCGCGTTTATCGCCATAGCCGGCCTCAACCGACAGTGCATTTTTCGCATACCCTATAGCGCTATGCAATGCAAAAAAAATCGATTTTCGCAAAATCTCGCAGTAAGGTCTGGCACGACCCCATTGATGTAGGCGCGTGACTGCACGAGGTATCGGTGTTTGCGAATAATTTTACTCCTCTGGTAAAATTCGCTTGATCCTTTCATCGCATACGGGCATCCGGAAGGAGGGACAGCGGATTTATCACCATGGGGGAATCCGTGTCAGAACACCAGATTGACCGGAGAGCCAGAATGAACGCCCTTCCCGCAGAGCAGACGAACCAGGATGTGAACGCGATGCCCGCCTCCATGGGCAGCATGAAGCTCGAGATGACGGGCCAGTTCCTCCATGAAGCCAGACACAAGCATGCGCTGTTCTTCGCGGGGGAGGGCGACGTGCCGCGCAGCTTCACGGTCCTTGCTGCCTTGGCCTACAAGCCGCTGAACGAGGATGAGGTCGATCTGACCCGCAACGGCATCGTGGTCATCGACAATGACAACTGGCGCATCGTGGCCGACGAGATTTCGGGACAGTCAACCGGCCTGATGGGCGCCAGTCCCGAACAGATCGAAGTTCTTTCGCATATCGTGACCATGGACTGGGCTGATTTTGCGAGCTTCTGCCGCACTCAGTCGCGCTACCGGGCAGGCTCACCGGATATCGACATGTCCGCCATCGTGCCGGCCGGCGGATCCCACGGGAATCAGACCCGTCTCGGCCTGCGCAATCCGAAGATGGATGATTACCGCAACGACTTCATCCGCTCCCTGAACGATCTTGGTGAATTCAATCTGCCTGCGACGAGCCGTGACGGGATGATCCGGGACCTGATGATGCGATCGAGCGTCACGACCCCCGAGGGCCGCATGCTGTCCTGGTCCGTGAGCATGGACTTCAACTGGGATCGCAGCGGGAACGTGAACCGCGGCGCCGACCTGGACCCGGCCTATGATGCCCGTTGGGCCAAGGCACTCCGCAACGATCCCACGATCATGGAGCGTGCCACGGAGGCTGCATTCGCACCTTACCTGGTTCCCGACTATGCCGTCTTCGATCTGGAGGAGGAGGCAAACTGCCAGCTGGTCTCCAGCGAGGGCGACGACATCCTGCTTTCGAGCTACCGTGGCAAAGACATGTCATTCACCGACTTTCACGATCTGCGCAAGAAGCTCTCGGCTCTCGAGGGGGATGACCTGGTCTACCTCTGGACCACCGCCCGCGTTCTCGACAAGGAGTTCAATCGCCTGAACCGGTCGAGCGATGTCATGCCGCATCTGAACGCGATCCGTGCCGACATGGAGCAGGAATGGTCCATGGAGCTCGAGGACGAGGTCAGCTTCAGCATGTGATACGGTATGCGAAATGGAGAATGTCACTGTAAGAATCGGCCTTCGCTCTCAGATCCGCATCGGCCATGGTGCGGCAACTGATCCCGACGGCAGGCGCAACACCTCGATCATCCTGGGCGTCGAGACGCCCTGGGTCAACGGGACCCTCCATTTCCCGTCATGCGGAGATGAGGACTGGCGCCTCTGGCTGGCCGACATCGGGCATGACTACCTGGGCGGGAAGCTCTTTGGACAGGAGACGCGTCTTCAGAGCTACCACAAGACCGTCTCCAACCTGCGCGGCCGGATCAACGAGCTGCGCGCCGAGGGCGAAATGACGGTCGAGCGGGCCAACGATCTTCGGCGTGACCTCGGGATGCACAGATACCTCTGCGCTGCGACTTCCGACATGGCCCGGATCGTGTCCCTGCTTGATCAGGTGAGCCACGTTCCGGAACTGGCGGGCGACGGGGTAGGGGGTTATGTGGGCCACCGGGTGAACCCTGCCTACCGGGCCTTCTGTCGCCACGTCCTGGAGCCCTTGGGAGATCGTCTGCGCGCCGACTACGAGCGCGAGATGCTGCAGCTGGCCGTCACCGAGCCAGAGCCGGAGGCCATCGAGCCGGAACCGTCCGGGATGGGCATCTGATGACCGAGCAGGTCAGGTATGTCGTGGCCGTCCATCTCGGCACGCTCTTCACCAGCGGACCCGCCGAGGTTGAACCGGATGATGTCGAGCGTTCCCTGTCCGGTATCATTGCCGACATCGAGGACGCTGACGGACTTCTCGTGATCGACGGAAGCTTCTCCGACGCGATCAGCTCAAGGATGAACCGTGCCATCGCCGAGAAACTCCGGGAGGCGCGACAAGCCGGGGAGTTGGCAGCCAGGGTATGGGGATGCGACAACGAGGAGCCGCATTACTCGGGATGGGAGGCCGCGGCCATGGATGGCGGGTTTGGAACCCGCCACCGCAATCAGGAAATCGCCGCACGCGCCGCCTGGCCGTTCCTCTGCGGGGCGACGGAGATCGTCATCACCGGTGCCTGGGCGACCCGGGATCTGTCATCCGGGTGCGTCAGTTCGGTCCTGAGCGTGCTGCGGGAGCTGATGCCGGCACATATCCGGGTCGTCCAGTCGGAGTCCTGCCTGTTCGAGGAATACATGGACGATCCCGGGCAGGGCGACGACCCGGAACTGTTTCCATGACAGTCTTCGTTGACGATGTCCGGCATCGATACGGGCGCATGATCATGTGCCACATGTGGTCGGAGAGCCTCGACGAGCTCCTCTGGATGGCCGATCGCATCGGATTGGACCGGAGATGGCTGCAGACCCAGCCCAAGGCCTCCTGGGTGCATTTCGACATCTCTCTGACGTTGAAGGCGCGGGCGATCGAGGCCGGGGCGGTGCTCACCGACAAATACGGGCCGGTCGAGCATGTCGCGCGTCTCCGCGGCGATCTCACGAAGATCGCGCGCATTGCGCAATTGCGCGCAAGGAATGTGAATAATTGATCAGCATGCCTTTCCCTGATTGCCGCCTGCGGCTATTATGTGAAAATCTGAATTGCAACGAGCCAAGGAGATTGACATGAGTGATCCGAACCCCAGCGAAGAGCTGATCCGCCAGCACGTCTCGGTCGCGGGATCCTACATGGACGAGGCCGAGGAACTGGCCACCCGCAAGAAGGAATGGAAGGCCGAGGTGAAGGGCCTGGGGCTGGACCCCGCCCTGATCGAGAAGGTCGCCAAGCTGAAGCGCGCCGATCCGGACAAGATCTCGGAGGACGAGGCCATCTTCGATATCTACAAGCGCGCCGAAGGGCTGTGATCCTCCGGGACCGGTGAGGACGGGAAGGGGCGCAATGCGCCCCTTTTTTCATGCACGGCACACGCCCTGATCGGTCCCGCCGGACGAAAAAGGGCGGAGGCTCAGCGCCCCCGCCCTCCACGGTCAGTGATCGGGACCGATCAGGCCAGGATGAAACCCGGCCGCGTGCGGATCCAGTCCCTGTCGACCGGCAGCTTGTCCCGAAACACGCGGCGGAAGGCTGAGCGGATCAGGCTGAGCGACTGTTCCGGTCCGAGAGGCTCGATGGAGATCCAGTCCGGCAGGCTCACACCGGCAGACCATGTGCTCCAGTATCCCGCATTGCGCAGGTCCTTCAGGCGGCGCTTCTCGATCAGCAGTGCCTGGCGGTCGGCAGGCTTGATACGGGCATGCAGATCCGGGCTGATCCGGTAGCGCGCGTCAACCGCGGCGCCGATGCGCTTCTGCGCGGCGACATACTCCGGGAACAGGGGTTTGACGGGGGTGGGGAGGTCCGGCAAGCCGAAGCACTCGTCCGCATCATGGAGCAGCGCGCAACGCTGCGCCTCGTGATCCTGATCGCTCAGGACCGCGACCAGCACCGAGTGCTGCGCGATCGAGTAGAAACTCCGCGACTGACCAGCGAACCGCGTGCAGAGCGCGAGCGCGTTGCTGATGACCTCTATCGACATCAGCGCGGGATCCGGGTTCAACGGGTCGAAGAGCCTGCCATCACACAGTTCGATCCGACTGTCTGTCATCTGGGCCAAGCCCATGTATCCGCCATCCATGCCTACCACCTGTAAGTTCAGAAAAAATCAAGGACGGGGCACTGGTAAAAGTATAGGAAATTCGCATTATTGCAAGAGTAATCCACATAAAATATTGATACGCGCCTTGCCTGCCCCCGGAAAGCACGCGATTATGAATCAGAAGTTCACATTTTCAGCCGAGGTCCGTGCCCGCATGCCTGAACAAGATGAAAAAGCGAATCATCCCGGATCGTTCAGGGGTCGACTCTGGAATGTCGGCGAGATCGACCCCGCGCTGGAAGCCGAGATGCGCCATGCGGGGGCGAACGCACTGACGGCGCGGATCCTGTCGGCCCGCGGCATGATGGCCGAGGATTACGAACGGTTTGCAAGCCCGCGCATCCGCGACTGGATGCCGGATCCGAACACGCTCAAGGACATGCAGGCGGGGGTGAGGCGGGCGGCTCGCGCCATCCGCGAAGGGCAGCGGATCGGCATCTGGTCGGATTATGATGTCGACGGTGCCTGCTCCGCTGCGCTCTTCATCGAGATCCTGCGCGGGTGCGGGCATGAGGATTTCGTTCTGAGAATCCCGGACCGGATCACGGAAGGCTACGGACCGAATACGCCTGGCCTTCTCTCCATGCAGCGCGATCAAGGCTGCGATCTGATCTTCTGCCTCGATGCGGGGATCGTTGCATTCGAGCCGCTGGCGTCCGCGAAGGCTGCCGGCATCGAGATGGTGGTGATCGACCACCACAATGCCGCCCAGGACGGGACGCTGCCCGACGGGCTTGCCATCATCAACCCGAACCGGCTCGACGATACATCCGGTCTCGGCCACCTCTGCGCCGCCGGAGTGACCTTCTGCTTCTTCGTGGGGGTGGTCCGCGAACTGATCCGAGACGGCCATTTCGACGGCAGGGACGGGCGCCCCGCAGAGCGTCCCGACCTGATGGAATACCTGGACCTGGTGGCCCTCGCCACGGTCTGCGACGTGATGAAACTTCATGGCCTCAACCGCGCCTTCGTCCACAAGGGCACGGAGTTCCTCTCGAAGCGTCGCAATCCTGGCGTGGCCGCGTTGGCACTGGCAGCCGGCATCGATCCCTCCGATCCGATCACCGAGAAGACCTGCGGGTGGGTGCTCGGTCCGCGCATCAACGCCGGCGGACGGGTAGGGGCGAGCGATTCAGGTGCCCTGCTCCTCATCGAGCGCGATCGGGCTCAGGCCGATGTCCGGGCTGGCGCGCTCCACGCGATCAATGTCGAGCGCAAGGAACTGTCCGACGGCGTCACCGAGGAGGCCCTCGCCCAGCTCGCGGACTTTCGGGGCGGCGTCGATCGCCGTCTGGCCATGGCGATCGTGGAGGACGCACATGAGGGGGTCGTGGGCATTTCCGCCGGCAAGGTGAAGGAGGCCAAGGATGCGCCGGCCATCGTGGTCACCCGCGACCACAACGGAAACCTCAAGGGCTCAGCGCGATCCGTAGGCGACGTGAACATCGGGCACATCATCCAGGACGCCTCGGCGGCTGGTCTGATCCTGGGTGGCGGCGGGCATGGCGCGGCCGGCGGCCTCACCCTTCGACACGACCAGGTGGGTGCCTTCATAGACTTCGCGGATGCGGAGATCCGCAAGACCGCCTACTTCAGGGAGGGGATCAGGTCCGCATGTGACCTGAAGGTCGAACTGAAGGAGCTGTCCCTGGACGCGATCCGGTCGGTCGATGCCATGGCCCCATTCGGGAACGGAAACGAGAAGCCGCGGCTGCTGCTCGGGCCGGTCATCCTGTCCGAGATCAGGGTGATCAAGGACAAGCACATGAAACTGTCCATGAAGGCGCCTGGCGGCATGATCGACGGGCTGATCTGGAGCGTCGTCGGAACCCCTGTCGGAGACAGCATCGAGGCCGCCATCGGCAAGCCGATCGAGGTTCTGGGCACGGCCGAGATCAATACCTTCAATGGCAAGAGCAACCCCCAGTTCATGATCGACGACATCCGCTATGCGGACGGACCCGAGGCGCAGCTCGCGGCAGGCGCGCTCGACGCGACCGATGCGGGAGGTCTGGCGCAGGCCGCGGCCGAGGTGCTCAGCCTCGACGAGATCGACGAGGCGGTGGTCGCGCGCTGCGAGGGCCGAATGGTGCTGGTCACCGGCCTGATCCTTGAAAGCTTCCAGCCGGTCAAGGACAAGCACCTGCGCGTCGTCTTCGGTGCCGCCGGCAGGCAGCTGTCCGCCATGAAGTGGAATTCCGCATCAGGGGAGTTCGCGGACCGGGTCCGGGTTTCCGCCGGCACCGCGGTCAACGCCTACGGCCTGCTGGAACTCAACGAGTATCGCGGACGCACGAGCATCCAGATGAAACTCAAGGACTTCGAGACCGACCAGCCCGAGCTGTCACTGGGAGGTGTGGCGGCTCCCTGAGCCCCACCGCTGAGCAAAGAAAATCGGATTCATTAGACAAGGTTAGACGGATGATTGGCAGAAGGACCTTCATTCAGGTGGGCGCCGGTGCCCTCGGCGCGCTGGCGATGCCCTCTCTGGCCCTTGCGGCCGGGCCGGGACGTGTCGGCCATATCCAGGTCCGCAAGGCGGCGCGCAAGCTCGAATTGATCAGCCCGGATCGGAAGCTCATCAAGAGCTATGACATGCGATTGGGCTTCAAGCCGGTTGGAGCGAAGAGGTTTCAGGGCGACGGACGGACCCCGGAAGGCATCTATCGGATCGACCGAAAGAACTCGCAATCCGCATTCCATCTTTCACTCGGCGTCAGTTACCCATCGAGGAAGGATTTGTCCTATGCCGCTTCGCGCGGACGCTCTCCCGGAGGGGATATCTTCATCCATGGTCAGCCCAACGGGTTCCAAGGGGTTCACAGTCACGACTGGACCCGGGGCTGCATCGCGGTTTCCAACGACGATGTCGAGGAGCTCTGGGGGCTCATTCCGGCGAGCATGCAGGTGGCGATTTTCGCTTGATCCATGCCGGCCGGCCTCGAGAGGCCGGCCAGTCGGGTCTCACGCACCCGGGATCAGTGCCTTGTTGCGGGCCAGCCAGGCGTCCAGGTGGGCGAAGGCCTCCTGCAGCGTGAAACGGTTGCGCGCGAGGTAGTCCTCGTCGCGGCGGGAGGACATCGGCTCGAGCTCCCATTCGAAGTCCGTGTTCAGGGTCGACCCGCCCCCGCGGCTGATCGCCCAGCGGCCACCGCCGCGCGAGACGATGTCATGATCCGCATCGACCTTGAATGCGCTGGCCATGCCGAGAAGCTCCGCGTCGCCCCTCATGGATTCACGCCTAAGGCCTTCACGGGTGCAGATCCGGTCCAGGATCCGCCTGGCGCGATTCCCGAGAGCCTCGTCGAGGGTGAAGTCGGGGTGGAGCGCGACGAGCTCCGGATCGAAATCCAGTCCATCGGGCAGCGCATCCATGGCGGCGAAGACCGGCACCCCACCGCGCATTGCCCGAAGGATGGCGCCGCGGGTGATGGCGGGGTCCTCATCGTGGCGCTCATCCGTGGTCAGTGCCCAGCCCGCATGTGCGGCAAGCGCATGGGCGGTGGCGTCATCCGGGCAGAGCAGCAGGACGCCGGACCGGCCCGGGCCGGGCGCCAGGTCGCGTTCCGCGAAGAGCTTGTCGATGAACGCACCAGGGCGAAGATCATAGCATGGCTGGATCCGGGCGGTCGCATTCCGAAGCACCTGTCCGGTCAGGGGGTGCGTGACAGGACGCCCATCCAGCGCCGCGGAGACGGCCTCTGCCGGAAGGCGGATCGGACGCCCGCCCTCCATGATGAGCCCGCCGGTATCCAGCACGGCTTCCGGACATCCGGCCAGAAAGATCAGTCGACCCATCGCCCGGACCATCTCGTCCTGGTCGCCCTTGACGAAGTCCGAGATGCGCATCATCGCGCATTCCGACAGCGGCCGCGCACGGAGCGCGGTGAAGATCGACATGATTTCGTCACGGACGTCCCCTTGCGGGTAGGTGTCAAGAATGCGCCGGTGGCAGCGATCAAAACTCTGGCGGTGGGGATTCATGGAATGCTCCGGATCAAGGATGCCGACATGATGCGAAATCATATCGGCACCGGCACAACGTTCATCGTCGCCGATCCGGTCCCGCGAAAGGTGTGACCGGATATGCCTGATGAACATGATGCTTGCAGTATTATGCGAATATGAGATTGCAGTCCATAGCGGTGCCGCGTTATAGTGAATAGTATTTCGCAAACGTGAGGCGTCGCCATGTCCGACAATTCGGCCGGACATCGGCGGGGCAGGGATCACCAGCCGGTCTCCCGTCTGGATCGCGGCGAAGGCTGCCGGGGGATCTACGAGATCTGCTGGCACTGCCACGGCACCGGACAGCTCTTCGTCTCGATGAGCCCGCTGCGCTACCGCACCTGTCCGATCTGCATCGGCCTGGGTGGGCGGCGTGAGCGTGCCGACGTTTTGTTCGATACCCGCAAACCCGTTTAGCAGCACCTATGTGAGGACCAGACATTGGCATTGACCGACGATCAGCGCGTGGAGATCGAAACCTCCCGTCAGAACTGGCAGGAGACGCTGCGCGCCGTCTCCCCCGGGATGGAGCGGCACCTCTACACCGCATATCCGATGCTCGACCACGGCCTGCTGCGGGTCATCGACTACATGGGCGATGACAACGCGATCACGCAGGCCGCGCGGGTCAGCTACGGCCGGGGCACCAAGGCGGTGTCCGACGACGCGGGCCTGATCCGCTATCTGATGCGCCACTGGCATTCGACGCCGTTCGAGATGTGCGAGGTCAAGTTCCACGTCAAGCTGCCGGTCTTCGTGGCCCGCCAGTGGATCCGTCACCGCATGGCGAACGTCAACGAATACTCCGCCCGGTATTCGATCCTCGATCGGGAGTTCTACATCCCCGCGCCGGAGCATCTGGCCGCACAGTCGGTCACCAACAACCAGGGCCGCGGACAGGTGCTCCAGGGCGAGGAGGCGGCCCGCGTGCTCGACATCCTGCGAGAGGATGCGATGCGGTCCTATGACAGCTACCAGGACATGCTGACGCCGGACGAGGAGAGCGGGAAGCTCGGCCTGGCCCGCGAACTCGCCCGAATGAATCTGCCGGCCAACATCTACACGCAGTGGTATTGGAAGACGGATCTGCACAACCTGTTCAACTTCCTTCGCCTGCGCGCCGACAGCCATGCGCAATACGAGATCCGCGTCTATGCGGAGAAGATGTGCGAGCTGGTCCGGGACTGGGTGCCGGCCGCTTATTCGGCTTTCGAGGACTACCGGCTCGGGGCGGTCCAGCTGTCCGGCAAGGGCGTCGACCTGATCAAGCGTCGCCTGGCCGGGGAGGTGATCACGGCCGAGACTTCCGGAATGAGCAAGGGCGAGTGGCGTGAATTCACGTCGGTCTGGGGCTGAGCGCACCCATTCCCGTTTCAACATCTTCCCCGCCCTGAAGGGCGGGGATCGCCGAGGCGACGAGCTTGGGAGCAGACGGGCGCACCCGGATGCACCGAGCCACCGCGATGGATGCGGGCTCCAGCCTGGATACATCGCGGAGGACTATCACGCTGCAGCCGCCCTGCGGGGCGGCAGCAATCAACAGGTTCCAGTTGGCAAGCATTATTCGCTCTGGTATCACTGATAAGATGATCCGGATTTTCCCCGCGGGACGGGGCAACGGCCTATCCGGCCAGGCGCGGAGCGCATCCATGTTCATCCATTCCGACACCGATCCGAGAATCTCCGAGCTGCACGATCTCCTCATCCTCGAGGAAGACGCGCGCGGAAACCCCTACTGCATGGCCTCGATCGCGGAGGCGCGGCGCTACAAGGCGGATGCCCTACGGCTCGTGGCGGACCTGGCCGGTCCATCGCGGTCCGTGGCCCAGCTCGCACCGTCTCCGTGAGTGCCGATCCATTCTGTGATCGCATGGCAGTCTTTCGCAAATTACATCATCACCCTGTCGCACCGGCCTGGTAAGTTGGCTGGGAATAATTTGCGAAGGACATATGCATCATGACCGCCATCTCCACCAATCCCACCGGCCTGGCGCGCCTTTCCAAGACGCGCCGCGCCCCCGGCTTCCTGGCCCGGATCCTCTCCCTGCTCGTCCAGTATGACGCATTCCATGGCGAGCTGGAGCGGCTGCGGCGAAAGTCGGACCGGGATCTTGCCGATATCGGGATCTCGCGCGAGGACCTGGTCGGGGTCGCCTGGAAGGCCGCAGAGGCACGCCGCGCCGCATATCTCGGCAGGCACTGAGGGATCACCGGGCCTCGGCCCGGTCTATCAGCTCGTCCCGTTCCGGAACCGCATCCAGCATCCGGATAGTGTGGCGGATCATCCGCTCGTGATCCGCCTCGACCAGCTCGGCCGAGAGCAGCTCCTGGATGGGCCGGATATCCAGCCGCAGCAGGTTGTATCTGTCGGAATCCCAGCAAAGACCGACCCGGAGATCCTCCGGGTCGGTCTTTCCCTTCTCGTGTAGCAGGCAGGCTTTCGCCAGGATCCGGATCTCTTCCGGGTCGATCAGCTTCCGCGGCGCCCGCGATGTGAGGGCGACCTCGGCCGCCCTGAACCCATGTTGCGGATCCCACCCTTCGTCCTCCCTCCTACAGTCGTGCAGCATCCCGAAGGCGAGCAGCAGCCGCGCCGACACCGACGGGTGGAATGCGCGGAGCCGGAGGCCCGTTGCGGCCACCGCACGCCAATGGACTTCGCCGTGCAGGCTCGACCCGGAGAGGCGTGAGCCATTGCGGGCCTCGGCAAGGAGCGCCTGCCAATGACTGCCCGGCTCCGGGTCAGGTGCCCTTTTACGGGATGCCTGCAGCGGGGCGGCACGGCTTCGGAGCCTGAACGGGAAGGGCATTCCGGACACCATCAGGACATGGCCGGGCAGGGGGACCCGGAAACAGGCTCGGCCCCGAAGACCATGCGCCTCTCCCCGTCCGGACCGATCGACCAGAGCACATGCGCCTCGGAGACCGTGACCGGCTCGCGCTTGCGTTCGAGCTTGTCGATCACGGAATCCGGGACGGCGGCCTGCCGCTCGCGGTTGCGCTTGCGGACCAGACCGAGCGGCACGTCCATGGAGACGGCCTCGATGCTGGCATCGTAGCCCAGCGCTGTCCGGATGATCTTGCCTCGGGTCAGCGGGTTCAGCCCGGTCGAGTTCCAGACGAAGTCGTCACCCCGGCGGAGATGGACCCGGGCCTCCTCGAGGGCGGCCTGCAGGACGCGTCCCTGCGGATCGGCGGGATCGATCTGCAGCTCTTCCCGGATGCGGTCGAGGGAGACCACCGGGAGATGCCCGTAGTGCCGGGCGATGGCCGTATCCTTGCCGGATCCGGGTAGGCCGGACATCAGCACCATCCTGGACCCGGCCGGTTCCTGCGGGGTGAAGAACGGTGAGGCTTCGCCATTGTCCGCCATGAGGTATTTCAGGCGGGCGGCGGCGCTGGCAAAGGGCCAGGGCGCGGTGTCCAGCATGACGCCGACATTCCGGCCCTCCTCCTCGAGATGCAGCATCAGCAGATCAAGGTTCTGGTCCGCGCCGTCATTGCTCAGGCAGATACGGCCATCCTGATCGGCATGGCAGAGGCGGATCAGATCCTCCCACGCCGTGATCGAGACGCTGTGGCCGAATTCGATGACCCGCTTGAGCATGTTGTTCTGATCCGGAAGATGTGTCGGGCGCTGGTGCCAGAAGACCATCGCATGGACCTCGCGCGCCATCATCGGATCGTATCCGGCGTCGACCAGCCCGGCCCAGGCCATCTTGGCGCCGAGCGCGGCATGTCCGGGCTGGCGGACGCGGTCACGCATCTGCTTCGGATCCCACTCGATCCGGGTCGTGGCCGGCTTGGCAACATCGTGAAACCACGCCGACAGCCGCAGGATCTCGCGCCGTTCTGGGGAAAGATCCGTGAATCCCGGAGAGGTCTCGAGCTTATCCGCCACCAGGCAGGTATGCGTCCAAGGATCGCCCTCGGCATGATAGACCGGATCATGCGGGCAGCCGATCATGTCACGCGCCCAAGGGAAGATCTCGGTCATGCGTTCGGGATTTCCGGGGCCTTCCCGGAGGTGATCGAGCCAATCCATGGTGTTCTCCGGAAATATCGGCTGTGCATTTTCGCATCCGAAGATTAAAGTCGATCACAGGATATTACCAGCCTGAACAGTGCCCCAGGAGCCCTCAGATGACGAAGTTCATTCCCTTCCCTCCGGCGTCCCGCGAGATCGCAGCATCGAATGCCGCAGCCTCCTATGCCAGGGACCATCTGAAGGGCAAAGGTGCGCAGCCTCGGGAAAGGATCGAGACCGGGTTTGCGGCATACCGTCAGCCGGACGGAACGGTCCGCACCGCGCATAATCTCTACAAGGCCGAGGCGCCAGAGGGCGCGACCCCGGGCATTGCACAGGTCCGTTACGCGCCGATCCAATCCGTCAACGGTCACGAGGGCTATGACGCCCATGCATTCGGCTTCGTGCCGTCGGGCGAGCTGAGCCGCTCCGCGCCACTGCACGACCCCGCCGCGCCGCAGGATTTCTTCGGCAACCTGTCCGCCGCACTGGTCACGCATGAAGGACGCTCTGCGATCCTCTGGGCG